>DCQM01000227.1:0-287 GCA_002323895.1 Akkermansiaceae bacterium UBA1518
TTGGGCTAGGAGGCAGTCCTCGTCTCCGTCTCCATCAATATCTGCCCAGGCGATCCCGGGACCCATTTGGGATTGCTTCCAGGGTAACAAAGGCTGCTCAAAATAATCATCGAAGGGGAGTTCGCGATGCCGACTCTGTTTGAGCAGTTTTACTTTGACGAATTCTGGTTTTGGTTTGACCCGCTTTCGAACTTCTTGTGGGTCCTTGGCCTCGATTACGGTGTAGTGAAACCCGACTTTGAGATCTGTGAAGGTTTCGATTCCACCGGCTGGCCATTCGATGACCA
>DCQM01000227.1:627-4495 GCA_002323895.1 Akkermansiaceae bacterium UBA1518
TTTTTCGATTTTTTCATGCTCGCCTAATCCGAAATGCAGAACTGGCTCGTTGCAGGATATGTAGCCAGTCATCGGGCTGATCATTTTGGATTGTGTTTTTCCACCGCTCGTCACTTTTACTAAACCTCCCACGGCATGTGAGTTGCTGCTTGAGCCCTTGAGGCTTACCGAGATGCGTTTGCTTTCAGGTCCGCTGGTATTTTCGTAAAACGAAACGGCCCGGTCGAGATGGGCTACGAGTAGATCGGGGTCACCGTCGTTGTCGATGTCACCAGTGGCTGCGCTGTAGCTCATGGTGGGATCTTTAATGCCCCAATCTTCGGACATATCTTCGAATTTTAGATCCCCTTTATTTCTAAACACCAAATTATCTTCTGCTCTTGTGTCACTCGTTTTAAAGAAATCGTATTCGGTGTTGCCGAACATAAACTCGAGAGGCATTGGACGGTCTGAGTCGTTCGTTCTTCGGGCCATTCCATTTGCAAAGAAAACATCGGTGAGAGTATCGCAATCGAAATCCTGACATTTGACCGCCCAAGTCCAATCCGTGTTAGCAAGTCCGGTTATGTAACCGACTTCATTGAAACGTCCTGTGCCGGTATTGAGCAAGCAGGTGTTGCGCATTGTTTGTCTCGGAATAGCGGTGTCGAGGAATTCCTTGTGGATGCTCATGTCACCCATCGTGGTTTTTGATTTGTAGTGGGAAGTCATTCCCATGTCTGCGATCACTAGGTCAAACCGGCCATCACCATCCAAATCTGCGGCATCCGATCCCATCGAATACCAACTGGTGTAGGGGGCAGCTAATTTAATGACGTCTTTGAAGGTTCCGTTCCCCAAATTAAGGTAGAGCTGATCAGGATCGGTAAAATCGTTGCAGACGTAGAGGTCCAGGTCGCCATCGTTGTCGTGGTCATACCATGTGCATGATAGCCCAAACGTGCGCTCCTTGATCCCGGCCTCTTTGGAGACGTTGGTAAATGTTTTTTTTCCTTGGGCGACCTGGCTTTGAAGAAGAATGTTTTCCCGCCCGGCGTTGTAATAAACGTAATTCCCCGGACCATGCTTGGTGAGCGTGTAGTATTTTTCGAATCCCGGCTTGAGCTTTGGGTTAGCGGTGTTTTTGCCAACCACTGGTAGTTCTTTCGGCCTCCCTTTCGCTCTTTTGAACTCGCTCGTCAAAATGAAGACATCCAAATCACCATCACCGTCGTAGTCCGCGAAGGAGGGGTTTAGGCTAGCATCGGCAATATCGAGTCCCCATTCCTTTGCGCATTCCTCAAATTGGATAGCTCCACCCGGCTTTGTGACGTTAATGTAAAGACTGTTGGCTGTGTCATAGTTGCAGAGATAAATATCAAGGTCACCGTCATTATCGATATCAAGGATGGCAGCTCCACTGGACCAAAGTTTGCTGAGTTTTGGATCCCAGGGCACTTCTTCGAACTTCCATGGACTCACTTGACGGAAAATTTTACTGGCCCGGGCCCCGGCTGTTAAGACGACGTCTAACAAACCATCTTGGTCTAGGTCGCCAAGAGAGACTCCGCCGGCTGCAAACCCCGAAATATAAAGCCTCTTTAGTTCATGACTATCGTCAATGGGATTGATAAAGTTGACACCAGTCTCCTCTGGGGCACGGCTACGGAACAGGGTCTCCCCTCTCGCCGAAGCTGGCTCTAGTGGGGTTACCTTAATTTCACTACTTAGAGCTTGAAGCACGCAGATCAAGGCGATTGCCGGCGATCTCAACAGTTTAGCCATGCGGAAATCTTATATTTTTTTTGCTTTTAGGGGAACTGAGAAATCGCCGATGTTAATATTTTTTAGAAAAATCTAAGTTGTTGGTCGTTCCTTGTGCCGAATATGGAATTTGTCAAAGAATTGGAGGGGGAGTGGGTTGCTTAAAACCTCGCGTCTGGATCATTCCCTAAGATCTCTTTAGCTTTGACTGGGATGGCGGCGAATTCGGGCCAGATCAGAAGAGTGTTTTTTGTTAATCTTAGGCCGAATAGATGTCTAGGAGAGCATTTGCAAGCTATGCAGACGAGGGGGAATCCAATCCCTTGGACCATTTTCTCTTGCGGCGGCCAAAATGATCTCGAAGTCCGGGAAAATCAAGGCAGGTAAGCAGCCATGAATGATATTTATGATTATTTTTAGTTTTATTTCTTGTCGGAATCTCATTTTAGGATAGAAAGCCTCTATGAGATCAATTCTTGTACCAACTATAGCCTTCGTTTCCGTAGCACACGCTGCGACTATAAATGTGGGGAATGAAGGTTTTGCCGGAGGCCAAAACAATTGGCCTGGTGGTGAGCCACCCTCAGCAGTAATTGATGGCGCGGGCCAAAAATATCTCAACTTCGGGGGGGAAAATACCGGTTTTGTTGTGACACCAACAGCTGGTGGAATACCGACCAGCATCACCGCTTGGGCGGCCAATGATGCCATCGAGCGCGATCCTGCCAGCTTTTGGTTGGGCGGAACAAATGGCGACTCTTTGACCGGGGATTATACGTTTATAGCCGGTGGGCTTCTTTCGCTCCCTCTCAGTCGTAATGGTGGTGGTGGTGCTGAACTCCTCGCAGACAATTCATCTTCGGTCAACTTCGACAACGACGCTGCCTTCTCAAGCTACTTGGTGGTCTTCCCAACTTTGAAGGACGCCGGATCAGCAAATAGTATGCAGGTTGCTGACGTCCAGCTCTTCGACGCTGCTGGCACAGGCATCTTCGCACCAGGTGACACTATTCTTGGGGTGCAAGTGGACGGCGCACTAGTGCCTGAACCATCCACTGGACTCCTCGCATTGGTCGGTCTTGCCGGTCTTCTACGACGCCGTCGCTAGAACCTTCTCGTTTTTCAAGAAGCTCACCCTTAGCGGTGGGCTTTTTTTGTGCCTCGTTTGGAATAATATTATCACTTACCAAAGAGGCCAATCACACAGGAGCGGACGTCCGCAAAATCGTAACTGGTGATCACTTTATTTCGCGTTCAGTTTGTCCGATTTTGGATAAGCTTCGCCACAACCTTGAGACGATGCCGCTAAACTGCAACGAGAACAAAAATACAAAGATCCGGCCGATGAAACCAGGATGGAGTGTTCAGCAACAAGTTGCTTGACGCTGTGTAAAAGAAAGCCTGAGGCATACGATGCTGTTCTCGACCGAAAGTTAATAGAGCTATAATATTAAGAAAATCTCGTTTGAGCTGTGAATCAAGCTCTGAAGGCGTCTCAAGGTTTATTTGAAAAATATACACTTTTTTGTGGACGTCTCCGGCAAAACCCAATATCAAGCAGGGGATGAAGATTACACACTATCTCATATTGGCGGGAATCGTTCCTGCGAATGCAGCTCTCCTTTCCGATTTTGACGGCGGGGGAGGAGCTTGGACCGACGCAGCTTACAGGCAGGGCCCAATTGGTTCAGTCCTTGATGGCGGTCCTACTGGAAGTTATTATAACCTCCTTAACAACCAAGGCAGCACTGGTAACCAAATCGCATTCGCTGCGACCGGCACCGCTGGCTGGCAAACTGCCTCAGTAACCATGGATGTTCGTGGTGATTCGATCTCAGCCGATGGATTCGGGGTCGCATTCGTGGACATTGCTACTTATGGAAACGACATCGCTAATGGAACCGCTGAAGAAGAGCGCGCCAAGTTTAATAACTCTGTTGGAGTTGGTTTCCGGACCTTTAATGGAACCAACGCTACCGTTAACTACAACGGTGTTGAAAGTGCAGACGCAGCCTACAGCTTGCCTGCTGGTGAGTGGGTTCCTGTTACGATCGACATGACTCGCAACGGAGCTGGTGCACTTATCAGCGCATCAGTTAATGGAGAGAGTGTCTTCAGTGACTTT
>DCQM01000013.1 GCA_002323895.1 Akkermansiaceae bacterium UBA1518
CACAATGAAATCTCGTAAATGCCAAACTTTTCTTGGGGCTTGTTCGGCAAGGATACCTTTCGCGAACCGGTCTTTGAATGTCTCATAGGTTTTCACTGGATCGTCATAATCCGACACGTCGTAAAGCACTTTAAGCCCTTCTTTTTTTGCACGTTTCAGAATTGACTTATCTACCGCGACCCCTTCAAAAGGTCCACACAAGGCGGTGGCTGCGTTGATGCTTCTATTGCCGGAGTCATAGACGATGCATCCTTTGATCTTCGCTCGAAACGACGCAACTAGTTCCCACACCGTTGCAACCCGCTCAAGTTCGTAACCCTCCGTCTTCAATTCATTGAGTAGAATCTCCTGCATGCCAGCCCCCTTGATCCAGACTTTTGCGTCCGTCTTGTTGACCAAGCCCTGTAGGGTTGCAGCCAGGGTTCTCTCGGCGTCAGAAGCTCTCCCGATGTCAATTACGCTGAGCTTTTGATTGGGAACCTCGTCATTCTGCGCAATTTTATCGCCAGCATCAACCATGACGCACAGCCCGTATAGTATCAGAAGTATTAGGTAGAAAGGCATCATTCCATTCTCCGCTGCTAGGAAATTTCTTTTCGCGGGAGGGGTTTGAAGCCGCTTTTGGAATGGAAGCGAGGGGGGGTGAAAGGGGCTTGTGACGAAAAGAGTCCTCAACATTTGCTCTGTATACAGCCGCTGTTTTAGGGGTCAAGAATTGCTAGGTAATTGCATTTTTGGGAAGGGGCTGAAGTCGTATTTAAATAACAATTGAGTGAATCAAACGACATACAGCCTGTTTAAAGCAACTTACAAATAAATCGGAGTCCTACCCATATTAGACACACACAATTTAGTCACAAAAATCTCTCATCCTATTAGATAGGACGCGCACTGCGTATTCCCCTGGAAGCTTTCCTCATGAGTCACCGTAAAGGATTCATCATGAAGCATACCCTTTGCATTCTTTTTGTGTTCTTTGTCGGAATTTCGGGTCTTTTTGCGTGTCCTTCTCAGGGCTCCGTGAAGGTATTTATTCTTGCCGGACAATCAAACATGGAGGGTGCGGGAAAGATCGAAGGTGATCCCAAGCGTAACGGAGGAAAGGGAAGTCTTAGCCATTTGGTCGAGAATTCTCAAAAGCACAAACATCTTAAGGATAAGAATGGAAAGTGGAGCGCCCGGGATGACGTGTTTATTTGGTACCTCGGGCGTAAGGGGAAGCTGGCGCCAGGTTTTGGAGCAAGACCAAGTGCGATCGGTCCCGAGTATGCCTTTGGGCATGTCATGGGTGACGCGATCAAAGCACCGGTTCTCCTCATTAAGACTGCCTGGGGCGGAAAGAGCCTTCAAAAAGATTTTCGTCCACCGAGTTCGGGTGGGAATCCCGGTCCCTACTACAAGGAGATGATTGGGCATGTGAAAGACGTTTTAGGTAAGCTTGGAGAAAACTTTCCCGAATTAGAGGGGCGGGGTCATGAGGTGGTAGGCTTTGGTTGGCACCAGGGGTGGAACGACGGTTGCGGAATGCCTGCGACACTTGAGTATGAGAAGAATCTCGCTAATTTTGTTCGGGACGTGAGAAAGGATCTCGGCGTCAAAAATCTTCCTTTTGTGATTGCAGACAGCGGGTTTGGCGGAGTGAAGCAAAAAGTTGACCGTCGTCTTCTGATTCGCAAAGCTCAGGCTGCTCCCGAGACCTACCCCGAATTCAAAGGTAATGTTGACTGTGTCCAGACCTCCGGGTTTTTTCGTCCAGCCGAAGAATCGCCGTCTCGTCAAGGTTATCATTGGAATGGCAATGCCGAGACTTATTATCTGATTGGTGAAGCTATGGGTGAAGCAATGAAGAAACTCTGCGCGAAGTAATTTCCCGGGTCTATTTCTTTTAGTCCTTTTTGGAGCGGAATGGCTTTCTGCCGACCAGATCAGCGCTTGGAAAGAAACACAAAGTGAAACCCTGCAAGTTAGCTAAATTGCCAGATAAAAATAAAAACTTTACGCGAAAGCGAACGAAGCAAATTTTCTGGTGATTAGGGCAAGGAAACTCGCAGTTTAACGCAAGGAAGGCGGCATCAATCTGCTGATTCGGCGGTTTACTCAATCCGATACAGATGCTTCGCTGTTCGAATGTAGAACGCGTCGCCATCGATGGCCGGACTGGCCATCAATTGCTCTCCATCCCCGAGGATATTAGTCGCCAAGATCTCGAACTCCCTTGCAGATCTGATCACCGTGCAAGCGCCCTCCTCATTGAAGAAATAAATGCAGTCGTTTGCATAGACAGGCGAGGCAGAAAACCTCCCCTTGAGGCGTTGCTGCCAGATCTCCTCGCCGCTGCTTGCCTCGAGGCAGGATAGGTAGCCGTTTCGATCCATCACGAAGAGCAATTTTCCAACTAGCAGCGGCGAGGCCCGCTGAGGCATTCGGCGCGTCTTCTTCCAGACGACATGAGTGTCGCTCACATCACCAGAGCCGTCGGGTCGAATGGCCCAGAGTTCGGGCCGATCGCGATCGATAGTGGCAAAGATCAGCCCGTTTCCATACACGGGCCTCGGGAAAATCGACCATCCGCGGTGGTGCACTTTCCACAATTCCTCGCCGTTGCTCGGGTCGTAGGAGTAGAGACTTTTAGCGCCGACGCTGATCATCTGTTGCTTATCTCCGCGCGGAACGAGAGCGGGCATGGAGTAGGCTTTTCGCTGGTGGACTGGAACCTTGTCGAAGTTGGCCGAGCGCTCCGTCTTCCAGGCGTTCTTGCCAGTCGCCGCTTGGAGAGCGATGATATATTGAACATCGCGACCGTCGACGTGGAACACGAGGACATCGCCAACCAGAACTGGAGAACTTGCTGGTCCGGCCCCAAATTCGTGATCGCAATTGAGATCGCGTCTTGACCACAGAATTTCTCCCGACTGTGTGTCTAGACAGGCCGTTCCGTAGGTCCCATAGTGCACGTAGACTCGCCCTTCCTCAATTACTGGGGTGGGTGTCGCGTAGGTGTTTTCAGGAGTTATCGCCATCGGCGATTCCACTTCAAATATCAGAAGGTCGTGAATAACCTTACCGGTCTTTCTGTCCACGCATACCGCAAATAATTTTTGGCCCTCTTTTGTGGCGGTTGTCATCCAGATTTGATCGTTCCAGATGACGGGGGAAGACCAACCGCGATCGTGGATCGGAGTCTTCCACACTATGCTACTGTCGTCCCACTCGAGGGGCAGCACGGTCGACCGGCTGTGACCGTTCCCGCCGGGGCCGCGAAACTGCGACCATTGATCCTGAGCAAAGGTGGAGGCGACTGGCAGTAGGCAGGCGATAGCCGCGAGTAGTTTCACAATCTTCATTGGGTTTCTCATTAGACT
>DCQM01000083.1 GCA_002323895.1 Akkermansiaceae bacterium UBA1518
TGGGAGATTAATATGTAGGGGTATGAAAAAAAATCCTAAAAATCTTAGCCCATAGATCACTTCTCATTATCCCCGAACAACTGACCATAAATCACGGCTTGGGAGTCGATCAAGTCTGGGCAGGTGGCCGAGGCGCCAAAGGATTGCCTCTGGCTTTTGATCTTGCTGGGTACCAGGAATTTGCTTTTTTCGGAGGGTCCCTGAACCAGTTTCTGGACACCCAAAATTCCATCCCGGAAGCACGATGAAACTCAGAAAAATCCGATTCCTGATCGGCACGGTATTGGCCCTGTCGTCACCTTCAGTTTTCAGCGATGAGAAGTCGAACGATCAGGAAGATTTTGGGTTGAAAGTCGCGGTCTATGTTTCAAGCAGTCCGGCGACAAAAATTAAAGGGGCTACTCATCTCGCCTTCGGGGCAAAAGATCTGGAGATCGTGAGCGACTGCACCGGAAGTCAGATCATGTTCCGTGAAAGTTCCAAGGATTCCTTCAAGGTTTCGCCGCTCGCGCTTAAGAAGCATCACTCGCTTGTCTATCATCCGGCAGACCAGCTTTATTACCTGAACGATACCGATCACCATCGCATCATCGCCTTCAAGAGCCCCACCAGTAATAAGATTAGCGCCCAGACTAAAAAGATTGCCGGCGTTGCATTGGATCGTCCCCACGATGTCGTCCTCGATCTTGAGACGGGTTGGATTTATGCCATCAATCCCAATTCAGGGCATATCTTTCGCTTCAAAGCGATCGGGAAAGATGAGTCTGTGCTCAAGGTTCCCGTTCAGGGATATTCCCGAGCCCTGACCTTTGTGAATGGAAAGCTCTATGTCATTAATTCCGCAAAGGGGCGTGTTGTGGAAGTCGTGGATTGGGAGAAAAAAGAGTTCAAGATCTACGACAGTTTTGATCCCACGAAGCGCTCCGGGTCCGCAGGCTCGTGGAAGAAGACAGGGCTGGTGCTCAACGATCTCGATTTCTTCGACGGCTACTTTTACGCGACGAGTTACTTTACGAAATCCTATGCCCGAGGGACCGATCCCGATGAGCATAAATTCATTCGCTTCAAGGAGCTGGAAGACCTTGTTTCCGGGGATTGGACTGACCTCAGTCATCTTGTCCCCAAGGGCATGACGCCCTACTATCTCACGACCAAGGAGAAGAAACTTTACCTCGCGATCTTCAACCATGAGTCACCCGGAAATGGCGACTCGATCCTCCAGTTCAGCTTGGCAGTCGACCCGATCGATAAATAATAAAGCAGCGAGAAAGGACAGGTGAGCTATCAGGGCGATCAAGATCGCTACAAGATTTGCGACGTCGGCTTTTAGCAATTGGCTTTTAGCTCTTAGCCCGGTCGAGAGAGATTTCGTCGATGTTGGCGGAAAGGTCGCGGAAACCCGGGGTGGGTGGAAGACATGGGGGAGAAAGGAGGTTGCGGGGGAAAGAGAGGCTGAGATGATGGTTGTTGCGGTGATTTTGGGAGGAAAAGTTCTCGGTCTAAGCCGCAGTTACTGGAAACGTGCCCGTCAGGACCAAATCTTCTAATTTAGGAGGATAAATTTCCAGACCGCTTTTCCAAGGTCTATTTTGGCAGCGGTTTATCCTTTGGCTTGTGACGCATCTGAATCTCACGAGTCGTCTTAACTAAAGTGACGGATCTAAAATCAGTCTTCGGTAAGAGCAAACCAGGTAAAGCGAACGGTTAGATGAATTTACTCTTGCTCAGGGATAGAGGGTCGCGCTAAGCCTCACGACGCCTATGATATTAACTTTGAGCCGGCGGGCCGTGACCGCATGGTTATTCTTCTTTCTCTTTCCTGCGATTGCCGTCGGGCAGCTCAGTATCACTGAATTTGTAGCTGATAATGATGGGTCGTATTTGGATAGCGATGGTGAGGCGTCGGATTGGATTGAGTTAAGCAATTCTGGAGTAAGTGCGGTTTCAACAGATGGCTTGTATTTAACGGACAATGCTTCTGATCTCACCCAATGGATGTTACCTGATGTGACGATTCCGGCGGGAGGATATCTAGTGATTTTTGCGTCGGGTAAGGATCGAAAAGATCCGCAGGGCGACCTTCATACCAATTTTTCGCTCTCTGCTCGTGGTGAGTATCTCGCGTTAATTGACACTGATGGCATTACACCTCTGAGCCAATTTGCTCCGGAATTTCCAAAACAGTTTTTTGGGGTGGCTTATGGAACGGGCACGAACTCGGTTACTGAATCAAAGACCTTGGTTCCTTGGCCTGCGACGGGAACTTGGACGGTCCCTCCAGCTGACCTCGAAGATTCGTGGCGCTTAACCGGATTTGATGATTCTGGGTGGAACTCTGCCCAAACTGGGATTGGCTATGGTTATAGTTTCCCAAATTTTATTGGTGCGGGAGGGAATACAATTTCGGAAATGCGTGGGATCGCGGCGAGTGCTTATCTCCGAATCCCTTTCGACGTCGATAACCCTGCCGAGGTGGTGGAGATGACCTTGGAGTTGTTCTATGAGGATGGTTTTGCGGCGTATCTTAA
>DCQM01000028.1:0-3870 GCA_002323895.1 Akkermansiaceae bacterium UBA1518
TTGGGGGCAGATAGTTCACGCTGGTTTTAGCTGAATAAATCAGGCAGCATCAGGCCTGTTTAAAACATCGTATGAAAGCGTCAATACACCTCAGCATCCTCATCTGGATCCCCGTATTAGCTTTCATGGCATCTGCTCAGAATTTGGATGAGGCTAGGCAAGCGCTCGATCCAGAGCGCCAAAAAGAGATTTGGGATTCCGAGCATGTTACATTCAAAGTCGAGAAGCGATTTGGAAAGTGGTTTTTAGATGGCCTGCGCAAACGAGATGCAGGGATTCTCGCAACGGCCTTTCATAAAGAATTTTCGGGAACGGTAATCCCCGGCGAGACCTCGTTTGAGAAGATCATTAAGAGTAATGTCGAAGAAGTTCGCCGCACCGCTGGAGAGAAACCCGCAAACGCCGAAGATGTGGCTACCGCCTTGTTGGATCAGCTGCGATTACTGGATAAGATCGAGGCCCTAAACTTGCGTGTTTTACAGATCGCAACTGCTGGTAAGGGACAGTGGGAGACACGGCTATTGCTAACGGCATCTGGGCGGAGCGCCAAAGCAAAGTTGGTCGCGCTCGAATCGGAGCACATCGTCGACTTCCGAACGAAATCAAATTCAAACTTTGACGCTGGCGCCGTGATTTCCTCTTGGAAGGTTCTGTCCGAAACCAAGCGCAGTGCCCCACAAATACTGATGGAGGAGGTGACTGAAGCCAGCCAGCTGCATCGCTTGCCATTATCCGACAACTGGAAATTGCCTAAAGACGAGATCTCCCAGCGTTATAGTTTCCAATTCGCAGTGGAAGATTTCGATCGGGATGGATACCTAGATATTGCGATCGCCTCAGTACGCGGACCAACGGCGCTGCTCAAGTCGCTAGGGGGTCAGCGCTTTGCCGTCGCGAACAAAGCCTTTGGAATTCCTATGATGGCAACCAAGGCGGAACGAGCGCTGGCCTGTTGGTTGGACTTTGACAACGATGGTTTCCCTGACCTGATTCTCGGCGATCGAATCTATCGAAACATCGAAGGAAAAAGATTCCTAGAGATCACCGATGAATCGGGTCTCAAATTTTCAAGGGCTCCGATGGGCTGTAGCATTGCGGATTACGATGGAGATGGCCTGTGCGACCTCTATGTGCTCTACCAAGGAACTACCGTCGGGGAAGAGCCGCTACCTTGGGTTGGCGATGACATTTCTGGCGCGCCAAATGTGCTGTGGAAAAATCTCGGCGGCGGTCGATTCAAGAATGTTTCTGCAAAAAGCAAGGCTAGCGCGGGCAAGCGTAATTCCTTCGCTGCGACTTGGCTCTACGCCGACGACGACGCTCTACCCGATCTCTACGTCGCCAATGATTTTGGCACAAACAACCTACTACGAAACAAGGGCAATGGTAGTTTCGAGGAGATCGCAAAACAGAACGGTGTTGCCGACTTTGCCACTAGCATGGGTGTTGCTAGCGGAGATCTCGATAATGATGGCTCGCCGGAGATCTATGTCGCCAACATGTATTCGAAGATGGGGCGGCGTATCATCGCCCAGGTCTCCCAAGATGATTACGGGCCTGGGGTTCACAAGCAAATCAAGGGCGCTTGCGCGGGCAACCGGCTCTACAAACGCGGCCCAAGAGGCGGGCCTTATAAGGAAAAGAGCGAATCGTGGGGCATCAACGATATCGGATGGGCCTACGCGCCCGCAATCGCAGATCTTAATAACGATGGTCTGCTCGATCTCCACGCGACAACCGGATTTCTAAGCTTTGATCGCAGCAAACCAGACGGGTGAACTTGCCTGTGGAGGTCTGTCGTGTCGCAGCCTCATAATCGACTCAGCCAGCTTGAAGCGATCGGCGAAATCGATGAAGAAGCAGGCGAGTTCTGGACCAAGAACCCCTTTCAAATGCCCAACGAACGGGAGAACCTAAGTTCCTTCGAACGCAACCGCACTTTCCTAAGCCTCGATGGCAGCTCCTTCATCGATGTTTCGTTCGCCTCAGGTGCGGATATTGACTCCGATTCTCGCAGCGTCGTGGCGGCAGATTTTAACCGAGATGGAGCCACTGACCTACTTGTTGGTTCGGTCGGAGGTGGCTCGTTGCGGCTGTTCCTCAACCGTTTTCCAAAGGCCAATTTTTCCCGCATCCGCCTTGAGGGCTCAGGGAGCAATCGTGCGGGAATTGGCGCGCGGCTCACGGCAACTGTGGAAGGAAAAAAACTGATCCGAGACTTATTTCCTCAAAACGGTTTTATGGGACAGGGCCCAGCAGAAATCATTCTGGGACTTGGAGACGCTAAGGCAATCGATCGCCTTGAAGTCCGTTGGCCTTCAGGAAAAACACAATTTTACAAAAATCTTGCTGCCAATCAGTATTTCTTGCTCAAAGAGAATCCGAACTAGGAGTTCTATTCCGCCCGAAAAGCAGATCCACCGGTATTGAGATCCAAAGACTGACTATTAAAAAACTCCCTCAAACCTCTCTGCTAACTATCCAAGGCGAAATCTCTTTCTTCGCCTTTCGGCTTCACGAATCGTTCAATTTGGGAGACCGTCTGAATCATGCGCATCATCATCCTATCCACCCTCCTCTTTTTGCCAATTTCAGGTCAAGATCACTGGCCATCTTTCAGGGGTGCCGAATCGCGTGGAGTTTCTGAAAACCCTGATCTCCCCGACAAATGGTCGGCTACTAAAAACGTTTCTTGGAAAACCGACATCCCTGGTCGTGGCTGGTCTTCCCCCATCGTATGGGGCAAGAAGGTCTTTTTGACGACTGTTGTAAATCAGGGCGAAAGCGAGAGTCCTAAAAAGGGACTCTATTTCGGTGGGAACCGTCTTAAAATTCCCGAGTCTACCCACCTTTGGAAAGTGATCTGCCTTGATCTAAAGTCTGGTGAAATTCTGTGGAACAAGAACGTTCACAAAGGAAAGCCCAAATCCTCTATTCACCTCAAAAACTCCTACGCCTCCGAGACCCCGGTCACGGACGGCGAACTCATCTACTGTTATTTTGGAAGTTTAGGACTCTATGCAATGGACTTTAAAGGTCAGGTCGTTTGGACCCACAAAGTTCCCGCTTATCCTACTCGCTACGGTTGGGGAACTGCTTCCTCACCAATCCTTCACAAAGACCGCGTCTATCTCGTCAACGACAATGACGAAAAATCTTATCTCATCGCATTAGACAAAAAGACCGGTAAAGAAATCTGGAAAACTTCTCGTGACGAAAAATCCAATTGGTCCAATCCCTACATTTGGGAAAACAAGCTAAGAACTGAAATCATCGTACCGGGCTCCGGCCGCACTCGTTCCTACGACCTCGAAGGAAAAGAACTTTGGTCTTTCAAAGGCATGTCCAGCATTACGATTGCTACCCCGTATGCTCACGATGGTCTTCTCTACCTCTCCTCCGGATACGTTGGTGATAGTAAGCGACCACTCTACGCCATCAAACCTGGCGCCGAAGGTGACATCTCGGTCACTTCGAAAGATACCTCCAATGATTTCATCGCCTGGAGCAACTGGAAAGCCGCTCCTTACAACCCCTCTACTTTACTCTATCAGGACCAAATATACGTCCTACTCGACCGCGGCTATCTCTCCGCTTTTGACCCTAAAACCGGAAGTTCGATATACGGGAAACAACGCCTTCCCGGCTCCACTGGATTCACTGCATCACCTTGGGCATATCAAGGGAAAATCTTTTGCTTCAACGAAGACGGAGGCACCAATGTCTGCCAAGCTGGCAAGAGCTTTGAGCTTCTTCACACCAACCAATTAGCCGAAGACGACATGGGAATGGCCACCCCTGCGATCGCTGGAAAAAACCTCCTCATTCGCACTTCCGCCCGTATCTATTGCATTCGGAAATAGGTTTTCT
>DCQM01000028.1:4210-5145 GCA_002323895.1 Akkermansiaceae bacterium UBA1518
ATGATTCCAAAGTGGCCAAAAAAAAGAGAAGGAGCAGCAGTGATTTAATTACTTTAATTATCAATAGATGTGAAGCGGCATGATGAGTCGTGCATAAATCTAATTAATTAAAGTCAATCCTAGAAGTTTCCTCTTCAAGCTTGCCACCAATTTAGACATTTCATAAACCAATCACTATGTCAAACAACCAGGTTAAACGCTTTGGAGGTAATCTATTCTTTACCCTGCTGACTCTGCTAGGGGTTAGCGCACATGCTCAAACAATCGGATTCACCGACGGATTTGAGATCGCAAACTGGGAGAACACCGAAATCCTCGCAACAGACCAAGTCGTTTCGGACGGCTTTACCGATATGTTTCAAAGCGACCTTGATGGTGCCGCGCAGAGCGCTGAATTCACATATGATGTCAGCTTACCCGGTGGCGGGGTGAGTAATCGAACCGCAGACTTCACTATCACGCTAGCAAACGATGCAGAAATTACTTTTGATTGGGAATTCACCGGGATGCACGCTTGGTGGCAGGCCTTTGCCGAATTTCGAATTATTGTGAACGACGAGGTCATAGAAAGTCCTGTCGATCTAACTACCACCTCAGGAGGTTATTTTTTCAACGGCTTTGACCAGCAAGTTAATGTTAAAGCAGGAGATAAATTTGGATTCCGTATTGGTGGTCAAAACTTTGATTCAACTTCAACTCTTAATGGCAAGCTAATCGTAAGCAACTTCCGAGTTGTTCAAGAGGGTGAGAGCGATGCGGACCAAGACGGCCTCCCAGATATCTGGGAAATAAAATATGGTTTGAGCAACGATGATAACGGATCAATCGACATCAAAAATGGACCCAACGGTGACCCAGACAATGACGGGCTCAATAATCTTGGAGAGCTTCAGTCGGAGACCGATCCAACTTCAGCAGACACCGACTCTGATGGC
>DCQM01000010.1 GCA_002323895.1 Akkermansiaceae bacterium UBA1518
GATTACGATGGCTATGACCTTTCCCCTCAGGCTTTTGAGCAGGAATTCCTTCCGATTGCTCGTGAAAATCCGGATGTTATGCAGGCCTTAGCTGATCATACCCCGGCAAGGCACCCTTCTCAGCTCTACGAGGGGATTCTCGAGGGCCTACTGATTTTCGCACTACTTTACCTGTTGCGTATGAAGTTTTCTAAGCTTTGGAACGGGGTGATTTCAGGGGCGTTTTTTATCCTTTATGCGATTTTCCGAATCGGTGTAGAAAATGTTCGTGAACCAGATTCAGAGAAAATAATCGGTGTGACCAAGGGGCAGTTTTACTCCTTGTTTATGATCGCGATTGGATTGGCTTTTTGGGCCTGGGCGTGGAAAAGTAAAAAATCGCTGAAAGATGATATTGTCCCCGAACGATTATAGCAGTCGGGTCCAAAGCTACGCAGTATCCTTGGCGATGTTCAACCCAATAAAAACACCCTGAAAACCAGTATTTTCATTGGGTTGATGAGATGAGTTATTTCCTGCCTCTGAATTAGCTCCAGTTGAGAGCTCCCTCCGCGCACCATTTTTGTTCCCCGAAAGATTTAATGGTGTGGCCCATTGAGTTGGCGAGCGAGAGAAGAAAGCGATTATGGGGGACTTTCGCGCCAACGTGGTGGAAACCTGGGTTTTTGGAGGCCTCCCCACCGACGATAACGATTGGAAGATCGTCGAGGGTATGGGAGTTGCCCTTTCCAAGCTCGTTCACCCAAACGATGGTGGTGTAGTCGAGCATGTTTCCAGGTTGTCCCGCTTCGGGAGTGTTTTTGAGGTTTTCCGCAAGATAGGCGAGTTGCTCTGCAAACCAGACGTTGATCTTCTCTAGCTTGTTTTGAGCTTCCTCGTTCTTATCTGGTTCGTGGCTTAACGAGTGGTGGCCCTCATTAATGTCGAGCCATCGCATACGAGCTTGTCCGACAGAGCGCATAAATTGAAGCGACCCGATCCGAGTCATGTCATTGGCCAAAGCATTAACTAGGAGATCAATCTGCATACGAGCCAACTGAGGGGTGTTGTCGTTAACTAGCTCAATGTTTGGGTCCAGCTCAGGTTCCGGGTGAGTCATTTCACCTGCTTGAGTAGTTGCTGAGATTTCGCGTTCCATTTCCTCTACCAGAGTCATGTGTTGCTCAAGTAGAATTCGGTCTTCACTAGAGAGGATCTTGGAGGCCTTCTTTAGGTCGGAGCCTAAGCTATCAAGAATGGATGCGTAGGCCTTCCGCTCTTGGGTCTGCCCGTAAAGCTTGTCGAGCATTTGGTAGGGATCATTTAAGGGTGCCAGAGGGCGATTAGAGCCTGCATAACACATGCGAGTCCATGGGTCGGCACGATCTGGAACCGCTACGCCAATTTCAAGGGAGCCATATCTTGTTCGAGTCGATTCGTTTTTCTGTAAAAAGTTTTTTATTTCTTGGTCAATCGAAATTCCAGATGCCCAGCCGGCGGGAGGGCCTCCGCCGCCTTGGATGTTTCCGGGGTGTAGGCGGGCTCCCGTTAGAAGACATGACATTCCACGCATGTGACTGTCTCCGTCACCACCCACGCGATTCGAAATCCCTTTTAGGACAGCAGTTTGGTCTTGGAAGCGAGCGAGAGGTGCGAGGATGGGCGATTGCGATAACTCTCCCTTCTTGTCTGGCCAGAATTTAGCTGGGAGGGTGCCATTCGGGGAAAACATAAAAATGAGACGCTGTTTTCTGCCGGACGCCGTCGACGCACCAAATGATGGAAGCCCCGATAAAAAGGGAAGAGCGGCTGTTGTAATACCCAACTCGCGGAGAAAGTGACGTCTCTTTGTCATAACCTATATTGTTCTTACGGCTTCTTCCGCAGATTTCTACCGATAAATTTTTCTTTGGTTTTTTATTCTAGCGCTTCGACGTGCGCCTGAACTCCGGCGGCAAGTCCTTCAAGCGAGTATCCACCTTCTAAAACAGAAATGAGACGGCCATTGGAAAATTCCTCAGCGATTTTCCTGAGCCAATAAGTGAGAGTCTTATAATCCTCGTCGAGAAGACGGAATTTTCCAAGTGGGTCGCCAAGCCTCGAGTCAAAGCCTGCTGAAATCATTATGAGTTCAGGACTGAACTTTCGCATCGCAGTGAGAAACTCCCCGTTAATCTTATCACCGATTTGACTCATGTCGGAGCCGGCAGGGAGGGGGGCGTTTAGGTTGAATCCACGACCTTTTCCACTGCCTAATTCTTCGAGCATTCCAGTGCCTGGATACCAGGGTGATTGGTGAACGCTGCAGAATAGGACGGTCTCGTCTTCATAGAAGATGTCCTGTGTTCCGTTCCCATGGTGGACGTCCCAGTCTAGAATGGCGACCTTACCTACGCCATACTTTCGTTGGGCGTAGCGGGCCCCTACGGCAATATTGTTGAAGATACAGAATCCCATGCCGCGATCGGGTGTCGCGTGGTGTCCGGGGGGTCTGACAGCGCAAAAAGCTCTTTTCGTATGAGAGGACTTATCCGAATAAATTTCGTCGACTGCCGCGCACACCGATCCCGCAGCATGGCTAGCCACAAGCCAGGAATCAGGACACACGACAGTGTCCCCAGTGGAGAGTTGATCAACTTCAGATTGTATCTCCTTTTTAGCGAGCGCCACGTAGCGTTCGTGGTGAACGGCAGTGAGGTCTTTAAGAGAAGCGGTTCGCGATTTGATCCTTCTTAATCTTGTGGAAAGGCCTGAGGCCTCGAACATTCTCGTAATTGAGAGGTAGCGGGTGAAGTGCTCCGGATGCTCACCGGTGATGTGGCGGGTGAAGAGCTGGTCTAGAACGAGAGCTAGTTCGGGTTGTGGAGAGCTAGTCATTAGAAAGCTTACCTCGGTATGGTTTCTCTTGTCATAGTGATAACGATATTCCGGATGTGGAAGTCGTTACTCACGAATTTTTTGTGAAGAGAATTCATGGTTTTTAAACCGTAAGCATTAATTGGTTGCTGGATGAGATGATGGAAAAGATGCTTTAAAAAAGCGCGATGGGCCCCGGTTGATTCTACCGCGAGGCGCGCTAGATCAATGGGGCCAGTGATTTTGACCATGGAGTCTTCAGGGGTAGGATACTCGCTGACCGTGTTTATGGGTCTGTTCTTTTCATGGGTTCTAAAACGTCCGGTTGCGTCATAGTTCTCGAGGCTGAACCCGATTGGGTTGATGATTGAATGACACGCCATACAATCGTCATTTTTCGTCAGATGCGTGACCTTTTCACGCATCGTAAGGTCCGGTTTGAAATCAGTATCCTTGAATTCAATTGCGTTGGGAGGGGGTTTAAGAAAACGTCCTAAAATATTGCGGCTTAAATAAACTCCCCGGTGAATTGGAGATGTTTGTGTATGATACGAAAAGGCTGTTAGGACGTAAGGGTGGGTAAATAGCCCAGCCCGTTTTTTGTCAGGAGTGAGAAGTGGTTTGAAGCTGTTCAGCGTTGGGGCTGAGACATTATAGAAATTCGCGAGTCTTTTGTTTAAATAGATTTTGTCTTCTGTGAATAGTTCTCGGTAATCTGATCGCTCAGACCACATGACGTTTTCGATGAAAAGATCAAAGGAAGTTCTCAAGTCAGCAATCATTTGTTGATCGAAACCAGGGAATAATTTGGAGTCTTTTTGAAGATCTTCTTTTTCTGAAAGACTGAGCCAATGGTAAAAGAAGGATCTGGTTTTTGCTTTAGTGCGGAAATCAGTCATCATCCGAGCGAGCTGATTGTTAATTTCAGTTTCCTTGCCAAGGCGTTTTTGTTCTGCAGCTTTCCAGAGTTCTTTGTCTGGGACCGAGTCCCAGAGTGAGAGGGCTAAATGGGCAGCCACAGAGTAATGATCAGGCTTTCCGTCAACCCCTCGATTGAGTGATGGATAGAGAAAGTAAGGAGAGGTAAGGATCAACATGAGAGAACGACGGGTCGCGGTCTCGGAGTCTTTATCTGCATCAAAAATATCGTCGATATAGAGCCTTTTTTGAGCAGGCGAGAGGGGGCGTGCAAAGGCCTTCGTTGCAAAGGTAATGCAAAATGATCTCAGCTTACGGTCGCGCTGTTTGTCTTTTGAATTAGTTTTGGCGAGCACATTGATGTCGTTGTAAATTTGACGAGCTGCTTCTATTGCGGCCTTTGCGACCGACTCCTTCCATGCTTTCGAGATTGAGGAACCTCTTTCATATCCTGAAGAGGCATCATCAGGTGGAAAGGGAGTAGATATAATTGCAGCGGTTGGGGCGCTTTTGGTAAAAAGTACGCGTGTGGGAATGGGCTCCCATTCACCGTGTGGCGGTTTCCATTCGATTAGAAGTGAGGATTTCTTTTCTTTGTATGAGACGAAGTCGATGTAGATGGGGATTGGGTGTCCACCTAGTAAGAAGAGAGAAGCTTCGACTGAACGCATTTGATTGCCAGAAGACACCCAAGCATCAATAAACGCGGTTTTTCTGTGAGTCTCTCCACCGTAAAACTTTTCACGTTCCATTTCGTTTACAAAAACTCGTACTCCATTCGGAGTGGTTGCTCGAAAAGAGTATCTTCCGCTTTCCTTTGGTAGAAGTGAACCGGTCCAGAAGATCGCGTGAGCTTTGGGATCTATGCCATCTACCCCATGATCCTTTTCGATGTCAAAATCGACTCCGAGGTCGATACGCTTTGCGAGATTTTTCTTGCGATCATCCATTTTTTCCTTGTGGTAATAGTGACCAAGTAGCCCATTTTCAGTGCCTAATTCAGGTCGTCCTCGAAAGGATTGAACAATGTCAGTAATTGCCCTGCGATGTTGATGCTGTGTTCGTCGGAGTAAGGTTTTCCGCGCCGGTTTTATCTTCGCTTGAGCCTCCGGAGAGTAAAAAGCGGCATGAATATACTGGGCTACTAGATGGGCATCTTTATCGACCACGGCATCCTCGTTTTCCTCAGGCATCGTTCGGTGGATATACTTCGCGAGGGATGTAATTGACTTAGTACCCACAAGCGACTCGTCATATTCGTCAGCTACTCCTTGGCCCTTGTCGCCATGGCAAGAAAGGCAGTGTTTTGCATAGATTTGTGCTCCCCGATCACCGAACGCTGGTAGTGTGGCGAGAAATCCCAAAATTAACCAAAAGCGCATGAGTTAGTTACGGAAGGAGTGGTGAGGTTTTTCAAGAAGCGCTTGGAGCTTTAGTCTGGGCGCAGCAACTTTTTGACATATTTGGCAAGTAGGTCAGCCTCAAGGTTGACCCGTTGTCCAATGCTTGCTTCGTTGAGATGGGTTACCTTTAAGGTGTGTGGTGTGATCCAGAAAATGGCCGAAGTTGGAGTGAGCTCAGCAATTGTAAGAGAAATCCCATCGATGCAAAGCGAGCCTTTATCGATGCAAAGTGTGTGCACTTCTGCTGGAAGAGCGATCTCGAGTCGATAGTCGTGACCCATTGGCGAGAGGTCGCTGATGATTCCGATGTTATCAACGTGCCCTTGCACGAAGTGGCCACCTAGGCGTTCTCCAATAGCAAGGGCTCGTTCCAAATTGACTTTTTCTCCTTCTTGCAAGTCACCAAGGGAGGTTACTTTGAGTGTTTGGGCGAGGATGTCGAAGTGAACCTTGTCTTCAAGTGAGGCTACGGTGAGGCAGCAGCCATTGATTGCGACGGAGTCACCTAAACTCAATTCGTCTCCGAAAGGAATATCTAAAATGAGTTCGGCTTGCGCTCCTTTTTCGATTAGGGATGCAACAGTGCCAACAGCTTCAATAAGGCCGGTAAACATTTCAGTGGGCTTGTTCGGTTTTAGCTGGTTTGGGATCCTCCTTCATTCCCGAAGATGGGAAGAGCATAAAGCAAGCACCCATAACGATAGTTGGAATGATCGCGGCCTTGGCAAGCCCACCCGGAGAAACACCACCTTTAAAATAGCGGCCAAGGACTGATTGCCCTGCAGGATTTGGTGCGTTGGCAATCACGGTTAAACCACCTCCTGTAACTGCGCCCGCGAGAACCGCATATTTTGACATGATGGGCAAGTCCGGGGCTTGGGACGCAAGGTAGGTTATGGCAGCATTATCGTTGAAAGCTGTGAGGACGGTAGATCCGATCATAAGAAGCCATTGGTTGTCTATTGAGGTGAGTAGGACCGAGATCCACCAGCCTTGGCAGCCGCCGTGTATAACGAGACCCGCAAGAAAGAATCCAACAAGAATCGGACTCTTCATATTGACATCGTTCTGGTGATGGCCGGTAGCCTGAGTAAACCCGATAAAAAAAAGGAACCCAAAGATGAAGACCATTTGGTAGTGTGCCGTTAGAACTGTAAAAGCAAGAAAAAGTAGGTGGACGATGGTGATCCATGCGGGAATAGGATCTTCTCGTTCTACCCAACTTGCTGGCATGTGGGTGTCACGGTTTTCTTGATACCCCATGGTTTTGAATTCTTTCTTAAAGATTGAAAAATAGAGGGCATTGGAAATGACTATGCCCACTACGGCTTTCCAACCAAAATTGAGGAACATAAAGTCCATGCCGAAATTCCATTTGCTGGCAATCATTAGAACGGGTGGGGCTGCGAAGTGAGTCAGTGTTCCGCCTACGGAAATGTTGACAAAAAGCAAACCGAGTGTGGCGTAGGCAAACTTTTTGGAGGGATTAAGATCGAAGAACTTTTTAGCAAGAAGCATGGCTGCGATCGTCATGGCAGCAGGTTCGGTGATGAATGATCCAAGAATAGGTGTGATCGTTAGAGCTGCGAGCCACCATGCGGCAGGTGTCCCTCCAAAGATTTTAGCGACCTTATCGACCATGGATTCTGCGAAGCGAACAACAGGCCGTGTTGCTGCGATGGCCATCACGATGACCACAAACATGGGCTCCGTAAAATTGACATCTTTACCGATGTAGTATTCGAGTTGTTTGAAGCCAGCCATGACTCCGTTTCCGTCTTGGATACCGAAGAACCAGAGAATAGAAGCGCCAAGGGCGATGACCCAGATCCCAAAGATAGCTTCAACTTCTCCTAAAAAGTGAAAGAGGTTGGCTTTGAAGGATACATCGTCTTTGGCATCATCATGAGGTTTTGCGTCGGCTGTTAAACCAAGTTCCTCGATCTTCTTTTTATGTTCGTGCTCGTGTTTGTGAGCCATCTCGATGAAGAAGCCGCTTAGGAAGGTGTGTATAATGGCACAGAGAAAGATGATAGACGCGACAAGATTAAATCCATCTTGTTGCCCTGCCCGGTATTTGAGCTTTTCCCAGATGCCCCAGTCTTCGTTAGAATTTTCTATCCCCTCGTATTTAGCCAAAGGAAGAGGGAAAACTGCGTATTGATCCTTATCGAGAGAGTAGTTCTCTTTTGCGTAGGTTGGTTTGTCTTCGGCAGCAGCGGCGATAGCCCCTGAAAAAACAAAGAATAAGGAAGCGAAAGCAATTGGGAAGATGGTGAGGAGCTTCACAGACGTTGATTTTAGCCTTAGCTGAAGTCTCGGCAAGTAAAACGGTTGCTAGTCCGCTGATTTAATTTGCTCTTCTATGATTTTTAATTCTTTAAGGATAGCTTGGCCTTCAGGAGATTTTTCAGCAAGCGACCCTTGAAGTTCCTCAATTTGCTTTTGGGATCTTGTGATACGATCTTGGGCCTCACGGATTTCTGGGAGCTCCTGGCTGAGGCGCTCGATCTTAGTCGAGATCTCGATAATCTTGTCAGATGACTGCTTGATTTCAAAATCCCGTTTTCTGGTGCGAGCCGAGAATTGGTTCTGCTGCCAAAACGCAAGATCCTTACTAAGCTTTTGAAGGCTGGGATGGGTGTTTCGAATATTTTGGAGGTCAAGGTAGGCCTGTTGTTGCTCCGTGATGATGATCTTTAGGTCACCAGTTGGATCAAGTTTGTCCGTAGCCACAAGGGTTTTCAGCTTTTTTGATAGCTGGTGTTTTTTATTGAGAAGTCCTGCTATTTCCTTACTGCGGCTCGATGAAATTTGTGCTTTGGGAGGTGTTGGGGCGGGCTTTGTTGCCTCGTCGGATTTGCATCCGGTGAGGAATGAAACCAAAATCAAGGCAGATAAAACTCTCATGGATTAAGAAAAGCATGTTTTGTCGGTCATTGCCACCCTTGGGAAGCTATGGTTTCTTGTTTTTTAAATGTCGGGCCGAAAGATTGTTAGCTACATTGATCAATTACTTTATCATAGCTATTATCGTACAAGCGCAGTGGCTGATTTTGTGCGTCAGCGAGTGGGTTCAGGGGCTTGGCTTTTGATACTAGGTGGGGGTGCTAGTGTTTTTTTGGGTGCAAATGTTGATGAAAGTCTTACCGCCATTCTTACCCTTTTGATCTCGTCATTGCTTTTATTAAGCTTTGTCTGGGCCTGCCTGAGGCGAGCAAAACTATCGGTGGTGCGGGTTTTGCCTTCCAGTGGGGCAGTTGGGGAAATCCTAAGATACAGGATTTCGGTTCGAAATGAAGGGAGTCGGGCGGTGAAAGAGATGTATCTTTGCGAGGCCGCAAGTGATTGTCGACCGAGCCAGTGGGAGTTTTTTCATTTAAAGGAACCGGGTGAGAGTGGTCGTAATTTCTTCGACCGAGCTTTTCGGTTTTATCGCTGGAAGTGGTTGATGGATAGAGGTGGGGCTTGGAAAAGATCAGGGCGATCAAAGTCACTGGAGCTTGAACCGGGAGAGGAGAAGCAGATTTATCTTGCTGTAAAACCTCTTCGCCGTGGGTGTATCAAATTTAATGATATTCGTGCTGAGCTCCCGGATCCTTTTGGTTTTTTTCAGCGTTGCCGTCCGATTTTGAACGAAGAAGAAGAGGTGTTGATAACCCCCCAAAGATATGACCTTCTCAATTTAGATATTGAAGGGACTTCTGAATTAATGGCCGGTTTGGATACTTCTTCAATCGTAAGGGGTGAGGGGGGGCAATTTATGGGTCTTCGCGAATATCGGGAAGGAGATTCGCTTCGCAGTATCGATTGGAAAGCTTGGGCGCGCACAGGGCACCCTATCGTGAAAGAGTTCGAGGAATTACGCTTTCCCCGCTATAGCGTGGTGCTCGATACGAGTCTGAGGGAAACGGGACCTGAAATGTTTGAAAAGGCCATTTCGGTTGCGACTTCCTTTGTTTCGATGATTGAAAAGACTGGCTGTCTGATGGATCTAATTTTCATGCATGAGGACCCGCAGATTTACACTGCGGGGGGTGGCTTGGCACGAACTAATGATCTCATCGGGGCTCTCGCTCGGGTCGAGGGAATCGATGATGGTGAGTATGAATCTTTGGGGCGATTGATTATCAAAAATGACAACGAACTTACTACATGTGTGGTGGTTCTCTCTGGGTGGTCTTTGGAGAGAAGAGAATTTTTGGAACGATTACGAGGAAGCGGATTGGCTTTGATCATTTATGCCATCGGCGAAGGGAATCCTCCAGAAGATGCGTTGCTCTGCAAAGTAAAATGGGTGAGGTGTGACACTATCGAGAAGGACTTAATGACAAGATGAGAAGAGAGTCTGAGAGTAATATGTTATCGGCACCACCTCGTTTGCTTTTAGGTGTCGCTTTTTTGTTTTGGGGTGGAATGCATGATCAAGCTGTGGCGGGGTTGATTGCTGCGGTTCTGATTGAGGGGCGTTATTGGGTTAATCTTCGTTGGGACTTCACAACTAAAGCCTTCGCAAGATCTTGGCAGTTATCAGTGGTCATTCTAATTCTATCAGCTCTAGCTTTGCTGCAGAAAGATGATTTGAAAGCGATCGATTTTCTGAACCTTTTATCGTGGCTTCCTTTCATAATGTTACCTCTAATTCTCACTCAGCAGTATGTGAGGAAAGGGGGGGTTCCAATGGTGACTTTTTCTTTTATTGCGAGGCGAAAGGCTGCGATCGATAGAAAGGCGGGACGTCAAGTAGAGACGAATTCAATTCACTTAGGCTATCCGTTCTTATTTCTAGTCATGATTGCAGCCGGAATGGGAGTAGGCTCTTTAAGATGGGTAGAGACAATTGAATTTCGTTATCCAGTCGGCGTGGTGATTCTTTTGGGTTGGGCGATTTTCACCCTTGATGGCCGGCCGATTCGCCAGCGCGCATGGATAATTGCTTACCTTATTTCAATTGTCATGACGCTTGGAATGTTATGGAGCGTTTTGAAGGTCTATGATCATTTTGTTAAGGGTTATGCTATTAGTGGAGGGAGGGTGACTTCCACCCAGCAAACCCAGACTTCGTTAGGCAGAATTCGCGAGTTACAACTCAGTCATAAAATAGAGTGGCGATATTTTCATGGAGATGGGCAAACGCCAAAGCTGTTAAAGCTTGGCTCATACAATGAGCCATTGGGGGATATTTGGCAGGCTCGAACTCGAATTCCGGAACTTGCAGAGCAAATTCCAGACGGACGGAAATTTACAGGTGATTTTGAGATCCTTCTCCCCGACGGTGAGGATACATTTCTCTTTGTGGACGAAGAACGGGAGCGGCGTTATGACATCGAGGGTCGGATAAGAGGACTGATTGAAGATAAAGGATTGATCCCTCACTTTGGTAGGACTAATCGTTTTGAAGGAGTTCCCAGTGAAATCGTGGCGGTAAATTCAATGGGCTCGGTTAAGATGTTCGGGGTGAATCGTGGAGCGATAGACGCTAAAATCCAAGGGGGTTCCGAGATGAAAGAAATGCGGCTAGATCCAACCGATTTGGATTTGACCTATCCAAAGGCTGAAGAGAAAGGGCTTGAAGAATTCCTCAAGGGGATTGGACTAAGTTTTCCTGAGGGAGGTCGACATCCTACGAGAGCTTTGGCTAGAAAAGTTGGCAAAGAGGCTGGGCCGCCAGATCTACCCATCGAAAAGTTCCGTGATATTAAAGCTAAAATTGCACGGGCATTCTTTGACGTTGATAAGTTTGAATACAGCCTTTTCTTGGCCGGTAATGATAGGAATGCCCCAATCACTGAATTCTTAAAAATTGATAGGAAGGGTCACTGCGAATATTTTGCAGGAGCAACTGCGATGCTACTGCGAAGAATGGGAGTTCCATGCCGCTACGCCGTTGGGTATTCATTACATGAGAGAGGATTTGAGGCGCAGGAATGGATTTTGAGAGGGCAGCATGCCCATGCATGGGTCGAGGCTTATGTCGGAGGCACCTGGGTAAATGAGAGCAATGGGGACGTTGACGTATGGAGGTGCCGTGGCGGAGAGTGGGTCGATGTGGATTTAACTCCACCTGATTGGGTGAATTTCCAGAAACCTCATTCATGGTATCAAGTGTGGTATGACTGGTTTCAAGATTTTCGCACAGGTTTAGAACTGTGGCTAAATCAGTCTGGCGTCTTTGATCGGATTTTGAAGGGGGTGGTTCTGGCCGGGATTTTTTTGCTGATATTCGTCATTTATCGGTTGGTCTTGACTAGGAAGCGGGAGAGTTCTGATAAGTGGGACCAATCTATTCGGGAGAACGGATTACTAAAAGATTTTGAAATGTGGCTTATGAAACGAGTTGGAGAGCGTCCTCGGTCGATGCCTATGGCAACATGGTTACGTCGCTCGTTACCTTCTGGCTGTGATGAGTTTGTGCTGCTTTATGAGAGAGCCGTCTTTGGCGCTAATGATAGCGGAGTGAGTTTGGAGGCCTCAATTCGGATTGTGAAACAACTTTGGAAAGATCACGAAAAAACCCCAGGGACGAAAGACGTCCAAGGGGTTGATTGATTTTAAGATCAGAAATTTTAACCTTTAATTTCTGCGTTGTAGAAATCCTGCCAATCTTCAAGGTTATTGAGATTTACAGCGTCGAGGATCGCGCCGGTATCGGCGATGCCAACAGACTCGAGGATGGCGGTGCGGGTTGCGTCGTCATGGTTGTAACCTACAACAGCGGCGTTGTGTGTATCGATCGCCTCATTGTCGAGGGAGCCTCCTTTTTGGTCGAGGATCCATTGTTCACATTGGGTGTAAGAGGGTTTATTCTCTTTGATATAGGCTAAAAATGCATCGCGCTCAATGCCGAGTGCGTCGAGAGTCATCTGGTCAAAGCCAGCACCTGCAGCGGGATAATCGCTGTGGAGCTTGCCGGCAGCGTCAAGAGAAGCTTTTTGCCAGAGACGAGGAAGGTGAAGCACGCCGAGAGGACCTGCGATTCCGGAAGTGACGAGAGGAATGATTTGGCTCATTGCTTTAGTAGTTTTATGGTTTCAATTAATAGAGAGCCGAAAAAAGTAAGCTCTCCCACAAGTTGTTAGCTAGAGGTGCCTTGTATAGCAAATGCTAATTCGAAGGAAGTTCTCAACCAATACTTGTTTTTTGAATAGTAGCAGAGTTTTCTCATGGAAACACGATGTCTGCCGGATTTTCTATCGAATCACTGAATAAAGAACAGCGTGAAGCTGTATTGGCCCTCAATGGACCAGTTCTTATTCTGGCGGGTGCTGGAACAGGTAAAACGAGGACTGTAAGTTGTCGGATGTCGGCTCTCTTGGAAAATGGAGTAAAAGCTGAAAATGTTCTCGCGGTGACGTTTACCAATAAATCAGCGGCGGAGATGGCAGAGCGCGTCATGGGAATGGTGGGCAAGAAACGAGGGAAAGCTTTAACTGTTTGTACTTTCCATTCGCTCTGCCTGCGCATCCTTAAACGAGATATTGAATCTCTTGGCTATAGGAAGAAGTTCGCCGTGATGGCTGGAGGAGATCAGACAGGAATGATTCGGCAGCTCATTGTTCGGAAAGGAGGGCGAAAAATAAACTTAAAACCTGGTGAGGTTATGAGCGAAATTTCAAAGGCGAAAAATGCTGAACTGCCTCTTTCAGGAATCGAGGATGATCTGATTGCCGAGATTGCGGTAGCTTATCAAAATGAGCTACGGGCTCAAAATGCGGTTGATTTTGATGATCTTCTTCTTCTGGGGGAAAGGGTTCTCCGTGAGTATCCTGAGGTGCGCGGATATTGGCAGGATAGGTTCCGCTATGTAACAGTGGACGAGTTTCAGGATACTAATAGTCTGCAAATGAAGTTGCTTCAGCAATTAGTTGGCGAGCCTTACAATATTTGTGTGGTGGGTGATGATGATCAGTCGATTTATGGATGGAGGGGCGCGCAGGTCGCTAATATCCTCCAATTCGAGCGATTTTTCCCCAATCCAAAAATTATTCGGCTTGAGGAGAATTATCGAAGCACTCAGGCGGTTCTGGAGGTCGCGAATAGCCTAATTCGAAATAATGTGGGGCGGCGTGAAAAGAAATTAAGACCGACGATACCGGGTGGTGATTTGGTCCGTCTAGTTTCTATGCCGGGTGATCAAGAGGAGGCAGAATGGATTGTCTCCGAAATTGTGATGCAACGCGAGGAAGGACGGGTTTTGGAAGATTTCGCCATTCTTTTTCGTACGAATGGTCAAATTCGCAAAATGGAGGAAGCTTTACGAGAGGAGAAGATACCTTACCGGATGGTTGGAGCGCAAAGTTTTTACGACCGGAAGGAGGTGCGGGATGTTCTCAGCTATGTCCAAGTTCTCAATCAACCGGAATTGGATATCCCCTTACTTCGGATCCTTAACACCCCTCCACGTGGGATAGGAAACACAAGCTCGATGGCAGCTTTAGATTGGAGCCGCGAAAAGGACCAGAGCATTTGGGAGACATTAATCGATAGCGATTTTTTGATTCAAGTTTCCAAAAAAGTGAGGAATTCAATTCAGACTTTCACAAGTCAGGTGGAAGAGGTTCGGAGGAGTTTGGTTGATGGGGTGCATGCCGGAATAGCAGTGGATCAATGGCTACGAGAAATGGATTTTCAGGAGTGGTTGATACGCCAATGCAAGACTGACAAAGAGAAAGACACTCGAAGAGAGGGTGTGTCGGCAACCATTGCATCCCTGACCGAAGCGATGAAAAAGGGAAAGAGCCTCAGTGATTTCCTTGACCAAGCCGCGCTCGATGCTGAAAAGGAGGATGATTTAGAACAAAAGAGTGGTGTAACACTCATTACACTTCATGCAGCCAAGGGTTTGGAATATCCGATCGTCTATTTGGTGGGCCTTGAAGAAGGGATTCTTCCTCATAAAAGAAGTATCGAGGAGGGAGCGCGTGATGAAGAGAGGCGGCTTCTCTATGTAGGAATTACGCGGGCGCAGGAAAAAATGACGATGACTTACTGCGCTACGCGCGTGAAGTGGGGGAAAGAAGAAGCTTGCGAGGCAAGTAGTTTTATCCGGGAATTAAATCCTGATTGGGTTCATGAGGAAGGCTACGAGGATATTATGGGCGCCGAGGCTTCCGAGGAGGAACTGCGAGGTTTCTTTAACTCGATGTCAGCAATATTAGATGAATAAAAAAGCTCGCCGACCATGATGAGGGAGAGCTTTTAATGTTTGGGGTTCTAACTAAAGGTTAGGCGCGTTTACGACGCCCCAAAAATAAGGTTGCACCAAGTAAAGCTGACAGAACGCTACTCGGCTCCGGGACTCCGATTGAAGTTTGAAACGGATTTGCACTATCTTCCCAGAACATAAGAGGATCATTTGTACTTGAGATCGAAGGAGTGGGAGGTTGGTTCGTTACAATTCCGGGATCATTGAAAACCCAAGTCGAAACATCACGAACTACCGTGTTATATGACGCTCCCTCGATTAAACTTTGAGTGCTATCAAAGATTCGGAAGCCCAAACGCACAGGAAACCCAAGAGGTAGTGAATCTCCGAGATCGGTATCAAGAGTAGAACTGATCTGAAAGGCCGATTCGAATCCACCGCCAGCATCGAAGGTTCCTATCACTTCGTCAGGATTTGATGAGCCGACTCCTAGAAAGGGGCTAAAAGAATCCCAGTCTACACTTGTGAAGTCATCACCACTTTTTGACGGTGCAACCCCCAAAAAGTATCCCAATTGGACCTGGGAACCAGTGGGGAGATTATTGCCTGACGCATCGAGGAGGTTTGCAAACGCTCCCCCTCCGATTGAAACGGTAGCTGCATTCGTTACGCTACTCAAAATGACGAGTGCCAAAGATGTTTTCATCATATTTTTCAAAAAGTTTCGGTCTTCTACGTGGTGATTTCTTTAGAACTAGGGACAGTTTATTCGGAAAGTGGATCGTAAGGAAGTGGGGCTGCGATGATTCCCTCCGCCCCGCTCACTTCAGTTTCCCGATTTACAAAAATCGCGGTGTTAGCGGCGATTGGAAGAGTGTTTGAGTTTCCAAATTGGTTGCTAGCTGGGGCCCAATTTCCAAACCCATTCACAAGGTAAGCATCCCAGCTACTGCCATTCCAGATGTAGAGGCGATCGTCACTTTTCCAAAGATCGTCGTTCAATCCAAGCCCAGCTAAGGTTGTTTCAACAGGAATACGTGATGATAGAAGTTTTGTTTTCGTGATCGTCGAAATTTGGGGGACGGCTGGCACTTCGCCGAAGAGGGTAAGTTCGATTGCACTGGTCGCACTACGCGAAATGAACATTCCTTCGTCTGGGAATATTACCGTGCCATTTTCATTACCAAAAAGATTGGAGGCTAAAACCCAATTTCCGAAACCGTTCTTTTGGAAAGACAGCCACTCGGAGCCGTCCCATACAAAAACCCGATCGTCGGGACTAAATTCATCAATTTTTGATGAAAAGATCGATCCAATTGTATTCGCTCCGCGAATTTTAACCGTTGTTGCTGAAGGGAAGCGATTTTGAACTCCAGGTGTTTCAGAGTCCTTGTCCCCGAGGAGGTCGAATGTAGTAAGGAGGGTCAACTGGCCATTACTGGTGTTGGAGGAGATCAAAAAAGCTTCTTCAGCCCCATCGGCGTCGGTGATGTATGCGAGATGTGGCTGTTCCGTCCATTGATCCTGAGACCAATTTTGCCCAGTGATCGCTAGAGTTTGCGTGCCATCTGCAGGATCAGCGTCATAGTCACTATTGATTGTTGCAGACGAAGCGAACTCGAGATCATTCAACAAAGTGACTGAAATTCCTGTAATAGTCGGCTCAATATCAGAGCTTGCAGCGGCGATTGCCACTTTAGTGTATCCTTGTGGGATTGTGTAAATAATCTCCGCGTGTAGCGGGAGGAGCATAATGGTGGCAAAAACTAAGCAGACAATTCTCATGTTTGATCAAAAACATTCGATGGTTAAGTTCTTCAATGCAAATGGAAATCGTTCTTTTTTTAGTTCACGTCGAGTTGGTCCTCATGATTTGACTCTTCAAGCGATAATATTGGCCGGAGTGTAACGAATTAATTCGATGATCTCTAAGTTTGGGGGGTGCTAAGCCAAGGTTCATCTGGCAATCAGCAAGGTGAAAACTCCCCGTGAGTCGTCTCTTCAGAATTGTCCTCATAGCCCTGCTTGAGAGACAAAAGGTAAAAATTGAACGTAGGCAAAAAGAAAAGCAATTAAGAATCAGGGTTTTGAGACTGTTATTACCCAAAAGGGTTTCAGGAGTTGCGAAGAAGCAATCGTTAGCTAGACTCTCGCACTACTTTGAAGGCAGGTTATACCATAGGGAATGAAAAGTTGGTTAGGGTCTTAGAGGGGGCCTCGCAACATTTACGCGGGCTTTGGAAAAAGCAGGGAAAAGACAAAGGTGCTCTGAGGATTGCGGTAGTGGGTGGTGGGTGCAGTGGCCTTCAATACCAAATGGACTTGGTGGATGGGCCACGGGATCGTGATATCATGGTTTCAAGTAATGGCGTAAACGTGGTGATAGATCCTAAGAGTGCTCTATTTGTGAGCGGTAGCGTGCTTGATTATTCCGATGATCTTCAGCAAGGGGGGTTTAAGGTCAGCAACCCAAATGCAGTAGTGACTTGTTCCTGTGGCGAAAGTTTTGCAGCATGACGGATCCATTCGCGTTACTTGGAGTTCCTCGAAGGCTCGATTTGAAGGACACGGACATTGACCGGCTACTTTTAGATGCTAGTCAGCTTCATCATCCAGATGCCGGGGGCGATCAAAATCTGTTTTTAAAAATCCGTTTAGCAGGCGAAATCTTAAAATCTCCGGAGAAACGTGTGCGGGCTGCAATTGAATCTACGGGTTTTTCCTTTGATGGTCGCGGAGAAATCCCGGCGGAAGTGGTGGGATACTTCTCCAATGTTGCCTCGGTTTTGCAAGATGTTGATTCTTTTGTCTCCGAGCGATCGAACGCTCTAAGTAATCTAGGTAAGGCAGTTTTAGATAGGCGTGTTCCAGGATTGAAAGCTGATTTAGAACGGGTGATCAGCAACTTGAATGACTTGAAAGATGTAATGATCTCGAATTTTAAGATTTTTGATGAAAAAGGGTGGAGCGAGTGTGAAGCTGAGATGGGTCAAGTTGCGCGGGGTTTGATTTTCTTGACGAAATGGTCAGGGCAACTGAAGGAAGCAAACGGAAAAATTTTTGAGGCCTTGCTCGGAGGGTGACATGGTCTTAACTCCCCATCATGAGTGAGGTAATTATTGGAATTGATCTCGGCACGACCCAGTCAGCTGTCGCTGTGGTGGACTCGGGCTTTCCTCTTTTACTGGCTGATTTGGAAGGGCGTTCACTTGTTCCCAGTGCAGTCTGGTATTCAAAAAAGGGCGAAATTAAGGTCGGACATGAAGCTCTGCGTTTGGCCGGAATTGAAGAGATTCATACGAGTGTGAAGAGTCTAATCGGGAGGAGGGCTGGCGAATCCGACGGCCGATTGACCGCGGATGGGTATATTAGCACGGCTGCCGGGCTGAAGCTCCCCGAGGAGGTGTCAGCGGAGATTTTAAATACATTAAAAGAGATCGCCGAGAACCGTCTTGAAACTGAGGTGACTAAGGCCGTTTTGACAGTTCCTGCTTATTTTAATGATGGGCAGCGAGCTGCGACTAAAGAAGCAGGGCGGCTTGCTGGCTTGGAGGTCGTGCGTATACTCAGCGAGCCTACGGCTGCGGCTCTTTCTTACGGACTTGACCGTTTAGACGAAAGCTCCCGTGTTGCGGTTTTCGACCTTGGTGGCGGAACTTTCGATGTCTCGGTTCTGGAAATGAGAGAGGGTGTGTTCGAGGTTTCTTCGACTTCTGGTGATACTGATTTGGGTGGAGACGACTTTGATAAAGCGATTGCTGGATTCGCAGCAGTTAAGTTTGGCCGCGATCTTGGGGACTTCGAGTCCATGGAGAGGGTGCAGTGGATATCCGAAGGTCGCCGCGTGAAGTTAGCCCTTAGCGAGGTTGAGGAGGCCATTTTTAGAATTCCTTTCACTGGTGAAGTGCCGGTATCCCGGGAGGCTTTCTTAGGTTTGATGAAACCCTTTTTGGATCGAATGGAGTCGTGTTGCCGAAGAGCGATGCTGGATGCAGAAGTGACGGGAAAAGATCTTGCGGCCATAGTCATGGTCGGAGGGAGTAGTCGGATACCGATGGTTAAAGATCGGGTGGCGACAATTTTTGAACAAGAACCAGACTTGAGCCAGCATCCAGATGAGGCGATTGCGCGTGGTGCGGCAATTCAGGCTGGAATTCTTGCAGGGACCGTTCGCGAAGTTCTTTTGTTAGATGTGACTCCTCTTAGCCTTGGGATCGAAACGATGGGAGGATTAATGAATGTGTTAATTTCGAGAAATACAACGATTCCTTGCAAGGCTGGTGAAATGTTTACTAATGCGGTGGAAGGTCAGGAGTCAATGAATGTTAGGGTTTTGCAAGGGGAAAGAGAGTTAGCAAAAGACAACTGGGAGTTGGGCTCTTTCGAAGTAAGCTTCGAGTCCGAACGGAGGGGGCAGGCGCGGGTCGGGGTCGAGTTCCGAATCGATGCTGATGGAATCTTATCGGTCCTGGCTCGGGATGTCGCGAGCAATGTTGATACCGTCGTTAAAATCGGAAGTGCAGCGGTAGATGTTCAGGAGACTAAGGTAGAGCAAATGGTGAGTGAGAGTGTCGAATTCGCTTTTGAGGATATGAACGCCCGAGTCTTTGAGGAGTCCCGATTAAAGGCTGAAGAGCTGCTTCCTGCGGTTGGGGTTGCGTTGGAGCAGGCTGGCACTTTTTTAACGCAAAAAGAGATTTCTGAAATTCAGGATGCTAAAGAAAGAGTGGAAATCGCTATTAAGGATCGAAAGGTAGCGGAGTTAAAGGTTTCAGTTGAGCAGTTAGACGCTGTGACCGAATCTCTGGCGGCTATGTTAGTTGAGGAAGCGACGAAAGCCATTTTTTCAAATCCTCAAGATTGACGGGAGGGAGGTAGTCCCGCATGATTTCCGAAAGTTTTATGAGTGGGAAAAAAGGCGTCTTTATTTGCCCTTCATGCCAAGCTGTCGTGAAAAGTGACAAGCCACTGCATGAGGGGGTTACTTGTGGAGAGTGTCTGCACGAATTTGGGAAAAGCAGTAGCTTGTCCAAAAGCAAGACCCAGATCCCGGGAGGGAACTGGGAAAAGGGCGCCGGTGGAGTAATCCGGGATTTAACGGCCAAAAAATCTGCGCCTATTTTGCCAGTAGGGGTAATCGAGAGCCCCAAGATTTCTGTGAAAACGCTAGATCAGGCAAGGGATGAGTTCGCAGGTTCATCAAATGGTGATGAGACAATTATGTCTGATGGTTCTAGGAGAGTTCGGCGAAGGAAGAAACGGGAGAAGGAAGAAAAAAACAAAGGGCTCATTTTGTTTTTGGGAGCATGGCTTTGTGTTGTTATAATTGTGCTAGTGATTTTCGCGACTGGTAAGTTTGGGGCCTCAAAAGCCTCTAAGGCCCCGATAGAAGCTGGCCGTCGAGATCCCATAGATCAACAGATCGTAAATGCGAGCCGTGAGAAGATTAAGAAAGATTTCCAGGGTTTCATGAAGCTTCCTGAAAAGATGAAAGGGCAATTTATAGACCGTTCGGCCGATCTCTCTCTAGCTTTTAGCGACTTTTATGTGGAGAACTCCTTTCCTCCGGCATCGGGGAAATTGACTCAAACCGGGGTGAACGTCCTTAAGCTCCCGGGCGATGGGCTTGCAGTCGAATCTATTTGGAGAGATAGCGAGGGTTATCAGTGGGGAGCGGTCCATATTTTGGATAGTGCTACAAGTACATGGAGGCTCGACTGGGAAAATTTCGCACCATACTCCACTGAGTCGTGGCCTAAGTTTATCAACCAGTTAGGCTCGAAAGAGGGAGTTTTTCGCCTTTTGGTAAGAAAGCGGAGAACGGCAGATGATTCGAAGAAAATTTCTCTCAGCTTTTACAGAGCTCCGCATGTCAAAGAGGATGATAAGGAGTTTAAAAAGACCGAATCACCTGAAATTGATCTTTTGGCGGGAAGTGATCTCGCGATAGAGTTCAAGAGGCTCTGGACTAATCATCAGGAAGAAAATGACCCGTTGGGATCGATTTTAGGAAGGGTTTTGGATCCGGACCCAAGGACCTACATGAGAATTACGGTTCGTCTTGGTTGGGAGGATGATGAGCGTGGTGAAAAAGGTTTGGAATTAAAGGAGATTCTTGGAGCGGGCTGGTTTGGCGAGCGGATCATAAATCTACGGAAAAGCGCGAAAGATACAGCTACCAAAGAGCCGTTAAAAAGTCTTTCCGAATCGTCGGATAGCTAACAAAGAAATTGAGTCGGTAAATGAGTGAAGCTGATGAGGATAAGGTCAATGAGCCAATTCCAGATGGAATGGTTCGAAAGAAGAGACGTGTCCGTAAGAGGCGGTCCTCGTCACCCGAGCGCTCCTCTGATAAAGAAGAAGCCAATAAGCTGTTTGCAAAAGCCAAGGAGCTTCTTATCGGAATGCATGATGAGGATGAGGATTTCGGGCCGGTCAGTGTAGCTGAGCAACTCAGACGCCTCAAGAGGAAGAAGGAAGATAGCCGGCCTTTGGATGAAGTATGGGGGACTAAAAAACGTTCAACGAGTTGGCTTTGGATCGTTCTTGTTGGTATTATCGCTTCTGTGATAGCTGGTGTGTTCGGGCTTGCAATTTGGACGAACCAAGAGGTGGAAAAAGTGACTCGGCCTACATCTGTTTTTGGGGTTGATAAGGATTCGGAACCTCTCACAGATGATGCGTTAACTTGGTTCTTTGACGATTCGGTAACAATTCTTGACGAGGCAAAGAAGACAATCGGAATGCTCAATCAGGGGGCGGAACTAGATGAGATTGATAAAAGATTGCGTGAATCTGCTTTTCGGGGCGAGACCACTATTAATTTTGATGACTGGGGGAGTTCCTTGTTGACTAGTGCTTGGTCACAATTCTCTTGGTCTGCCAGGTTAGTAAACTCCTCAAATTTAACTGGTTCAAAAGAGAGGGGTTATGTTTCTCTGACCGGAAAACGTGAAAACGGAAATCCATTCGAAGTGTTTTTTGTCCAAGGAAATGAAAATCAGTTAGTTCTCGATTGGGATGCCAGCATAGGCTGGTCAGAAATGAGCGTGAGTCAGATGGCTAAGGAGTTACCTCAAGATGAAGTTTTTCTCCGCTGTAGAGTAGGAAAGAAACCTGGATATGACCAGAGTTTTGGGAAGGACGATTATTCTGGATACGTGTTAACAGGAGAGGAGTCCGATGAGTTTGTTTTTGCTTATGTCAATTTGGATAGGCCAGGGGGGAAGGCTATTGACCGAAATTTTCGACTACTTCTAAATTACGGGAGTTTTGTATCCAATGAGCCTCCTTTGCAGGAGCAAAAAGTGTCTCTACGCCTAAAGTTTGATAGCGAAATTGGGGCAGAGGGGCAGTTTGAGATTGTTGAATATTTGAATGATGGCTGGGTTACTCCTTGAGCGCGTTTTTTACGCCTTCTCTCATTAGCTCAAGCGGAATATCTTGATTAAGCCAATATTCGAGCGATAGGGCGCCCTGGTGAAGGAGCAATGAAAGACCATTGGCTACCCGTGCGCCTTGGTCCCGGCAATCTCTGAGGAGTCTGGTTCGCTCTGGATTGTAAATGGTATCGTAAACCAGATGATGAGGTTCTACCCAGTGGGATGGAAAAGGTGATGGATCGGTAGCCTTGAGACCAACCGAGGTGGTGTTGACGATCAATTCGCTGGACCCGATGGCCTGCTCGAGGGATGGATCAGAAAGGTCGAGGATTTCAATCCGGTCCCGCGGGCCTTTGAGGTCTTCACGATCAATCAATTTTGAGAGTTGCTCTTTGATAGGGTGAAGCTTCCCAAGTGTCCGGTTTGCTAAGATTACCTGTGGACAGTTTTCGATAGCGCATTGAGTGGCGATAGCTCGCCCGGCTCCACCCCCAGCGCCTATAATGATAACTTTTAAATCGCCAAGGTCGACTGAGAATTCCTCGCGAATGGCCCTAGCGAAACCAGGCCCATCGGTGTTGAAGCCGGTGCAGCTGCCGTCTTTATCGAAGACGATGGTATTAACAGCACCCATTATTTGGGCAGAGGGATCTACAAGATCGCAAGCTTCAAGAGCTTCAAGTTTATGAGGGACAGTTACATTGATCCCATGGATTCCTGCGCTATGGAGCTCTTGGATTGCTTCACGCACCTGATCTACTTTTACCTCGACGCGGATATAGCGTGCATCTTTTTCCAAATCATCAAGAGCGGGCTGATGAAGTTGCGGGGACAGTGAATGTTCGACTGGGTTGCCGATGACTGCAAAACGCGCGAGCTTGCTGCTGTTTTTATTCAGGGTCGGAAGTTGATCAATCGTGTAATATTTCATGCGAGAAGATCTATGAATCGTTGAAGTCGGCGAATACATTCCTCCTTGCCAAGGATTGTAATAATTGAACCCAAATCAGGGCCGCCGGATTTACCTGAAAGTGCAATTCTCAACGGAAACATTAGCTGTCCTGGTTTTGCGCCGGCGGCTTTAGCTGTTAAAGTAATTGCCTCTTTGGCTAGATTCCAATTCTCAAGGTTTTTAAAATTCTCAGCTAGGTTGTTGAGTAAAGGTTTCGCGTTTTCATTACCCTTTACCTTGGCGAGAGCATCTGAGTTGACCGGAAAATTATGATTGAGATAGAAGGCAACCGCATCCGGAACTTCGGTGAGTAGGGTCACCTTTTCTTTCACTGAATTTAGCATTTCGGGGCTTGCTTGACTTTCACATTGGATTGCGAATTCCTCAGATGATAGTCCCAAGATATGTTGCTGGTTGACCCATCGACATTTATCTGGGTCGAAGCGAGCAGGTGCGCGATTGACTGTATCAAGCGAGAATTTTTGAATCAATTCAGCGGCTGAGAATATTTCGCTCTCATCCTTTGGTGACCATCCGAGTAAGGCCAAGAAATTGACAACTGCCCCGGGTAAAAAACCTTGGCGTGGATAATCGCCCAAGGCGGCGCCTTCGTCTCGTTTGGACATTTTGGAGCCATCACCATTCAGGATCAGCGGGATATGGGCGTATTTTGGAGGGGGTGTGCCGAAGGCTTCGAAAAGTTGAAGGTGCTTTGGTGTGTTCATGAGGTGGTCCTCACCGCGAATCGCATGGGTAATTCCCATCGTGAGGTCATCCACCACATTTACGAAGTGAAACACAAAAGATCCATCCGAACGGCGGACTACCATGTCTGGAGTGTTTGAGTCGTCTCTGTAATCAATTTTGACTTCGCCGCAAACGAGATCACTCATAGTAATTAACTTGCGTTCGAAGCGGAAACGCCAAGCGCCCTCGTGTTCGTAAACGCGATTGTCCTCAACGAGCTTCTCAAACCATTTTAGGTAAATCTCGGATCGCTGGGACTGGTAGTAGGGGCCGCAATCGCCCTCGTTCCCCGGGCCTTCCCAGTCTAGTCCCAGCCATTTCATACCCTCAAAAATCGCAGATCTTGCGGCTTCGGTGTTCCGCGTCTCATCAGTGTCCTCAACCCGGAGGACGAAGGTCCCTCCGTGATGCTTGGCGTAGAGCCAGTTAAACAACGCGGTTCGAGCCCCTCCAACATGGAGGTAACCAGTGGGCGAGGGGGCAAAACGGGTCCGGACTTGGGTCGACATCAATTCAGCTATAAACTGGCTAGAATGAACGAGCAACCGAGATCAATAAGTATTTCGTTCTCTAGTAGAGCGTTTTTCGAGGATTGGGATCATTTTCCTTTTCGCTCTCCATTTTTGTGAAGTCACCTTCCTCGCAGCAACGGACAAAGCCCTCTCCGATCCCCTTTAGGCGGTCCCATTGTTCGCGAATCTCTTGAGCTTCATCAAGGGTGATTGAGTTATCGATCGCTGATTTCGAGATCCGGGAAAGGAGGTTTGAAAATTGTGAAACAATTTCGTTGGTAGCTGGAAGCACTGTAAAACTCTGCTGGGGGGAAGTGGATGGGTTGCGCACAAAGTAGCCATCGCAACGTTCGCAAAGCCATTCAATGATTTGTTCTTCTTCAGTGAGACGGACGATTTCAAGAAGGCGATCAAGTGGATTTCGGGAACCGCTCCCGCTGTCAGACTGTTCTTGGGCCCATTTGTAAACAAGGGAAAGTGAGATACCCAATTCACCAGCGATTTCTTTTGGGCTACAGTTTTTAAAGGCTTTCTTCAGAATATCGTGACTCTCCATTTTGCTGAGACTAGCGAGGAGCGTATGAGTAGGCAAGTCTGCTAACGAGATAGAATGTAGAGCTGCGAGCCGCTCTTAATCATTTGCTGGGGACTAAGGTCGCGTCTGTTGAGTTTATTTAAATCTGTAACGGTTGTCTCGTAACGCTCTGCAATCTCGAAAAAGCGGAGGTTTTTCTCAATGACTACAAGACGGGGTTTCTTTAGGTCATTCCCCTCTAACTTGCGGTTTTTGGTTTGCTTGAATTGATTGCTCTTTGAGTGATCTGAACCGTTGAGTTGGCTTGGCTGGACAGCGTCCAATGGAACTACCGCTGGCTTCAAACTGGTCCTCGGAATCTTTAGAATGGTTCCGATTTTGAGGATTTGGGGATTAAGGCCCGGATTTGCGCTAAGAAGTTGTTGAAGTGGTATGCCATGGTTGAGCGAAATGCGGCCGAGTATATCGCCACTTTTTACGCGATAGGACTTAGTCGTGGGAGAAGGCTTTTGAACTCCTTTGCGACTCGGAATAGCGATCTTTGTGCCGATTGTAAGTCGGTTTGGGTTGATGCCTCGATTGATCTCGAGAAGAGCTGCTACCGATGTCTCGTAACGCCGTGCAATTGACCAATAGGAGTCGCCAGAACGGATTGTATAGGTTTGACCGCTAGTCTTTGTAGGCTGGGGAGCTGGAGAATTGAGTCTGTCCCGATTTCCGGTGGTCAACTCTTGTAGAAGAGTTTTGATTTTTGAAACGTCAGATTCGAGGCTATCCAATCGATTGGAAACGGTTTCCGCTGAGAGCATATGAGCTCCCGAAACGAGGATTAAAATTATTAGGCGCTCCCACACTTCCGAAGTTTATGCTAGCAGGGAGTTAATTCAACTCTCTTTATCTTCAGAAGAGCCGAAATAATGATATTTTAGTTCTTATTGGGATTCTCCAAGCAAATTCTCGCTGCGGGCTGCAATCTCTTCAACGTCCGCAATTGAGGTGACCTGTGAGAGTTGTTGGCGAAGAGGCTTGGCACCCGGGAAACCTTTGCAATAAGTCATCAAGCGCGATCGCATAGCCATGAGGGTGTGCTTTTCTTCTCCATAGCGATCAGATTCCACTGCAAGGCGGCAATGACGAATTATAAAGTTCCAGCGTTCAGCGATACTGGGGCGGGAAGGAAGTTTACCGTTTGTCAGGAAGCTTTTAGCTTCAGAAAAGATCCAGGGGTTTTGCATCGCAGCTCTCCCAATCATTACCCCGGAAACAGCGGTTGTTTCCTTGCGGTGTTTTAAGTTCTTAGCTGAGGTAATATCTCCATTTCCAATAATTGGAACTCCTGAGGATTGGGCGCATTCGTTTATGACCTCCCAGTCAGCCTCGCCACGATACCCTTGCGAACGGGTGCGACCATGAATCGCGATTGCCTGGATGCCACAATCTTCAAGTAAATGGCAAACGTGGGGAGCATTGATAGATTTTTGGTCCCAGCCGATCCTTATTTTTCCAGTGACAGGGACTTGCCCCCCTATTGCTTTGACTATTTTTGCTGCAGTATCCGTCAAAAGTGGACAGTCTTTTAAAAGTGACGAGCCTCCGTTTTTTGAGACTACCTTATTCACTGGGCAGCCAAAATTTAGATCAATGAAATCGGGCTGTTTCCAATCGATAATTTTCTTCGCGGCTTCGCCCATTCGATCGCCATCGGCTCCGAAAAGCTGAACGCCGACGGGACGCTGCTTGTCGGTAAAAGTAGTGTATTTTCGAGTCCGGTGGTCTGCCTGTATGATACCTTCGGCTGACACAAATTCTGTTATCATAACATCTGCACCCAATTCTTTACAGAGCGTGCGGAAGGTTACATCAGTGACCCCCGCCATGGGTGCGAGATAGATTGGAAATTGATCCTTGAACCAAGGGAGCATTATTCCACCTCGTCGGTATTTTTTGTTTTTAATGCCGCCTCTTCCTCCTTGTTCTTCGGCCTTGGTTGCGGATTGGTAGAATTTTCTATGGAGGCTCCATCAGTTGGCTCTAGGTTCTCAGCGGTCTCATCGTCTACGGTTGTCGAAGGATCTAGAAGTTGTCTTACCTCTTCTTGAACCCGATCAACGTCTGTAAGAGAAATTTGTGGATCTTTGATGATATAGACATCACCAGATTTGCGGTGCTCGTAAATCCGCAAAATACCTGACGGAATTTCCTGAGTGTCGGTTTCTCGAAGAAGTTTCTTTCGTTCAAGCATAACGGCCAAAATATATCTAGCGTTTTCCGTGTGTTCCTCTTCTTCCTCGACAAGGCGCTTCAGGAGAGTTTCAGGGTCATCTTCAACAACATCTTCCGCTTTTTCTTCGGTAACCGGTGGCTCGTAAGTTGTGATCCAACAAGAAAATGGATTTTCCTCTCCTTCGCGATTTCCCCATGCCTCGATCGTGTAGTCCTTACGAAGATAGCCAGATGATTCGGGATCAGGGAAAATGGCGGCGCGAATTTTTTGTCCTGACTGAAAAGCGTCTCCGCTTTCTGCGCATTCACGAGCTCGTGATTTAATGCTCCATGGTTCTTTCATGTTGTGGAATTAAACTGGAATGAGGGTTCTTATGGTTTGATAGATTGGGCGTCCGACAAGGCGCCGCTGAATGAGGACGAGTGCCATTGCAGTGGCAAGGATATTAGTACCCCATGCGGCCCATAAAGGTGATAGGTATCCGGATTCGCCAAGCGAGAGAAAGACAGTCGATGAAAACATCATACCGGAGCAGATGAAAATTGCGAGCGCGATACCTCCAGCTGCGCCCCGTCGGCTAAAGACTATTCCTAGCGGCGCGGCGAGAAGAACAATTGCGAGGCAGATTCCTGGTTGAGCCCAGCGATAGTGCCATTGGGTTAGAAATTGCCTTTTGTTTCCCCATTCCGATTCGCGGTTCTGCACTAGCCAACTGTAAAGGCCAGGGATACCTAAATCCTCTGCTTTAAGTCCAGGTTTAATGAGTTGCCACGGAGTTTCGTTCCAACCTTCGATTACGTAGGGATCAGGTAATTGAAGTTCACGCTTTGGGTCAATTGGGGATTCTTTGATATCAAGTCGGTTAGTAAGGTCCCACTTTGAGATTCCGTGAAAGGTCCAGTTGTTATCATGGCGATCCCATTCCGCTCTCTCTGCCCGCAGGCGCCATTCAGGTGAACCATTTTCAGAAAAAGAACGGATAATGATATTTTCAAGTGGTTCTCCTTGATGGTAGTCATAGGGGAAGTCGCCAATAAACCAGAGCCGGCGATTCTCTTCAGTGAAATAAACTACGTTGCGAGCCCTGCTGAGCGATCCCATTTTAGTTTCTTCAAGGAGGGCCTCATGATAAGCGGCAGCTGCGGGTGCCCAACGATAATTGAAACCGAGACAGACCAAGCTTACCATAAAACTCATTGTGATGAGTGGTGTGATGAGTCGGGCCACACCTCGCCCTGTTTGAATGATCGAAACAATCTCTTGACCGCGAGAAAGCTTTCCTAGCGAGTAAAGCATAGCGAGAAGTAGTCCGAATGGAGCAAAGTCGACAAAGAATTTTGGGAATGCAGCCCCATAATACATTCCCATGAAGCGAAGAGTGTTCTCGCTTCCCCGAAAGTCCGAGATGTTTTCGGTAAGGTCACCAATCAACCAAATTGAAAAAAGTGCTGTAAAGCAGAGACCAAACGCCCCCATAAAAGCACGGATAAGATAGCGATCGAGTGAACCAGCTAAACCGTAGTAAAGTGCTGCTAAAGCTGGAATGAGGCATAGGATGCAGAGAACTGCTGGTCGCAAAAGATGAGCCGTCTTATCATCATCTGGGAATCCAATAAGGTGATCGCTTACGAGTGCGGCTTCCCGAGAAGCAAGCAGCACAGCGAGGCTAATACCGATAATGGTTAGGATGAGGGCCGGAAGGAAGCGACGCATGAATCAGAATGTGGGATGGCAGGGAGGCTAGCGTGAAGGCTGTGAGAAGCAAACACGGCATTGCTAAAATAGCGACCTTTTGAAGGTTATTCACATCCGAATGGTTCATTTGTCTGCAAGAATTTCCCGCTGCGAAACGATACTCCTACGGAATTTTGAGCACTTGTCTGCTAGATTGAGTAAGTGGTCGGACATCAAGGCAGGTTTCAATAATCAAGCTTGAGATAAGTTCAAGATTCGCGAGTAGAAAGAATGGGATGGACAGCATTGACCTATTGGATTGCGTGGGCGTCGTCTCATAGTGTCTGTCGGCAACAAATTCGCTTCCTTCTTGGAGTTGTGACTTTGAATTACTATGTTCCTGGAGTGAAAGTTAAACCTCATTGGCAGATTCTTATTTCTTTGATTCTTGCGACGATTACCGGGCTAATTTTTCGAAACCTTGTGGCTAATGAAGGGGGGGGGGGGGGCTTTGTGAATGGCGCCGTTTCGTTTTCGGCTGATGTAGGGCAGCTGTTCTTGAATCTTCTCAAAATGATCATTGTTCCTTTGGTCGTCTCTTCTGTGATTTCTGGGATCACAAGCCTCCATGGCATGGAGGGCTTTGGCCGTCTATTAGGAAAAACTGCAGGATTTTATGCGCTGACTAGCTTATTGGCGATTTGCCTAGGATTGATTTTGGTTAATGTGATTCAGCCGGGGCTCAGCAACGGTCTTCCTAATGAGGACATCCGCTTAGCATTTGAGGACCACAAGGAAAATGTTGCTGGCGAGGCTGCTCTTGAAAAAGTGCAAGAGGCAAAAGGAATGGGAGAGGAACAAGGTGGTATAGCGAAACAACTTACAGGATTTTTTGTTCGTATGGTTCCAATAAATATATTTGCGGCTGCCATGAATAATGGACAGATGCTTGGTTTGATCTTTTTCAGTCTTCTTTTTGCGATCGCTATGACGCGTCTCCCGCTACAGCAGGTTTCACCGCTTCGAGATATTTTTGTCTCATTAAATGATGTGATGATTGTTTTAACTCGATGGATTATGGCTTTGGCTCCGATTGGTGTCTTTGCACTTCTTCTTCCTGTTGTGTTTAAAACGGGAGGTGCACTTTATGGCGCTTTATTTAAGTATTTTGTGACCGTTTTATTAGCGCTTGGTATCCATCTCTTCGTAATCATGCCCCTGGTAATCAAAATCTTGGCGGGCGTGAATCCCCTAGATCATTTTAAAGCGATGCGAACGGCGCTTTTGACTGCTTTTTCGACAGCTTCATCTTCAGCTACTCTTCCGGTCACGATGAGGTGTATTCAAGAAAATGCTGGAGTTTCAAAGTCGACTGCAAGTTTTACGCTGCCCCTTGGGGCCACCGTCAATATGGACGGGACAGCGCTCTACGAATGTGTTGCAGTGATTTTTGTTGCGCAAGTCATGGGGTTTGATTTGTCGATCGCAGCGCAGTTTATGGTGGTGGTTAGCGCTTTGCTTACAAGTGTTGGAGTCGCTGGAATACCTTCGGCCTCTCTGGTGGCGATTATGATTATTCTTACTAGTTCTAAAATCCCGGGAGCTGAGACGGCGGTAGTCGCTTTACTGGCGGTTGACCGCCTGCTTGATATGACCCGGACTGCTGTGAATGTCTTTGGGGATAGCTGTGCGGCTCTCGTGATTGCCAAGAGTGAGGGTGAAAAAGTTCTCGAAGGATGATTTTTTAACGGTGTCTTCTTACTCAAAGAGCGTTAGGTTTTTTGTAGATGACCAGAGAAGAGATTGAAGATCGTATTTACAAAATGGGAGGAAAGGCTCGGGCGGCAGCCCTGGCTTTGGCTGTTCTTTCGGACACGAAAAAGAATGAGATCCTCAGAGCGATGGCTGCTGGTATTCGATCGGCAGCCTCTGAAATTCTTGAAGCGAATGCCGAGGATATCGCTGCCGGGGAAAAGCGTGGCCTGACTTTGGCGATGTTAGATCGGCTCCGGCTTGACGCAGATCGGTTAGAGGCGGTTGCTTGCGGTGTCGAAAAAGTGGCAACATTACCTGACCCGGTGGGTGAGATTTTGGATGAATGGGATCGACCTAATGGGATTCGTATTCAGCAACTTCGTGTTCCGATTGGAGTGATTGGAATCATTTATGAGAGTCGACCAAACGTGACGAGTGATGCCGCCGTTCTTTGTTTAAAATCGGGGAATGCCACCATCTTGCGAGGTGGTTCTGAGGCTATTCATTCGAATCGTGCTTTAGCCGACGCCTTGCAATCGGGCGGCGAGAATGAGGGTCTTCCGGAAGGTTCGATTCAGCTCGTTCCTTTCACAGATCGCGATAGCGTGTCAGTAATGGCGGGAATGGATAGGTATTTAGATTTAATCATACCCAGAGGCGGGAAGGGTTTGATCGAGACTGTCGTTTCCTTCGCTCGCATGCCAGTTATTAAGCATTACGATGGGATTTGCCATGCCTATATCCATTCCGACGCTGATCTCGAAATGGCGGTGAGAATCGTTGTTGATTCCAAGACGCAGAAGCCAAGCGTTTGTAATGCGCTTGAGACGCTTTTGGTTGATGAGGCAATAGCATCAGAATTTCTTCCAAGGGTGGCTGCTGCTTTGATGGAGAAAAATGTTGAGTTGCGGGGCGATGAGGCCACTTGTGCTATTATCGATGTTAAGGTCGCTACCGAGGAGGATTGGAGAACAGAGTATTTGGATTATATTTTAGCGGTAAAGGTTGTCCCATCGATGGATGCTTCAATTGATCATATTAACAAATACAGTTCTCAGCACACTGAGGTAATTGTTACGCAGAATGAGGCGATAGCGGAGGCCTTTCTCTGTCGAATTGACTCAGCTTGCGTTTTTCATAATGTTTCCACAAGGTATAGCGACGGCGAAGAGTTTGGTTTTGGCGCGGAGATTGGAATCTCGACTGACAAGCTTCATGCTCGTGGGCCGATGGGGTTGCGTGAATTGACTTCGTATCAGTATCGTGTCCGAGGGGAAGGGCAGTTGAAAGGATCGGTTTGAGGTTTCGAGGTACTCGCTTCCTCCCGCTTCGCGCGTGAGTGGGCTATGATGTTCGGTAAAAAAAAGGAAAAAATAATGAAATATTTAAGCGTACTATTGTTTACGACCCTTATCCTGAGCGTAGCGTGTTCAGAGCAGGATCACGAACCTCCTACAGGCAAAGTCAAACCACCGACCTCGACGTTAGAGAATTCATCGGTTGACTGGCACAGGGAAAACCAACTTGTGGTACAAGCACCCACTCCCGGAATCTCTCGAAGCAAGGATCGGCAAAGACTGAACGCTCGCTACACGCTGAACGCTAAGAATGCCGGCAAGCTCCTCATCCGTGTCAGTGACTCCTCACTGGTGACGCCCCCTTGGTCATGGGGAAACGCCACGGGCTCCGTCGAGTCGGATGGGTTCGCGCAGCGAGTGCTACAACTGAGCAGCGAGGACCTTGCTACCCCATTGGCGATCGAAGCGCGTGTGGTGCATCAGAGAGAGCCAGAGGAAACGGTCCGTGTAGAGTTCACGGTGTACCGGGACAATAAGGCAGAAAATTGGTTCAATTTTTACCAGTGCCGACCGGCAAGGAATACCACTCGTTCAAGTTATGGAGGTACCCACAATACAGATGGGGACCCGGTTGTTATAGATTCTGGCGAGATCACTACGCTGTGGTCATTCCGCTTTGGAGGCGAAGGAGATCCAACCGGAGTTGAATCACCCCTGAGCAAGGGCGGTATGCAGGCTGTAATGATCTGTTTGGGCTGGAAATCCAACAACGATTGAACACCCTGAAGCAGAGGGGACAAACTAGAAAAGGAAGACCAAGAGTTTCGAACCAGTCACTTCAGCGGACGGAGAACCGCCGCTGAGCTTATCGTTAGAATAAGAAATGAAAGCGTTTCTCCTACTCTTCCTGTTAGGGGTTGTCTCTTTTCTCTGAAGAGGGGATGAAACGGGATTAGGAGGGATGATTAAAGCGACTGAGATGGATCAAAAAAAAGCCTGCATCAACCGATGCAGGCTTTTTGAAAGTTTTGAGGCGGAGTTTCTAGACCATCGATTCTATAAGATTTTCAAGCTTTACGATATCGGCAGAAAAAGCCCGGATACCTTGAGCCGTTTTTTCAGTAGCCATGGCGTCTTCATTAAATTCGAAACGGAAGGCTTTCTCATCGAGAGAGATCTTTTCCAGATTGCAATCAGGAGATTCCTCGTCGAGTTTCTGTTCGAGAGGACCGTCGGTATTCTGGAGCTCTTCAAGAAGACCTGGAGAAATTGTGAGAAGGTCGCAACCGGTCAGTGATGTAATTTGCCCGGTGTTACGGAAAGACGCACCCATGACCTCGGTCTTGTAGCCATACTTTTTGTAGTAGTTATAGATCTTAGTCACGGATTGAACTCCCGGGTCGTCATCTCCGGAATATTCCTCGCCGTTTTCCTTTTTGAACCAATCGTAGATTCGTCCGACAAATGGTGAGATAAGTTGGACCCCTGCTTCGGCGCAGGCAACTGCTTGAGCAAAGGCGAAGAGAAGAGTGAGGTTACAGTGAATGCCTTCTTTCTCTAGTTCCTCTGCTGCCTTGATTCCCTCCCAGGTTGAAGCGATCTTGATTAGAATACGATCGCGGGAGATGCCTTCCGCCTCGTAAGCTGTGATGAGTTGCTTGGCTTTAGTGATGGTCGCATTCTTGTCAAAGGAGAGGCGTGCGTCCACTTCGGTGGAAACGCGGCCAGGAACGATCTTGAGGATCTCTAGCCCGAAAAGAATAAGGACTCGATCCATGATTGCTTCGGTCAAGGCGTCTCCAGAGAGATCAGAACTTTTATTCTCAGCAATTGCCTCTTCAACAAGAGTTTTGTATTCAGGTTTGCTGGCTGCTTGAAGAATAAGCGAGGGGTTAGTTGTTGCGTCTTGAGGTTGGTATTCCTGCATTGAGGCGAAATCACCCGTATCAGCAACAACGACCGTAAATTCTTTTAGGCTGTCAAGTTGAGATGGCATAGTGTGATTGAAATGCCCCCGGAGGAGAGAGGAAGCAAGACTTTCTTGCCCGATGGCACATTCGGCCCAGAATCCGAAGGCTCTAGATTATCGGAGGAAGCCGGGAAATCTCTTTGTAAAAAGATGAGCGGGCTCGAAATGAAAATATTTTTGGAAGATAGGCCCGCTAAGGATTAAAATAGTCCTGTTTAGCCCAAGAAAATCAAAGGTTTGAGGTGTCTGATAGTAAATGAAGTGAGTCGAAAGCGCGTTCATTTAGGTGAAAGACCGGGAGGGGGTAGGCGCTATTTTTTGATTAGGATTACGAGCCCTCTAGGCACAAAAGAAATGCTTGAGGGTTGAAAAGGTGTTCGGGGTGTGGGAAAAAGCGCCGTGAATAACCCATTCCGCGAGGATTTAATGTCCCGCAATCTTGCTGAGGCATGTAGTGTTGTCATTTTTGGAGCCACGGGTGATTTGACCCATCGCAAACTAATTCCCGCACTTTATAATTTGGCGATCGACGGGGAACTACCCGCAGGGGTTAAGATTCTCGGATTTGCCCGTCGAGATTGGTCAAATAAGTTTTTTCGTGAGGGTCTTGAAACGCTAAATCGTCAGGTTTCTCGCACGGGACACGATGAGGAAATTTGGGATAGTTTGGCGGCAAATATCGAGTACCATAAAAGTGAGTTTCAAGATAAGGACGGCTACAAGAGGCTTTCTGAGCGCCTTGATGAAATTGACCGTGAACGCGGAGGGAAAGGGAATCGACTTTTTTATATTGCGAGTGCTCCTGAGTATTTTGACGATATTCTCTTGAATCTCAAAGAGGCAGGCTTGAGCCAAGAGCGCCCCGATTGTGATGGTTATTGGTCACGTGTGATTGTTGAGAAGCCCTTCGGAACGACTCTGGAAACTGCCCAACATCTCAACGAGGTTGTGAATGGGACTTTCGAGGAGAAGGATACCTATCGAATCGATCACTATTTAGGAAAAGAGACTGCTCAAAACATTATGGTCCTTCGTTTTGCTAATGCGATTTTTGAGCCAATGTGGAATAAGGAGCATATTGATCACATTCAAATTACTTGTGCTGAGCACCTCGGAATGGAGGGAGGACGTGGTGGCTATTACGATGAGGCTGGCGCCTTGCGGGATATGGTTCAAAACCACCTTTTACAGCTTCTGAGCTTGGTCGCTATGGAGCCTCCAACCGATTTGACGGCGGATGGAGTTCGTGATGAAAAGGTGAAGGTTATTCGCTCGTTGAGACAGTGGGATACCCCGGAACTTGTTGCGGAGAATGTTGTTCGCGGTCAATATGTTGCTGGGAATATTAATAGCAAGGAAGTGCCCGGGTATCGTGATGAAGAGCGAGTGAAACCCGATTCGGACACCGAAGCATACGTTGCGCTGCGGTGCATGGTCGACACTTGGCGATGGAGTGGAGTGCCTTTCTACGTCCGCGTGGGGAAGCGCCTTCCTAAAAAAGCGACTGAGATTTCAGTTCACTTTAAAGAGACTCCTAGTGTGCTTTTTAACGCGATGCCCGGCGGAGTCCCGACAGGTAATGTTCTTGTGATTCGGATTCAGCCGGATGAGGGGATTTCGCTTATGATAAACTCAAAGCTTCCAGGCACGACTTTACGTATGGAGCCTGTGAAAATGGATTTTCACTACGCTAGTAGCTTCGGAAAGAGCAGTCCTGAAGCTTATGAACGTCTTCTTCTTGATGCCATGGCGGGTGATGCAACTTTGTTTGCGCGTCGTGATGAGGTGGAGGAGGCGTGGCGTTTTATTGATAAAATTCACAAGGCTTGGGCAGATAACAGTGAGGAACTGCCGATAGCGCAATTTCCCGCTGGATCGTGGGGGCCGCGGGAGGCCGATGAATTGCTCGCCAAGGATGGGCGCACTTGGAGGAGACTCTAGAGATGAGTGTATTAAATTCTACGGAAAATCTCGGAATACCGGTCGAGGTTGGCGCGATTGAGAGTGAACTCAAGAAGCTATGGGAGGCTGACGAGGCGAGCACGAATGCGTCGTTGATGAATTTCCTAGTGTATACTGAAGATCCTTCAAGGTTGCAGGAGAATTCGCAAACAGTCCAAGAGCTTACCCGGGAAAATGCATGCCGGGCAGTTTTAATTGCGATGAATCGTAAAGCGACTGATGTGAAGGTGGAGTCTTGGATAACTGCCCATTGTCATCTCGCACACGGCAAAAAATCGATCTGCTCCGAACAAGTTTCGTTTTTGCTTCACGGAAGGTCGCTAGGGCGACTTAGAAACACTGTTTTTGCACATCTAAATAGTGATCTTCCTTTAGTTTTTTGGTGGCAGGGCGAGTTTAGTGAGCTTTTTGAAGAACGGCTCTATCGGCTTTTAGACCGGCTGATTTTTGATAGCTCTGATTGGGCTGATCCCAAAATGGGGTTTGGGCGGTTACTAAAGGCACGCTCCGACACGAAGGGTGGATTGGTGACACAAGATCTGTCGTGGACGAGAAGCTATTTTTATCGCCTCGCGGTTGCTCGAATTTTCGATGATCCTATGGCTCATCGGGCCTTCCCTGAAATTGAAAGAGTGAGGGTTAAAGCTCAGTCGAAACATCGTATTGCAGCCCTCCTGATGTTGGCTTGGTTTATTACACGTTCTGGTTGGTCGGTGCGCTGTCAAGAAACCGGCCGGGTGATCTTGGAATCCCGAGAAGGCAGGGAGGTTGTTGTTGAGTTGATTTGGGATGACGGGGGAGCTCCGATTTCGGAATTGGAGATAAGCGCGCCAAAGCTTAAGGCTAAGATCAGTCGTGAGGCCGGAAATTCTCACCTTTGCCAATCGATTCGTGCCGAGGGCCACAGTGTCGATTTTAGTGGGCCTGCTGATTACGATGATTCAGCAGGTTTGGTTGCAAGCCAGTTGTCGCGTGGTGGTAAGAATTCACTCTTCTTAAATGTGCTACCTCAATTCATGGAGCTACTTGAAGGGGGAGATTGAAAAAATGGGGCCTTCAGAGTCATTTTATATTGCCAAGCCTCTCGGTCCGTCTTATCACCCGCCCGCAACAGAGATTGTTTGGCTCATTAGCTCAGTTGGTAGAGCAGAGGATTGAAAATCCTTGTGTC
>DCQM01000175.1 GCA_002323895.1 Akkermansiaceae bacterium UBA1518
CCGGCCTTTGGCGTCGTTCTCACAGAAATAAATGGTGATGCACAACCTGACCTGGTGATCGCTCAAAACTTTTTCTCACCACAGCGGGAAGTTGGCAGAATGTCTGGAAGTTCTGGCGCATCTATTTTGAGCGCCCTAGGAGATGGGACATTCGAAGTCCACGACACCTATGATACTGGTGTGATCCTCACCGGCGATACGAAAGGCGTTACGGTCAACGAGTTCAATGGAGATGGAATTCCCGATCTTTCATTCACTGTAAACAATGGCTCTGTAAGCACCTTCCTCAACACAAGCCGGAAAAAGTTTGTTGCAGTCCGGATTAAGGGACGAAAAGGAAATTTACGTGCGGTAGGCGCGATCCTAAAGTTTTCAAGTAAGAATGGCACGACTCAAACTGTCGAAATCACGGGAGGTGGAAGCTACCTCTCACAATCTGGCAACACCCAATTCTTTGGTTTAGGAGACGATTTATCCGGCCAACTTTCGATCGTTTGGCCCGATGGTAAAAAGTTTGTTCTGAACGACGTGAAACAGGGATTGGTTGATCTTATGTGGAACTAGACAAGGATTCCTTCAATTTGAGACTCCTTCGCTAGTTCCTTAGGCCAAGAAATCCCGATAGTCAGTCACCTTCGTAAAATGAGCGCCTTGCCTGAAAGTGGAGCAGGGCCCGCGTGGAGGGGGGACTTCTTTTTTGCAGACACTGACAAAATCAGCCGATCGTAACTAATAAGGCGAGCAGACCAAGCGACCGTTAGCTTAATCCAGTTTTAGAGGAACAGAAGGAAGTCACTCAGAACGAAGCTAGGATTTAGAACTTGAGGTCGCAACTTGGCGAAAAATCCGTTAAAGCCGCCTCACAACGAATTTATCATGCGGTCATCACTTGCCCTCCTCTTCACTTTCGCTCTCCTTCCGATTTCTGGTTTCGCCGAGGAACCAAAAAAAGGGGATCCTCCTAAAAAAGAGACCTCCAAGAAAAAGAGAAACGAAAAATCCCCTGTTAAACCCGCCGACTACGCCCAGTGGGAGCGGCTTGATCCGGGAAATCGCCAATTTTCTCCAAACGGAAAATGGTTGATCTACGGAGTCACCCGAGTTGATGAAGAGAGGACCTTGCGACTTCATCGCCTTACGGGAAAAAAAATGCCCGAGGTGGAGAGATTTCAACATGGTACGCGCCCTGTCTTTTCGAATGACAGTGCATGGCTTGCCGTCACTATCGGCAAATCACCAGCAGAGGCCAAAAAAGAATCGAAAGAAAAATTACCAGGTGCGACCACCCATCTCCGAAATCTCGCCAGTAAAGAGACCACCATATTCAAAAATGTAAGTGCCTTCCACTTCAGTGACGACAGCCGCTTTGCCGCGATTGAAGTCAACGGAAAATCGCCTGGAAAAGCCCTTATCGTCCGTAATCTCTCCAACAAAACCAACACCACCTTCGGCAATGTCACCCAACATGCCTGGAGCGATCAAGGTTCTCACCTAGCGATGGTCGTCGATTCCCCTAGCATCAGCAATTCTCTTCAAGTCTTCTCGCCCAAGACAGGAATGCTGCGCACGCTCGAATCAAGTGACCTGGAATACAAATCTCTCCAATGGCGCAAAGACTCGCTTGATCTCGCCGTGATGCTCGAAAAGGCACACGCCGAAAAAGAAGATGTTTCACATACTCTCATTGCATGGAAGGGGGCCGCTCAAAAGAAACCTAAAAAGCACGTCTATGATCACTCCCAAGACAAAAATTTTTCAGCAGAAATGTTTCTTCCCGCCGGCAAAATCAGCTGGTCAGAGGATGGCACGGCGGTTTACTGCGATTTGAAAAAGTGGGAGAATAAACCAAAAGCACCAAAGCCCAAAGCGGGTGAAGCACCGAAGAAAGAAGAAGGAGAAAAGGAGGACCCTAAAAAAGAATCGCAGCCTAAAAAAGAAGAAGAAACTAAAGAAGAGAAAGCTCCTGAAAAAAAGCCACAGAAAGAAGAAGGAACCAAAGGAAAAACGCTCCGTGACACCCTCCAGGAGAAATCAAACGTCGAAGTCTGGCACACCAAGGACACTGAAATCATGCCCCTGCAAAAGAAGCAGGCTTCGTCCCAAAAAAACCCAAGCCGAAAAGCAATCTGGTGGCTAGGTGAAGAATCAATTGTGCAACTTGGCAACGAGTTAACCGAAAAAATCGGGAGCACCCGAGAAGGAAATCGAGCGATTGGCATCGACCGCACTCCTCACAAAGAAACCGCGATGTTCGGGCCTCGTCTGCAAGACGTTTACAAAATCGATACCAAAACTGGGGAGCGGAAGAAAATTCTCGAAGGCCTCAAATATGTCCTATCAACAAGCCCAGACGGTCAGACCCTTCTCTACATGCGTAACGGGAAACTTTGGGCTTATGACCTCGAAACGAACCAAGACACGCACCTCGGTAAAGATCTTGATATCAAATTCTCCGACGAAGAAGACGACACTCTCGCGATTGAAAAACGTCCATATGGTCAGGGAATCTGGCTCAAGGATTCTTCGGCCTTCTTAATGTATGATCGCTATGACCTCTGGCTCATCTCCCCAAATGGCTCGTCCATTACCAAAATGACTAATGGTCGCAAAGATCGTATCCGCCATCGCCTCTCACAAGCTAACTTCTTAAAAGACAACGATGGTTTACTTGAGCCTGATCAACCACTCTATCTCGCTCTCTATGGTGATCGCACCAAGAAGTCAGGATACGGAAAACTAGAAGCCATTCGCTCCAAGAAACCCGTTGAGGTCTTAGTTTGGGAAGACAAAATGATTAGCTCACTCACGCGTGCTAAAAATGCCGATCGTTACCTTTTTAGTATCGAAAGCGGCAATGATTCCCCAGACATTTACGTCTCAGGCCCAAATCTTGCCCGGCGAAAACAGATCTCTAAGACCAACTTATTCCAAAAACAGTACTATTGGGGACGCACCGAATTAATCGACTTCGAAAACAAGAATGGAGTCAAACTCCAAGGATCTCTCCGCTACCCAGCCAACTACCGTGCGGGGAAGAAATACCCCATGGTCGTTTACATTTATGAGAAACGATCCCAAGGACTCCATCGCTACGAAGTTCCAAGTGAAAAGCACCCCTACAATCCCGCCGTCTTCTCCGCCGAGGGATACTTCGTCTTCCAACCCGACATCGTTTACCGTCCTCAGGAGCCCGGGATCTCAGCTCTTGAGTGTGTCGTCCCGGCAGTCGAACAAGTCCTCAAAACCGGTATGGTGGACAAAGAAAAAGTTGGTTTGGTCGGCCACTCATGGGGCGCTTACCAAACCGCTTTTATCGTAACTCGAAGCGATCTCTTTGCCGCGGGCGTGGCAGGTGCTCCTCTCACCAATATGATGAGTATGTCGGTCAGCGTGTATTGGAATTCTGGTCAAACCAATGCCGCTATTTTCACACAATCACAAGGCCGCATGGATAAACCTTTTTGGCAAGACCCTGAGAACTATATTCGCAATTCCCCGATCCACGGACTTGATCAATTAAATACCCCACTTCTCATCGCGTTCGGTGATAAGGATGGGGCCGTCGACTGGGGCCAGGGAGTCCAAATGTATAATGCGGCTCGCTGGGCTGGAAAAGAAAACCTCGTCATGCTTGTCTACCCAGGCGAAAATCACAGTCTGCGAAAAGAAGAAAATATGGTCGACTACCACTATCGTGTTCGCGAGTGGTTCGACACCCATGTGAAAGGTCGTGAGGCCCCAAAGTGGATCACCGAAGGAAAATCATTCCTCGAAAGACAAAGAGAACAAGAAGACCAGAAAGACAAACCTCAGTCGAAAGCCGAAGCGACCCCCAAACCAACGAACGAAGAGACTCCAAAAAAAAGAAAGGCTTCCAGTTCAAAACAAAAAACGAAGTAATTATGAGACTTCAAAACCAAATCATCCTCATTACTGGCAGCACCACCGGGATCGGCGCCGCGATGGCTCGCCTTTTTGTGAAGGAAGGAGCCAAGGTCATTCTCCACGGACGTAATATCAAACGAGCCAATGCCCTCCGAGGCGAACTTGGACCTGAAAACTCGGCCTTTGTGCAAGGTGATCTTCAAGATCCTGAAGGTCCGGCGCAAATCGCCAGAGAAGCTCTCAGCTGCTTCGGCAAAATCGATTGCCTCGTTAACAACGCGGCCTTTACGACGCGCGGGCATTTACAAGATACCGATGTCGTCTTTTTCGACCGCATCATCGCGGTCAACCTACGAGCGCCTATCCAACTCATTCGTCATCTCTTCCCCGCTCTTAAAAAAAGCGAGGGATGTGTCGTCAATATCGGCAGCGTCCTCGCTCACTGCGGACAAGCCAACATGCTTGCCTACTCGGTCAGCAAAGGGGGGCTCATGACCATGACCCGTAATCTCGCCGATTCCCACGGGACCGATAAAGTTCGTTTTAATCAACTTAATGTGGGTTGGACCCTCACCGACAACGAATACCAGGTCAAACTTGACGACGGTCTCGCCGAAGACTGGCCTGAAACCCTTCCCGAATATGCTGCGCCATCCGGCCGCATCCTCGCACCTGAGGAAATCGCCGAAGCCGCAGTTTACTGGGCTTCAAAAGCAAGCCGACCCATTACCGGCAGCGTCCTTGAGCTTGAGCAATACCCACTTATTGGCCGCTACACCAATCACGAAGATAAGTAACATTATAATTACTTTAAAGACTCTGCCACTTTACTCATCTGCGTGGATTTCACATCTTATAAATCTCAATGTCCCGTTCTCTCATCTTCGACTCCGGCCTCGAGGAAATCTATACCCTCAAAACTAAAGCTCCTGGACCATCGGGAACTCTTCCGTTTCTTCCCGAAAAACTAGCCAGCGAACCTTCAGGTCACCTCTTTGGCTGGACTCAGAATGTCGGGATGGGCTGGTCCTCAGAAGACGTTTCAGGTCGCGACTATCTCATTCTCTCCACCCAAGGTGGAATTCGTCGTGAGGACGGCACTCCCGTCGCCCTTGGCTATCACACCGGTCATTTCGAAGTTGGTCTTCTGATGGAGGAAGCAGCGAAAACGATCACTGCCGCCAAAGGCGTTCCATTTGCCGGCTTCGTCTCTGACCCTTGCGATGGAAGAACTCAGGGAACCGACGGTATGATGGATTCCCTTCCTTATCGCAATGATGCCTCGATGGTGTTCCGCCGTCTGATTCGCTCTCACCCAACCCGCAAAGGTGTCGTCGGAGTAGCCACTTGTGACAAAGGCCTCCCCGCCATGTTGATGGCGCTCGCTGCAACCCAGTCACTCCCTACCATTCTTGTTCCAGGTGGCGTATCATTGCTAAGCGAGGAGACAGATGAAGACCTTGGCCGAATCCAAACCATCGGTGCTCGTTATTCTCAAGGCGAGATCTCTCTCGACTACGCAGCTCACGCGGCCTGCCGGTCTTGCGGTTCCCCTGGTGGTGGGTGTCAATTTCTCGGGACCGCTGCGACTGCTCAAGTGGTTGCTGAGGCACTCGGCCTTTCTCTTCCCCATTCCGCCCTCGCACCATCCGGAACCGAGATCTGGAAAGACATGGGACGACGATCTGCTCTTGCGATGCTCGATCTAGAGAAGAGTGGCCTTACGACCGCCGATATCCTTTCTGAAAAATCGCTCGAAAACGCCCTTGCCCTCCACTGCGCCTTTGGAGGCTCCACCAACCTCATCATGCACCTCCCAGCCATTGCCCATCAGGCTGGGTTAAGGCGTCCCAAGGTCGATGACTGGCGTCGTTTTAATGCTGAAATTCCACGCCTCGTCGACGCCCTTCCGAACGGCCCACAACACTTCGCAACCGTCCAGGTCTTCCTTGCTGGCGGAGTCCCCGAGGTGATGCTTCACCTTCGTGAAATGGGAAAACTTCATCTTGATGCCATGACTGTCACCGGACAAACCGTTGGCGAAAACCTAGATTGGTGGGAAAATTCCGAACGCCGAATTCGTCTCAAGGAAAAGCTCACACAACTTGACAGCATAGATCCTGATGACGTCATCCAATCCCCGACCCGAGCCCGCGAAAATGGGCTCACCTCTACCGTCACTTTTCCTCAAGGGAATCTTGCACCCGAAGGTTCACTTATCAAATCCACGGCCATAGATCCCTCGCTCATTGATGACCGAGGAATCTATCTTCATGAAGGTCCGGCCCGTGTTTTCACCTCTGAACCAGATGCAATCGCCGCTGTTAAATCAAGCGGTGATGACCGCATTCGTAAAGGTGACGTCATTGTCCTCATCGGATACGGCCCCATCGGTTGTGGTATGCCAGAAACGGCACAACTCACGATCGCTCTCAAGCATCTTTCATGGGGTAAAGAGGTCGCTCTCATCACAGACGGCCGATTCTCCGGTGTCTCAACTGGAGCCTGTATCGGGCACATTTCCCCGGAAGCTTGGTCTGGCGGCCCGATCGGCAAACTCTGTGATGGTGATCCTGTTCGCATTAAAATTAACTGTCACAATATGACTGGTTCTGTTGATTACACTGGCACTGAAAACATCACTTCTCGTAATCTCAATCCTGCTCTTGAACCCAACTTAGATGTTCCTGATGACACTCGGCTCTGGGCTGCCCTTCAGGATGTCAGCGGTGGCTCTTGGGGTGGCTGCGTTTACGATGTCGACGCCATCATCTCAAAACTGAAAAACTCATGAAGCACCTTCTTGTCACCCTTGCCTCGATTTCACTTTCTGCCTTCGGCATAGAACAGCCGAATGTCTTATTTATCATCTCTGATGATCTGACCGCTACCGCACTTTCGTGTTATGGCAACAAAGTCTGCCAAACCCCAAACATTGATCGTCTCGCCTCACAGGGAACCCGGTTTACCAAAGCCTATTGCCAAGGGACCTACTGTGGTCCTTCCCGGGCCTCATTCATGAGTGGATATTACCCACACGCCATCAAGATGCTCGGCTATGGATCACCCCGACCGGCCATTGGAGAGCGGGCTACCTGGGCCCAACATTTCAAAAATAATGGCTACTACACTGCGCGGGTTTCCAAAATCTTCCACATGGGCGTTCCGGGTGGAATTGAAAAAGGCTCAGATGGTGCCGACGACCCGGCCTCTTGGACCGAGCGATTCAACTCAGCAGGCCCAGAATGGAAGGCCCTAGGCGATGGTGAAACTTTGGAGAACAATGCCGACGGACGAAAGCCCGGCCCGGTAGGTGGTAATACCTTTGTCGTCGTCGAAGCCGATGGCAATGACCTTGTCCACTCCGATGGAAAAACCGCTGCCAAGGCCGTAGAACTCATTAAGCAACATAAAGATAAGCCCTTCTTTTTAGGAGTTGGTTTTGTGCGGCCTCACGTTCCGTTTGTCGCACCAAGAAAGGACTACACCGGCTTCCTTCCCTACTCAAAAAT
>DCQM01000204.1 GCA_002323895.1 Akkermansiaceae bacterium UBA1518
ATTTTTCGTGCCCTAGAACTAGAACAACAATCTCTCGTCGAAGTTGGTAAAATCCAAAACGGGATGACTCCCGCTGCGGTCTTTCTTGCTTGGGGAAGTCCCGATCGTAAGGCTGAGGGTGAAAAAGATGGGGCCCGTTACGAGCAATGGATTTACAACAGCCTCTCACCCGTTGTATTGCAATCAGCCTGGGGCGGGCGTGGTTGGGGTCCTGGTTGGAGCGTCCGTCGAAGTGGAATCGCTGGTCCTGGTTGGGGCCCTTGGGGATGGAATGGCGGAATTGGAACAAATGTCGCCTATATTCCTAGTGCTTCTTCTTGGGTGAAATTCATCAACGGAAAAGTCGAAAGCTGGCAGCGGGGGCGTCCGGAATAAGCGCAACTCTCAAAGCTCTCCACGCTCTTCTTTCTCGAGCTCAATCCGGTCATCGCGGTTCCGCGCCTTTACACGATTATTTCTCTTACTCCAGCGTTCCACAATCATTTGCCGCTTCTTGCGACGAAAGTTAAGTTCCTCGATTTCTTCATCGAGGCGCAGAAACCCCTGATAGCGGGCCAAATCCAAATCACCCGCCTTCACCGCGCTTTCAATCGCGCATCCTTTGTCGCCCTTATGCTTACAGTCGCGGAACTTACACTGATTCGTCAACTCCTCCACATCCGCAAAACTATCACGTAGGGTATCTTCATCTGTCCACATCTGGACTTCCCGTATCCCTGGGTTGTCCACCAACATTCCCCCTGCTTCGAGGACGACTAATTCTCGCGCCACAGTTGTATGCCGCCCCTTACCCGTAACTTCGTTGACCTCGCCGGTCCACAACCATTCCTCGCCGAGCAATTGATTCACTAGCGTTGATTTTCCCACTCCGCTAGAGCCCACCAAAGTGAGCGTAATCCCAGTTTGGAGGTAAGATTTCAGAACCTCCAAACCCTCATGACGTGTCGCACTGGTCACATAAACTTCCGAATCGGGAGCTAATTCCTGAATCTCTTGGCTGGCTTTTTCATTCACCTCCGCCTCGAAGAGATCAGACTTGTTCAATAATACCACGGAACGCGCGCCGCTCTTTTGAATAATCGTAAAGTAGCGCTCCATGCGCCGGAGGTTGAAATCAGATCCCGCATCAGTCACCACAACTACGATATCGACATTTGCCGCCATTACTTGCTCTTCGCTACTTTTCCCAGGAGCTTTCCTTGAAAAACAGGTCTTCCGGGGAAAGCGAGCCCGAATAATATGCTCATCGTTTTCACCCGCGCCCAACTCAATGGCCACCCAGTCACCCACCGCAGGAAGTTCGGCGTCGCAGGAGGCATCGTGCCAAACCTTACCACCCACCACGCAATCAACCTCCTCGGCATCATCAAGCAAGGCCGAGAAATTAATCTTTGTCTCTCTTATCAACCGTCCTGGCACCCAGCCATCCTTCGAGGACTCATTAAAGGCCTTTTCAAAGTCATCATTCCATCCGAGATCGCGTAGCGTCATCGCGCACCAGTTCAAACCGGAATCGCCTCGATAAAAAGTTTCATTTTCCAGTCCTGCAAATCACTGCTATTGCTTTGGCGTGGGATACAGTGATCGTGAATACATGCAGCCTGACTATCAATCAGGCCCGCCACGCATGCCCGGCCCCTTCGAAGGGGCCCCAGTCAGCAAATGGCTTCTTATCATTAATGTTACCGTTCTCTTCTTACAGATTCTTTTAACCGGCCCGGGTGAACGATTACAAGAATCTACATTTTACCAATTTGGTAGCTTTAGCATCCAAGATGGAATCTATGGATTTCAGATCTGGCGTCTTATTACCTTTCAATTTCTCCACGCAGGATTCGGACACCTCTTCGCTAATTGCCTCGGACTCCTCTTCTTTGGCCCGCACATTGAACGGTGGATGACTAGCCGAGCCTATCTGACCTTCTACCTCCTCTGTGGAGTGGCGGGGGCCCTCTTTTACACTTTGCTCTTCTTCTTGCCGGGATTTTTTGACGCCTACGCCCCCGCTGTTCAGATGGTAGGAGCCTCAGCCGGCCTATTTGGAATACTAGCCGCGTTCTATTTCATCGCACCTGACGCACGGATCCTCCTCTTTTTTGTCATCCCACTAAAAATGCGAACCTTCGCGATTGGTTATCTCATCATCGAATCCTTGGCTGTCATTTTAAATTGGCATAACGCTGGAGGAAGCGCCGGTCACCTCGGCGGAGCGATCTTCGGATTCGCGGTCCTCAAATTACCGCCCCTTAAGGAATTTGTGATTAAACTCTCCCGGATCGGATCAGGCACAGCCAAAAAGGGGGTTCGAAAGACCCGTGATGCCACCGTATTGCGCGAAAGCAATCGCTCTCCTTTAGAACTGACCAAAGAAGTAGACCGAATCCTCGATAAAATCAGTGCTCAGGGCATCCAATCCCTGACCAAAAAGGAAAAAGAGGTGCTCGACAAAGCCCGACGCTAGTCATGACAGACGACGAAATGATCAAATGCGCTGAGCCCAGCCGCCAAATCGAGCGATTGCGCGCCATCATGCATCGGCTACGCGCTCCCGGCGGTTGCCCTTGGGACGCAGAACAAACCCACGAATCACTTGTTCCCAACCTCATCGAGGAAACCTATGAAACCGTCGCAGCTATTCGCGCTAACAACGAGGAAAACCTGCAGGAAGAACTTGGGGACCTCCTCCTGCAAGTCGTCTTTCACGCTGAGCTTGCCGAAGAAGAGAAACGTTTCGACCTCAATGACATTGCACGCGGCATCAGCGAAAAATTGGTCCGCCGTCACCCCCATGTTTATGGCGATTCTAACGTCAGCGGAACCGATGGAGTCCTCGCCCAATGGGAAGACATTAAACGAGCCGAAAAAGGCCACGAAGAGAAGCCCTACCTCCATGGGGTCGGCAAGGGGCTTCCCGCCCTCTTGAAAGCAGCTAAACTCCAGAAGAAAGCCAGCAAGGTGGGCTTCGACTGGCCAGACACCACAGGCATCGCCGAGAAGATCGACGAAGAACTCGCTGAAGTTCGAGAGGAACTAGCGAAGCACGAAAAAGGAACTCCCGCCTCGAGAGAACTTCAGGCCGAAATTGGTGATCTCCTCTTCATTGTGACAAACTTAGCACGTAAGCTCGAAGTTGACCCTGAAGTAGCGCTAGAAATTACAAACGACAAATTCCTTCACCGATTCAAGCAGGTCGAAAAAGGCCTTAAAAGAGACCAAATAACTTTGGAAGAAGCGACTCTCGAACAAATGGACGCTCACTGGAACGCCGCGAAATAACGTGAATGACGCGTATCCCGTTTCACGGTTTCCTAGTCGCAATTCTTCCAAGCGTTTGACCCTTTTCGTCATACTCTATTGATCGCGTTCGTAGACACTTTCTGCGACTGACGAAGAAAAATCATTGCCCTTCTTGCAGCTCTCCCTTACCTCTCCCTCGTCAGGAGCCGCGGAGTGTGGGCTTGTGGACCCGGTCAGGACGGAAACGTAGCAGCCGCAGCTTGTCCCTCATTGCCGTGGCTTCCTGGCATTTTTCAGTTTAAGCCATCCTACCTTACGTTCAGTGCTTTTTTATTGGCCGGAAGCACTTCTCCTTTCCTAAGCTCTCGGTGATATGTCAGCACACCTCTTTCCCGATGGGTCAGCCCTACCTTCCCCCGGTCTTGGCACTTGGAAAATCCCGGAAGAACTCACCCCACAAATCGTCCATCAAGCAATTGAGCTCGGGTATCGGCACCTCGACTGCGCCGCCGACTATGGAAATGAATCCCTCGTTGGAAAAGGAATCGCTTCCGCCATCAATGCCGGACTGTGCACCCGCGACGACCTCTGGGTCACCGGCAAACTTTGGAACACTTACCACGAGCCCCAACATGTTCGCTCCGCTTGCGAAAAAACCCTCAACGATCTAGGGCTCGAACAACTCGACCTCTTTCTCATCCACTTCCCCATCGCGCTCGAATTCGTTTCTTTCGACAAAATGTATCCTCCCGGCTGGACCGCCGGGGGCGAAGCCATGAAGCCAATATCCGTATCTTATTACGATACGTGGCGTGCTATGGAAGAACTCATCGACTCTGGCCTCACCAAACGAATAGGAGTTTCTAACATCGGCACCACCATGCTTCGTGAGGTTCTTGCATACGCCCGCATCAAGCCAGCCGTCCTACAAGTCGAAATGCACCCCTATCTTTGCCAAGAAAACCTCCTCCGTTTCTGTCATGACCAGGACGTGGCTGTCACCGCCTTCTCGCCCTTCGGAGCAGACTCCTATCTCCCCCTTGGCATGGCCGAGGAACACGAGCGTATCCTCTCCCACACGGTCCTCGAAGAAATCGCGAAGACCCATGGCAAATCAACCGCCCAAGTCGCCCTTCGCTGGGCCATGCAGCGTGGCACCATTCCCATTCCCAAAACACAATCACCCGACCACTTACGCGAAAATTTCGATCTTTTCGAATTCAGTCTTACCTCCGAAGAACTCGCCGCGATCTCTGCCCTCGATCAGCAAAAACGTTTCAACGATCCCGCCGTCTTCGGAGAACAAGCCTTCAACACTTTCTTCCCAATCTTTGACTAAATGAAATCACTCACAGGAAAAACAGCCCTCGTTACCGGAGGTGGAAGCGGAGTTGGGTTAGGCACGGCAAAGGCCCTCGCTGAAGCTGGAGCTACCGTAACCATCTGCGGTCGCAATCTTGAAAAGCTCGAAGCAGTCGCCGGAGATAAACTTTCCGCACGCAAGTGCGACATCTCAAAGCGAGAAGAAGTTGACGCACTCATTTCCGAGCTTGGCGCGCCCGATATCCTTGTCAACTCGGCCGGAGTGAACATTGTAAAACGCAAGGTCAGTGAAATTGACCCTGCGGACTTTGATAAGCTACTCGCTATCAACTGCACTGGCTTTTTTAACCTCATTCACGCCGCCCTTCCTGCGATGCGCGAACGGCAGGATGGCCTCGTTTTTAATATCTCCTCAATCGCAGGAAAACGTGCTTACCCCCTTGCCGGCATGGCCTATGCCACTTCCAAGTTTGGTGTCTCTGGCATGGCTTCTGCCATCAACGCCGAGGAAGCTGGAAATGGTATCCGTATTACCAGCATCTTTCCTGGTGAGATCAACACTCCTATCCTAGACGAACGCCCAGTCAAAGTCCCGGACGAACAAAAATCCCGCATGGTTCACCCCGAGGATATCGCCTCCCTTATTGTCGCAATCGCTCAGCTCCCGCAACACGTTGTCGTCCCCGAATTGATTATTAAACCCACCTATCAGGAATTCATCTAAACAGCCGGCTAGAATAACCACAGAAAGCAAAGGGCCCGCAAGCTTGGCTACAATTGCTACGGCCATCCTCACAGCTCCAAGCCCTACCAGAGATCGACCTTTTCCCACTCTACCGGTCCCCCAAAGCCTGGCACAAAATATCCTCGAAAAGCCTGAACCTGACCATTTCCTTTGATCACATAAATAGCCTGGAGATCATCCTTCGAATCCCCGGTCTCAAGAAAACTTGCGGCAGCGATAGCATTAGCCGGAATACCTTTCTGCGAAAACTGCCTTTTAGTGATCATCGTAAAATTCCGAATATTTTCCTGAATTGGGTGTGGTTCCCCACCTGCCCGCACATAAAGCCCCATCCCACCCCCTGGTTGCCAAGGAGTTATGAACTGAACCTCAGAAGGGGATGAACGGGCTCGTTCATTTTGCGCCTCCTGAGTGCAGGATTGCAAGAAGGAGAGACCGCAGATTAAGACGAGAAGGTGGTTCATAAAAATGGACAGAAATGTAAGGTTGCGGCCAATCTCGAAGTTTATCCAATCAAAACGCCAAAAAAAACGGCGAAGTAGAGGAACCACTTCACCGTTTGTCCAAAGTAGAAAATTTTTAATTAAGGGGAGCCAACTGAATACTCACCCGGCGGTTAGCCTGGCGACCTGACGCGGTATTATTGTCGGCAATCGGCTGATCCATACCCCGCCCACTAACTTGAAATCTTTGCGACGCAACTGCTTGAGTCTGCAAGAACTGAGCCACACTGTTGGCACGGGCCTCGGAAAGCCGGTAATTATAGTCGCGCGCGCCCACGTTATCGGTATGGCCGGTAATCGCGACCATGGTCCTATTGTATTTATTCAAAACCTTGGCAACGGAGGCCAAAGTCGGATAAAATTGACCAACGATACCTGAGCTTCCTGTCGAGAAAGTGATATCCCCTGGCATTACCAAGGTGATCTGGTTTCCATTACGACTAATCCCAACGCCAGCCCCTTCGAGTTCGCGACGAAGCTCGGATTCCTGCTTATCCATGTAAGCCCCAATTCCAGATCCAGCAAGGGCACCAACGCCAGCCCCAAGTAATGCCCGTTGTTTCCTTTCCGTATTACTACCTCCAGACAAGGCTCCAATACCTGCCCCAAACAATCCACCGATAATTGCGCCAGTTGTTGCTTTCGCTTGCTGGGATTCACCGGTGTATGGATTTGCCGTTTGACAAGAGGTCAGGGTCAAACTGCCAACTACAAAATATGCGACAACATTTTTAGTAAATTTCATGATCTAAAGGATACCTCGAAAAATTAGTTAATCCACCCTAAATAACAGTTCGCCTTATCGGAAGGGTCTCACTATCCTTGGGAAGCTATGCCAAATGCCTTACCCAATCCCATCGGAAACCTCTTTGCCCTCGACGAAGCGATCCTATCCAAAGGGAAATCTGCTTCAAGAAAAAGCTCCCGACTTCGCATGATCCAACCCGTGCAGCGCACACAAGCCGCAAAGGTCCAACGCCTCCTCAATTTTCTTCAACCCGGAACTTACATTCGCCCGCACTGTCATCCTTTGGAACAAGCCACCGAGTCGGTATGCCTTCTCAATGGGCATCTAGAAGTTCTCATCTTCAATCCGCAGGGATCAATTCACACTCGGCACCATCTGACTCCCACTTCACCCCTCATTGATATCGAACCAAGAGTTTGGCACGGCATGATCGTCCATGAACCTGACACCGTAATCTTTGAAGTCAAAAAAGGCCCGTACAATCCAGCGACAGACAAGGAATTCGCCTCATGGTCTCCCGAAGAAGACTCTCCCGAGGTAAAAGAATTCCTCGCCCGCCTTAACAAGGATTAATCAGTAAGGAAGATGTTTCCGGCGATTGGCTAGCCAGATACATTGATAAGGCGCTAGCACAACGTCACCCTCTTCATCTTCTAAAATGTCTCCCGAAATTAAATCTAACCACTCTTCGGTCGAAATTAAATTTATGGCTGCTACCGGAATCCGTTGTTCCTCACCTGAAACATTGTTGAGACAAAATATATTGCTTCGTCGGTCAACCGATTGACGCCAGAAAGAAAAGACCTGATCTCCCATGTGGAGAGTAAACTGAGTTGCGTTTGGATGAAAAGCAGCCTGCTCCCTTCGCAAATCAATTCGTTCCCGTAACTTTTTCAAAACACTGGCGTGAGGAGATTTTTCGTTGTCGAGTTCGATCCTCAGCTCGTCCGCATCCCATTGATGACGATTAATCCGACGATTTATTCCAGAACTGATCGCACGCTCTCGATCATTCCGCGTTCCAAGCAGGCTATGAATATAGAAAGCTGGGACTCCTTCTAAGCCCAACAAGATAGTATGCGCACACAGGAATTTCTCTTCAGTTTGGAGTGCATCAAAAAGACTAATATTGATCTCGTATGAGCGTTTACCCCCACCGGGTAGAGCGCGCTCAGAAATCAGCCCACCATATTCCACCATTTTGCCCACCATAGATTGAATCTCTTCATGCGACAACAAGCCCTCTGCCGGCCTGAGCCCGATCCCATCGTGCGATGCAATAAAATTAAAATACATCGTCCCAGGCTGGGCCGGAGGCATCCTCATTAACCATTGTATCAAACTGCGACAATCTCCGTAAGTCAGGGAATACAAAAGAAGCGGAGGAAGCGAAAAATTGTAAATTCCATGTGCCTCGTTTCCATTTCCGAAATACGAAAGATTCTCCTGATTCGGAATATTAGTCTCCGTGATAATAACCGCATCAGGCTTGACGTGCTCAATTAAAGTCCGGAACAAACGGACCAACTCGTGGGTCTGCGGAAGATTAATGCACTCCGTTCCAGGCTCCTTCCAAACAAAGGCCACAGCATCAAGGCGGAAGACACTAATCCCATGGTCGAGATGAGTCCGAATGATTTTAACGAACTCAACAAGAAGATCGTGATCACGAAAATTGAAATCAACCTGATCATGTCCAAAAGTACACCAAACATGCTTTCTTCCCGACGCCGTCTCAGTGGGTCGCAAAAGTGGACTCGTTCGCGGTCGCACCACTTCGCTCAGATCATCAAGGGGTGACGCCTTCACAAAAAAGCGGCACCCCGGCTCCTCATTCTTCTCAAATTGCTGGAACCACTCATGCGAAGTCGAACAGTGGTTCATGACGAGATCGGACATGATCCGATAATCTTGCGAAAGATTTTCGAGATCAGCCCAATCACCTAAATCAGAATTGACCTGGTCGTAGTTAGCAACCGCAAAGCCGTCGTCTGACGTCCAAGGAAAATAGGGCAAAACGTGAACAATCGAGACCGAATCGCCCAGCCTTTCACTTACAAACGAAGCCAACTCCTCGAGTGGTGTTCCCTCTTTTGGGATAATCGAATCCCCGTAAGTGATTAGCGCAATATCCTTCTCAGACCAATGATTGGTAAAAGGCACAGGCTCAAAAAAATGCTCATGTAAGCGCATCGAATCAATCAAACGTCCCACCAGAACCGAGTGATCCCCCTCCCCGTATATCGCGGCAAGATGAGTCTCGATGCGAAGGTTAAGATGGTCTAGCGGGCTCATTTTGCCATAAACTCTCTCTGATCTTCCTCTACCGCTTCGATCAAGCGCTCGTAGATATCAGGCATTGCACTTCTTACCCGGGACCAACTTGGGATAAACGGTTTCTCATGCGGCGAACTTAAAAAGTTTTTACCCGCTGCGATAATATTTTCAGCGAAAAGCTCAACTGCTTCCTCCTCTTTATGAACGTCCAAATCCAAGCCATTAATTATCGCATCATTCTTGTAGCGCTCCACGAAATCAAGAGCATTTCGAAAGTAGGCGGCCTTGAGGGTACGGAAGACCTCCTTGCTAAAAACCGTGCCCATCACTGCCATCTTACGATAAACCAATTTACAAATATCAATCGACATTTTTGACAATCCCTTTGCTCGATCATCAACTGAAATATCCTGGTGCTTGTGGTCATAGACCTCGGCAATATCGACTTGGCAAAGCTTGTTGTTTGAGTAATTCCTGAACATCTCTGAAAGAGTCCCCATCTCAAGCCCCCAATCGCTCGGCATGCGAATATCCGGAATCACACCCTTGCGGAAGGAAAACTCCCCCGCCAGAGGATAACGGAAACCATCCAAATAACTTAGATAATCACTATCCCCGCATACCTGTTGGAGCGACTGTAAAAGTGGTGTGATTAAGAGCCTCGTCACGCGACCATTGAGACTTCCATCAGCAATCCGCGGATAATACCCCTTCGCAAATTGGTAGCTGAATTGAGGGTTAGCCATTGGGTAAATCAAACGAGCTAGAAGCGAGCGGTCATACGTCACAATATCGCAGTCATGCAGCGCGATCGCCTCCACCTTGTCGGTCGCTAACATATACCCTAGGCAGTACCAGACGTTTCTTCCTTTCCCTTCTTCTTCCGGAGCAAGTCCTTGTTCTTGCAGCTCAGCATCCAAAGCGCGCAGGCGAGGTCCATCATTCCAAAGCACGCGATGGTGCTGCGGGAGTTCTCCAAAAAAATCCAATGCCTCACGATACTGAATCTCACTCGCCCGATCCAAACCAATCACGATTTGGCTTAAATATGGAACTTTCTTCACCTCACCAAGAATCTTTGGCATCGCCTCAGTTTCGAGTTCAGAAAAGAGCGAGGGCAGCAACAAACCCATTGGTCGTTTTTTTGAAAAGCTCACCAGCTCGGCCTCCAATTCTTCCAGAGGTCTAGCAGTCAGATTGTGAAGCGTGGCAACAGAGCCACCTTGATGAAAATCAGCCATTGTTTGTTGTTGATTGTGGGATTTGAAGTCGATCAAGAATTTGAGTCATCATTTCAGCCCAACCGCGAGGGCCAATCTCCTTACTGAGGAGCATGTCCTTTGCTTCTAAGACGTAATCACCAGGGGCCTTGATAATGACCCCGATATCCGCAGCCTCTAACATCGCTAGGTCATTAGGTCGATCTCCCAGCGCGATGATTGCTACCTTCTCTTTTCGAAAATACTGCAGTGGTTTACTTTTATCTGTCTTGCCAAGAACATGAAGAAAACGCCCTCCACGTAAAGTCCTGAAGCCACCTTCCTTGATTGCATCGCAAAATTCATCCTCCTTCTCCGGCGAATCTTGCCAGACCAATGGTTCACTGAAATGTCGATCTGCGGATCGTTCCGCAGACTGCCGTCCCAGACCAGTCCACTGCATAATCTCAGACACCCCAACATCGGAATATCCCTTAAATTTGAACTTCGCTCGCAACGACTTAAGAAAATCGAGAATCTCGGCACGCGAAACTCCAAAAGTCTCGACTTTTTCGCCATCATAAATAGCCGAGCCATTTTCAACGACGTAAGGATCAAAATTCCCCAATTCTCCACGCATCGCTAACCACTCCGCTCTTGTTTTACTGGTATTGACCACAAGAGGAATCCCCGCTTCGTCCATTCGATCTAAAACAGGCAGAACAAGGTCAAACGAATAATCGCTATGGTCTAGCAACGTCCCATCTAGGTCGCTTACTACCATTAGCTTCATCGCTTCTCTACCCATCACGACTGTCCTAGCGCATCCCGTGCCAAATCCCGAACGCAAAAATTTTCCACTCCAAAGAGGACAACGTCAGGGGCGGGCAAAAAAAATTCCGCACCTTCTACAGAACGCGTGAAACCCGCAACAACACTCGGTTAAAATAATCAACGCTGATGCATACCAATAATTAAATCACTTAAACCAAGCAAGAAAGCTGGTTTCCGGCACCAATCGTTTACATAATAAAATAGGAATTCGGCCTGGGCAGATCCACCGCTTGGTAGAGGTTGAGCATTACGGCACCTTGATCGAGAGGACCAACAAAGAAAAAAGGGAAAATAAGTTCATACTTTAAAATACGCGCGTGATCGATTAGAAAACGCTCCGGGTATCTCAATTTAGCCCGTCATTAAGAAGTTCATACAGGTCTTTTTATGAGGCCAATTTGGATTTCCTTGTTCTCTGGTCACAACGAGGGGCTCAAATTCAATCTCACACTTTTTCACAAGCGAAATATTTCCAAAGAATCGTCCCCCTCCCTAATTCATGAACTTTATTCGACTGCCGCTTTTTCTCCCCTCGCTCATCCTCGCGTCGGAACCTCTGACTCTCGATCTCAATGACCGAACCACCCACCAAGTCATCGTAGATCGTGAACAAAACCAGTATCTTGGCCACCCTACGACAGCCTTGCTTGAGGACGGTAAGACTATTCTCTGCGTCTATCCTAAGGGACATGGGAAAGGCCAAATCGTTTACAAGCGTAGCTTCGACGGTGGCCTCAGCTGGAGTAAACGCCTTTCAACCCCGAAAAGCTGGGCGACCTCTAAAGAGGTTCCCACCATTCACAGAGTGATCGCCCCAGATGGTAAAAAGCGGCTGATCGTCTGGTCTGGCCTCTATCCCGCACGTCTCTCAGTCAGCGAGGATGATGGCAACAGCTGGAGTGAGCTCAAACCCGCCGGTGAATGGGGCGGGATTGTGGTTATGGGATTTGTAGAGGAACTTAAAACAGGACCCGGCCACTACCTTGCGATGTTTCATGATGACGGCCGCTTCTTCCACAAAAAGCCAGTCAAAAACAAACTCCGCACTTTTACTCTTTATCAAACAAAGTCCATCGACGGGGGGGTAACTTGGTCACAGCCCGAAGCTGTTTACAAATCATCCGACGTCCATCTTTGTGAGCCCGGTTGCGTTCGCTCTCCCGATGGGAAAACTCTCGCCGTCCTCCTTCGTGAGAACGCGCGGCGCAAAAACTCCCATATTATTTTCTCTAAAGACGAAGGAAGAACATGGAGTTCTCCCCGTGAACTCCCCCTCGCTCTCACCGGCGATCGACACACCGGAAAATATGGCCCCGACGGCCGCCTCTTCCTTTCCTACCGCTGCATCTCGCCCAAAGCGAAAGCCAAAGAACGTTCGTTCGAAGGAGACTGGGTCGGTTGGGTTGGGACCTGGGACGACCTCGTTGAGGGTAATTCCGGACAATATTTTTTCAGAATCAAGGACAACACTAAAAACTACGACACCTCTTATCCAGGAGTCGAAATCCTCCCCAACGGCACCTTTGTTACGACGACTTATGGACACTGGATTAAAGGAGAGGCTCCCTACGTGATCTCAAGCCGCTTTCAGCTGAAAGACCTTGATGCCATGGCCACCAAAGCCAAAAAGTAGCCCGTAGCTCCGTAAAACTGGCCGAAGGAGAATCCTCGACTACCCAAAAACTTCTCTTTACTGAATTTTTCGATGGCGACTCGGTCAAAAAATTGACTCGCTCCTGACATGCCTGAACTCGCCGAAGTCGAACTTGCCCGCCGCCAATGGTCTCCATTCCACGGAGACACCATCATCGATGTCGACGTCCACTCCAAGGCTCGTATCTATCGAGATTGCCCCTCGCCCGCTCTGCGTATACTCAAAGGCAAGCCCCTCCTCTCCTCCCGCGCTCACGGTAAGCGCATGCTCTTCACCTTCGCACCCGAACTTCATCTCGAAGTCCACCTCGGCATGTCAGGAAAACTCTTCACCGCGCCGCCGGGCTACCAAGAGCAAAAGCACGATCATCTTATTCTCCACACCACCAACGGCGCTCTTATTTTTAACGACTACCGCATGTTCGGCCGTGTCATGCTCCACGATAGTGCAGACCCTTGGTTCGATTTTCCACCCCAACCACAAGATTCAAAATTTTCTCTCACCCATGTCCGCAAACTCATTAAACGCCATCCAAAAAAACCTCTTAAGGCACTACTTCTCGATCAAAACGCCTGCCCTGGAATTGGCAATTGGATGGCAGATGAAATTTGTTGGCGATTAGGAATACATCCAGGCAACGCAACCGGGACACTCAAAGCTGCAACGCTTCGCAAAGAGATCCGCTTTGTAAGCTTCGGATCCCTCAAACATGTTGCTGAAAAAAACACCACCGCCTCATCCGATGGTTTCGCCCCCGGCAGCTACGTTGCTAACGTGCCCCCGAAAAACTGGCTTTTCCAGCATCGATGGAAAAAGGGCGGCACATGTCCCAAGTGCAAAACTGCGCTTGCCCGCGATACAATCGCATCCCGGACCACCGCTTGGTGCCCCAATTGCCAATCCTAGTCACATTAAAATACCACATTAATTTTAAATTAGAGATCAACATCATAAAGATATGGCTGCACAAAAAAAAGGCTACGGCTTTCTCATCACCGCTCTCGTTATTCTACTCCTAGGCGGAGGCATCACCATCTTCCTTGGGATAAGCGCGTTCAACTCTGGAAAAGAGTTCACCGCAAATCTCGAAGAGGGCGAATCCTTCGTTACTCCAGAGACATTTAGCTATACTCCCAAGGAAAATAGGGAGATTACAATCTGGATTCTGGGCGATGAAGATATCGACCTCAACGAAATCGAAATCGAAATCACCGATCTTTCCACAGGTATCACAAATAACGCTCCTAAGCCTAACGGCGCAAACCATGTAAACAATCAATATCATCTCGCAGACTTTCGCGTGGCAAAAGACCGAACCTATCAAGTCACTGCGAATGGCGCTGCCAATGGTAGCACCATTTTGATCTCCCCTGTCTCGCCTGACGCAATCCTACCCATTCTTGGCAAAGTATTCGGAGCATTCGGGGTTGCCGGCCTCACCTTTATCCTCACTCTCATCTTTGGTATCATCGGCCTAGTCAAATACCTCGATTCCAAAAAAACAAAACCTTGTCAGCTTCCTCCTCTCTCCTAGGGAATTGGATCACTCCTTGCAAAACAAGGGACCACAATTCCCAATCCCCTCGTTCTCTGCGTTATTGTGGCCTACGCCTGCCACTTTCTGAACACCATCAGACGTTAAAACAGCTACTCAGATAGCAAGGAGGACGATCTAAGTCACCGCCCCCACATGGTCTACAAATCAATCATCTCAAAAAGGCATCAGGCAAAACTTGAACTTTCTCCGGATATAGCTCATTCATTGCGCTTCCCGTTGTTTAAAAATGAAATTTCTCTCAATCGAAGAATCCAATTCCCACGAACTTGAGTCTCTTCTCAATCTCGCTGCCGAAATGAAGTCGACTCGTGGCACAACTTCCAATCAGCCACTTGCGGGACAAACATGGGCTATTATTTTCACTAAGGCCTCGACCCGAACACGCGTCTCTTTCGAGGTCGGGATTCGTGAACTCGGTGGGAATGTCATGTTCCTTTCCGGCAACGACATCCAGCTCGGACGCGGCGAACCCATCAAGGACACTGCCCGTGTCCTTGGCCGTATGGTCCACGGAGCTGTGATCCGCACCTTTGATCAAGAGGACGTCGAAGATTTCTCCTCTTACTCAGGGATTCCCACGATTAATGCCCTCACAGACAAGGAGCATCCCTGCCAAATTCTCGCCGACCTTCTAACAATTCAAGAAAAACTTGGCACCTGGGAAGGCAAGAAAGTGGTCTTTATTGGAGATGGTAATAATAATATGTCCCGTTCTTGGATGTGGGCTGCCAAATACCTTGGCTTCGAATTCGTCGTCGCAGCGCCAGAATCCTGCCTTCCTCCGCAAGACTTCATTGACCATCTCGATGCTGCCAATGTCGCTCTGACCACTGACCCAGCAGCGGCAGCCAAAAATGCTGACGTCATCAACACAGACGTTTGGCTTTCAATGGGGCAGGAGGGCCAAGATGAAAAAGAAGCACTTTTTGGCGACTACCAAGTTAACGACGATCTTCTTTCTCACTGTTCTCCTAACCACATCGTGCTTCATTGCCTGCCGGCCTACCGAGGCAAGGAAATCAGCGAAGAGACTTTGGAAGCCAATGCTAACACCATTTTTCAACAGGCAGAAAACCGCCTCCACGTCCAGAAAGCGGTCCTCGCAACTCTCGTCGAATGATCACACGGGAAATCGGTAAAGCCTGGCAATTTTTTCGGGAGCAAGGGTTCAAGAAAACCCTTCTCACTCGCGAAGCCCCCTTCCTCATTCAATTTGGAAAATATGGCATCTGTGGTGTCATCTCGGTTATAGTTCTCGCTCTTGTGATCTCCCTCGGTGAATTTATCTTTCCTCAATCCTTTTCAAACAACCTTTCAAATAAAACCCTCGCATGGAATACCGCAATTTTACATTTCATTGCGTTTATTCCTTCAAACCTAGTGGCTTATGGGCTCAATCGATGGCTCGTCTTCACTCCCGGACGACACTCTGGAAAGAAGGAACTGACCCTATTCACAATTATCTCGCTTCTAAGTTTTTCGATCGGGGAAGTTTTTCCATTCTGGCTGATTAACAACTTGGACCTCCCTCGACCTGTCGTTCACTTTTCCTTTATTCTATCTTCGGCGATGGTTAATTTCATTTGCCGTAAATTCCTCGTCTTCGAAAAGTAGCATGGGCAGCTCGCAGCTCTCTCTTTTCCTCTCACCAGAAGGCTATCGAAGATTATTTTACTCTTCTTTCTTTTCGCGGAGAAAACTTGGTTTTTGGTCGAGATATTTTTCCATCACCATTTCAGTGAAGGGATCGAATGGTTCATAACCATCTTCAAAATTACGATTTAAGATCACCGACTTGACCTGACCCTCAGCCCAAACATAGCTAAGAAGCGGATTGGTCCAGCCCCAATGGTCGATGTCTGCATGATCAGCCGGATCAACAAACCCCTTTTCCTCTCTCAGAATCCCCTGAAATTCACCCTTAAAAGTTACCCAGCTCTGAAGATGGCGGACGTACAACAAGGATAGTCCAACAACAATTAAGGAAACAGAAACGGCTAAATCCTTAGTTAACTTCAGCCGGGAGAGGCTGAATAAAAAAGTGATTAACATTAACAACGGCAAAGCCGTTAAAGTGAGCGTCCTTGTCGAGAAGGAGATCCCACCCATGATCCCGGGCGAAAGCAGGGAAATACCTCCAATGACTAGTGGTACAATCCAAGCGGCCAATTTAAGACGAGATGATGAAAAAATAATGCCGACCATATTTAAGGAGACATAAGAAAGCCCTATCCAAGGATAGGGATGGGCTAGAGAAGCTACAATCGCACCTAGGAAATGCCCACGGTTTTCAAGATCTCGGGGAAAAAGAATCCACGTTACTGCGATCACCACCGAGGCCAACGCTAAGCTTGCTAACAACCCGCTCCCCCATCTCTCGCGGGGATGCTTTTCAAGCCAAGACCGAAAAGCAAAAATGAAAGTGAAGATCACACCTGAAACTAAAGAAGTTTCATAGAGCTTTAGATGAGCCACCAGAAGCAAAGCGGTCAAAAGCTGCTCCAAAAACGTGAGCCGACGGCGCATGATTCCAAAATAAAAGATAGGCCAGACCAGCACGAGAAGGGTGAGATGCTCACCATAAATGAGACACCATGACGAGAGGTTAAGGCTAACCATCGAAATCAGAAAAAAGAAAATGAGAGCCGGTCGCTCGCGAGTGGCATACAGCGAAATGGCAAAAGAAAGAATCCAAGGGAACCAAACCCCCAAACCAAAAAATATCTCCAAAGCTTTTAAATCGGTAACTCCAGAACGAACAGCCAGCACAAGGGGCCACTGAGTAAGATATTCAGCATGGGCGCGAGAGGGAGAAACGTGAGTGAAAGTGGCATTATCGAGAATGATCGCAAAGTAAAATGACCCATCACTTGCGAAGTAAGTGTCTGCGGAAAACCCAATCCAAAGCGCCGCTGAGATCACAGTAAACAACGCAATCGATAGCCCTCGGATTCTCGAGGGAGATAATGAAACCGGTCCAGAAATCGTATTCATTATGAAGATTTCTCAAGCCCCACTTTTTCTGCCACCAAAAACTCAGGTCGTCCCTTCACCTCGGTATAAATCCGATTTAGATACTCCCCAATCACCCCCAAAAAAAGCAACTGCACTCCTCCTAAAAATAAAATGATTACGATCGT
>DCQM01000228.1:0-5069 GCA_002323895.1 Akkermansiaceae bacterium UBA1518
ATCAGGAATCGCGGTAATCACGAGGGCCTTTTCCCTCTCGCCCTCCTTAGCTGCTCTTTCTTTATCCCCACAACTAGCAACCAACAGCGCTGTTGAGGTAATTGCGATCCTGCCAAGGCAGCTACTCATCATCTGGACAGCGGATCTGCCTTTCTTGTTAAATCTTTTCATTTTTGTTTTTTCTATTTAGTCAAATCTTCAGGTTGATAAGAGCCTTGAGACTCTCTCTACAGTCAAAACCCTTAAAAATTAAATTTTTTACCAGTTATAGGAAGGTTCGGAAAGTTGCTAGGACCGACCATCCATCATAGATATCTTTTCCGGCACGATCAATATTGTCGTATTCTACACCGATCAGTGAATGGATATTATCCTTACAAAAGTGATACTTGAGGCCTAGGTAGAAGGCATGATGCTCATCTCCCCTTCCACCCAGCAAATCAACATCGTTAAACTTTGAGTCCGCTCTCCGTGCGTAGCGGCTGTTGATTCGGATACCTTCAGGATTTTCGGAACCTTGGTACTGGTATCGAAAAACTCCTTCTAGCTTATCTTCCACTATCCAAATGCTTGGCAGAAAAACAAACCCCCAGTAATTACCCTGGCGTGATTCGCTTACTTCTTCTGAGTTACTTCCATAGACAGCTTCCACGAGAAACTGCCAAGGATCCTGCCCATAGACAAAAGCTGCCGAAGTAGACCATTCGATCCCTCCCCCTAGTCTTTCAAATGGATTAGAGGAATCCGAATTTTGAGAGTAGCCCGTGAGGAATAGAGTTGAGACGTCCGCCCCGGTTACCGAAGTAAGATCATGCTGGTGGTTTACCCAATACATTTGTCCGTCAGACCATGGTGCCCAAAAATCATCTTGTGTCGTGCTAAATACTCCAAGCTCGGTATACCAACCACTCCGTCCAAACTTCATCCAGGCGCCGGTCGCATTAGCGAACTCACCATTGGAGGGCCAAATTTTGTTGGAAAGAGCAGAACGCTCCACCGTTTTTAACTTATTTGAAGAGGTATGCCATTCATACGAAGTATGAGTTTCACGCGCACCATAACCAAAAGTAAGCGTTTCTAGTGACTGAATCCCCAGAGCAGCTTGAGCATCAAATGTAACATACATGTCCCACATCTGCTGGAATCGGACATCCCGGGTTGTTCCACCTCTGGGTATATCATCGTTTGAAAGTTCGGCCTGCGCCTTCAAACCGAAATGATTGAAAATCGACGCCTTAGCTCCCAAACGAAATCGACGAAAGTCGGCTGTTTTGTAATCAATGTCCCGTCCAAAAGCGTCGGAGCCATTGACAGAGCCAAATTGCCAGTGCGTCCGGCCAAAAAGCGAAAAGCTTTGTATATATGGGTTATCGGGATCCTTGTAAAGCTTGCCCAAATTTCGATAGGCATCGCAAAAAGATTTCGCTTCTTTCTCCACGAGCAAACTATCCACTAGTGGTTTGCTTATCGCACTACCTGCACACAAAAAATCCGTCGAACCGAGCACCACAGCTACGATTAAACGGATTTTCTTCCGACTATTGATGAAGATGGACCCATCTTCGTTTCTACGTTCTCGTTTCATTTATAAAGATATTGCGCGGCCATTTTAACAAATTTTCAGAGAAAGATAATAAATATTAAAAGAAATCTCCTATTTGACATTCCACCGTCAATATTTATCAACTGAAAGCTTGGTAAAGCTGTCCAACGATTCGCGGAGAATCCAAACTGAGACTCTAGTTTTAGAATATACTTAACATAAAGTCAGCATTCGCCCTACGATTGTCTTAAATAAGATTGGTTGCCATTTAAATCTAGCTCTGGTGTATCGCCGCACGGTTTTAACCTTATTGAGAATTTCGGATGATTTGGCTAGAACGCTTTAGCCCATTCTTCCTTGAAAATTTACTCGTAAGTGAAAAAGACATCTCCTGAGAAAGCCTCAACCTCCTTCTGCCATCTAAAGAAGCCCACTCGTCTTGGAGAGTAGACGGTAGAACCCGTTGAAAGATTTTTGTGTCTTTATTTGGCTTTTGCCCAGGTCGATTGGTTATGATTGCTTCATATCCAGAACTCTCTTTTCAATTTTTCCTAACAAACAGGATTCTATTAGCAGCTCATGAAACACCATAATAAATTGCTTTTGGCCACCCTTGCATCAGCCCTAACCAGCATCCTCTCAGCCTCATCTCAGGCCGAGGAAACACCCCCAAACGTCATTATCATTCTCAGTGATGATCAAGCTTGGACGGACTATGGATTCATGGGGCACAAAGTAATTAAGACGCCTCACCTTGATAAGCTAGCTAAGAAGAGTGTCATATATGAACGAGGTTACGTAGCCTCCCCGCTTTGCAGACCCTCGCTGGCGTCTATCTTGACAGGCAAGCAGCCTTTTGAACATGGCATCTCAGGCAACGATGTAAATGGCCTCAATAAAAGAGCTGAGTTTGATGCTCCACTACGCAAGGCATTCCACCAGCACCCGACCTTCGTCAAGGAACTTGTAAAGCAAGGGTATCTTGCCCACCAATCTGGAAAATGGTGGGAAGGTCACTTCAGTGCTGGAGGCTTCACTCATGGCATGACTCATGGAGACCCTAAGAGAGGAGGACGACATGGAGACGTCGGGCTGGAGATAGGCAGAAATGGCATGGAGCCCGTCACCAACTTTATCGATATGGCGATAGAGGAAAAGAAGCCCTTTCTCGTTTGGTATGCACCCTTCTTACCTCACACTCCACATAATCCTCCAAAACGATTGTTAGATAAATACACTGAACCAGATAGAGCAGAAGACGTAGCCAAATACTATGCTATGTGTAGTTGGTTTGACGAAACCTGCGGCACGCTACTGAACCATCTCGATAAAAAGGAAATTTCTAAGAACACCCTCGTGCTCTATATCTGTGATAATGGGTGGGCGGCCACTAGTAGCAATTTGAACGACCCTCACCAGAAGCTCTGGAAACGCTTCGCTCAGAGATCGAAAGGCTCGCCTTTCGAAAATGGCATTCGCACGCCCATCATGGTTTCTTGGCCAAAGAAACTTCAAGCAAAGAAGAGCCAACACTTTGCCCACGCGATCGACCTCTTTCCAACAGTTCTTGCTGCCGCTAAAGCCAAGGCTCCCATCAAGCTCAAGGGCGTCAACTTGCTTGACGAAGTAGCCGTAGCTGAGCGCAAAAAAATCTTTGGAGTCTGTCACGCTATCCACAATATGACTCCTGAGAATACTGACGAGACTCTAAAGTATCTCTGGAGCATCGAAGGAGACTGGAAACTAATGCTGCGCTATCCCGGAAAGGACACCACTGGCTATAGGAACGTGCATGTATGGGACAAAAATCCACTTAGACTCTATAACCTTAAGAATGACCCAGCTGAAAAAAATGAACTCTCAGCTAAATATCCTGAGATCGTCGCCAAAATGAAAGCTAGTATTAAGGCTTGGCACAGGGTTCAATAAGCGACTGCAAAGACCTCCAGCCAGCAGCCAGTTTGCTAGCAGTCAAGCTTATGGAACTTCACCCGTAGTAGATTGTAGGTATCAAGAAATATACATATAAAACTCCTACTGTTTTATTTTGAATCTAAATCACCGGCTAAGCTGTTTAGATAGACTTCAAGATTGGTGTAGGATGCGTCCAGACTCGTCGCGTTCCGATCATCCGGCGAGCTAGAGTTAAGCCCCTGTTCGATCTCCCAAGAATCGGCCATGCCGTCGCCATCCGCATCTTCGAGAGCAAGACTTGACGTCAATTGCGGCCATCCTCCGACGTCATCTTGGGAATCGATGATGCCCTCGTTTCCGAAAGGGGCCGTTCCTGTGGCAACCTCGCGAAGTATGCGAGCATCTAATACATCGCGCTTAGGGCGATTGGAACCCACATTCTCCAATACAAGTTTATAGGCTTCGCCCGCTGCCTGAGTCCTTACAGGTGCCGTCGCGAAAGGCTCCAAACTTCTATTTTTTGTTCCATTGGTATTCCCAACATAATCCACACCCAGCCAATTGTCTTTATTGATGTCTTTCGACCCTTCCAGAACATTGCCGTCGATATACCAAACCGATTCGAACCCGTATTTAGCCTTGGTGTCGTCTATTCGAACCAGTCGACGTTTAACGCGAAGTTCCGTGGCAGGACCTGGCTTGTAGTAATTGTTCACAATATTGATGCTCTCTGGCTTGCCATCACACGTGCGGTGTTTCCAGTTGTAGATCACCGAGTTTCGATGATCCATTTTGATCGCACGTGGACCGTCTCCGCCAGCAACACTCGGGTTCCGTCCTGCCGCATGAGCGAATAAATTATGGTGATACGTTGTATGCTCCCCGCCCCAGCTGGCACCGAATCCGTGTGGTTTATAGCTATGACTATCGTGCAGCGGTTCCGAAATTAAACACCACTGAACCGTCAGGTTTTTTGTGCCGTGGTAAGTGTTGATAGCCTCGTCGATCGTCCAACTGACGCTGCAATGATCGATCATTACATTTTCACACTCACGAACTTCTATGCCGTCCAAGGACTGGCCCCGCTCATCCCCAGGGCGCACACGCAAATAGCGGATGATGATGTCGTGAGCATGCTTGATTTTAAGAGTAGATTTCCGCAAACAGATGCCGTCTCCGGGCGCGGTTTGTCCTGCAATGGTAATATTGGACTGACTGATAATCAGATCAGTCTCAAGTATGATCGTACCTGAGACGCGGAAGACAACAGTGCGATTTCCTTGCTGGACAGCCTCCCGCAAAGAACCAGGGCCATCATTGTTGAGGTTAGTGACGGCATAGACATCACCGCCTCGGCCGCCAGTGGAGAAACGCCCCCACCCTTCAGCACCGGGAAATGCCAAGATCTGGGCTGAAGCGAGAAAAGAATTCAAGGTGACCGAAATGAAGGTTATTAAAACTTTAAACATTGGGCGTATCTCTCCTTTTACTTCCGATTGAAAAACTCATCACTTACTTTCAGCCTTTTGGCAGGCTAGCGCCCATAGACATCTAACGCCCTCACAAAAGCCTTCATCCATAACGCACATTCGCGTTTGAAGCGACAGCAATA
>DCQM01000228.1:5457-6551 GCA_002323895.1 Akkermansiaceae bacterium UBA1518
TCAGCGTCTAACTGACAGCGTGGAATGGTGGTGATTTCTTTACCTCGAATAACGTCTGCTGCGGCCAGAATTTCTATTCCGTGGCAAATGGAAGCCACGGGCTTATTCTCTTCCATAAACACTTTTACTAAGCGCAACAAATCCTGATCATATCGCAGAAACTCAGGGGCTCGCCCTCCTGGGAGCACCAATCCGATATAGTCACTGGGGTCGACATCAGCAAAGGCGATAGTCGATTCGATATCGTAGCCCGGCGTTTCCACAGTGACATCCCAATCACTCCGATGATGATGCTGCACCATATGGTAGGTGCGCACCGCAGGGGCGGCGATGTCTACTTGATAATCTTCGCTTAGCCGATAAAAGGGGACTAAAGTATCAATGACTTCAGCGCCATCACCTACAATCACGAGTACTTTATGCATCTGTCCATTTTTCGTAACACCAAACGGCCATAAAGCCTATAACAAATAACCTCCCTTTCTCCCCTCTCCGATCCTCTCAACGGCGCCCACCCCAAAAGCAGATTCCTAGTAGCCAGCAAGACTGCCATCGCTCAACCCTTTCCCGCTGACTATCCCTCGGGGGTTTGACGGTAGCACCCCTACCTTAAAATTAATCGACGTTCGCGAATAGGAATCCAAGAACTATCGATATGAAAAAGCTGAGAACTCCTAGTATTACCAAATCTCCACCCTCATTGATTGAGGCGATAAGCATGATAAGCCCAATTATGGGAGGTACAATGAAGTAAAGAAACGATGATAACGACTTCTTCTTTGGCGAGGTTGCTGAAATCGGCCCATGTCCTTCAGGGACCACTTGCGTAGGGTAAAGACCTTCTCCTCGAAGGGCCTGAATTACTTCCGCAGCCGAATGGCCTTGCTTGATTCCGCTCTTCTTTTCCCCCTTGGAATCGAGTGCAATATACTGAAAACTGGCTGTAAGCTTTTTGGGTGTGCTTCCCTCTTTAAGCTCCTCTTCTACTTTCTTAGGATCTTCCGTAGAATGATTAGTCCCTGATTTGAGGGTATTTGTTATGTTATACTTAGCCTGTACTTCTGCTTTTACTTCTGCTTCTAAATCGTCTTCTA
>DCQM01000110.1 GCA_002323895.1 Akkermansiaceae bacterium UBA1518
ATGCGTTTTCTAGTCACTGGTGGATCCGGTTTCATCGGATCCAATCTCGTTCGTCTACTCGTTGAAGAAAAAGGCGAATCTGTCATCAACCTAGATAAGCTAACTTATGCTGGCAATGCCGAGTCACTTGCCGATCTTGAAGGTAATCCGAATTACACTTTCGAGCAAGTCGACCTCTGCGATGCCGCTGCACTTAGCGCAGTCTTCGCGAAGTATAAGCCAGACGTCGTTATGCACCTCGCCGCTGAGAGTCATGTCGATCGTTCGATCGACGGACCAGGTGAATTTATTCAAACCAACATTCTGGGCACTTTTAATTTGCTGCAGGCAGCACTTGGTTATTGGCGTAGCTTGTCCCGGGGAGGTAGTGAAAAAGTGGATGACCCTTCGGATCTTCCTACTCAAAAATCGTTCCGATTTTTGCACGTTTCCACCGACGAAGTCTACGGCTCACTCGCGCCCGACGCGCTAGGCTTTTCTGAAACCACTCCATACGATCCACACTCTCCGTATTCTGCGTCGAAGGCGGCCTCTGATCACCTCGCTCGTGCGTGGGCCGATACGTACGGTCTTCCGGTTCTCGTAACTAACTGTTCCAATAACTACGGCCCGTATCAATTCCCCGAAAAATTGATCCCCGTCGTGATTTTGAAATGCTTACGTGGTGAGTCTATTCCTGTGTATGGTAAAGGTGAAAACATTCGCGACTGGCTATATGTCACTGACCACGCCGAAGCTCTCTACACCGTCGTAACCAAAGGCCGCGTTGGCGAAACCTACAATATCGGCGGCAATAACGAGCGGCAAAATATCGAACTCGTCCGCACATTGTGCTCCCTGATGGACGAGCTTGCTTCGGGAGGAACGATCTCCGTGTCGTCTGCAAAGCAGCAAGCCTCGACGCCAACCATTAGCAATCTTGGATCCAAATCTTTCCAAGATCTGATTACTTTTGTAACCGACCGTCCGGGGCACGACATGCGCTATGCAATCGATCCAACAAAAATCCGCGACGAACTTGGCTGGGAGCCAAAAGAAGACTTTAAGAGTGGTTTCCGCAAAACCGTCGAGTGGTATTTAGAGAACCGAGAGTGGACCGACCGTATTTTAAGTGGGGATTACAAGTTGGAGCGATTAGGGACAGAATAGTTCGACTTCTTAGCCTAGCGGAGTCGGAAAAACTCTTTACTCGGACTGAGTGGTAAAATGCTCCGGTCGAACAACAAAATGTTATTTCGCTAACCGTATAAGTTGTTTAAGTGGGCTCTGTGCTAAAATAAAAAATTCAGATTTTGACTGCAGAAGATGTTAACCAACTCGATGGGCTGAGCACAAAGCGCTCAACTAAAATTTTAAACTACCGCCTCGAATTAAGCGGAGCTCTAAATTCGGACCAAAAATTTCAACGAAATTTCGCATGAAAGGAATAATACTCGCCGGTGGTGCTGGCTCTCGTCTCCACCCAATTACACTTGCTGTATCTAAGCAGCTCATGCCGATCTACGATAAGCCGATGATTTATTACCCGCTGTCGGTGCTGATGATTGCTGGAATCAATGAGATTTTGATCATTACCACACCCGAAGATCAGGCAGCGTTTAAACGTTTGCTGGGTGATGGCTCTGGGCTTGGCTGCCGCTTTGAATATATGGTGCAGGAAGTGCCGAATGGTTTGGCACAGGCATTTGTTCTAGGTAAAGAATTTATTGGTGACGATAAAGTGGCACTCGTACTTGGAGATAATATTTTCTATGGTTCTGGCTTTGGTGAGCTAGTGCGTCGTCATACTGATCCAGATGGTGCTGTGGTGTTTGCCGCCCCAGTCCATGACCCCGAACGTTATGGGGTGGTCGAGTTCGATGAGAAGAGGCAGGCGATTTCTATCGAAGAGAAGCCCGCAGAGCCGAAGTCAAATTATGCGGTGCCTGGCCTGTATTTCTACGATAATGACGTGGTGGAAATCGCCGAAACCATCGAGCCCTCTTCTCGCGGGGAATATGAAATTACTACGGTGAATCAAGTGTATCTCGAACGCCAGAAACTAAAAGTCGGCGTCTTCAATCGTGGGATTGCCTGGCTGGACACCGGCACTTTTGCGTCGCTGAATGAGGCATCGACTTTTGTCCGTGTGATTGAAGAGCGTCAGGACACTAAAATAGGTTGTATCGAGGAGGTTGCGTATTATTCAAAATTTATTGATCGGGAGCAACTTCTTGCTTTGGCGCGCAAATTGAAGAAATCTGGATATGGAGCTTATTTAAAACGAGTTGCAGGATAAGTGAGTAAAAATAAAAAAATTCATCCTATGACTGATGTGCAGTCCAAGAATATTGGAGAAGGCACCTCAATTTGGCAGTTCTGTGTCGTTTTGCCTGGGGCGAAGATCGGAAGTTACTGTAATATCTGCTCTCATTGTTTCATCGAAAACAATGTTACGATTGGTCATCGAGTCACCGTGAAGTGCGGAGTTCAATTATGGGATGGCCTTCAAATTGAGGACGACGTATTTATCGGCCCCAATGTGACTTTCACTAATGATATGCGTCCACGCTCCAAGCAATACCCGGACGAATTTACCCCGACCATTATTCGTAAGGGGGCTTCAATTGGGGCGAATGCTACAATACTTCCTGGTGTTGAGATTGGGGTGGGAGCGATGGTCGGAGCAGGTGCTGTCGTTACTAAAAGTGTTTTGGCGGGGACGACAGTCGTCGGTAATCCGGCTCAAGAAATTAAAAAATGAAGCCGACAATAATAAATTTCGAACCGCTCGGTGATGCTCGGGGCAGCTTGGTTGCCATAGAATCTGATATCGGAATTCCTTTTCCGATACGGCGAGTTTATTATATTTTTGGCACTAAGGAAGGCGTGGAACGTGGCTTTCACGCTCACAAAGATCTTCAGCAAATTGCGGTCGCGGTAACGGGGTCTTGTGAAATGATCCTCGACGATGGCGAGGAGCAGAAAAGTGTTCTGCTCGATCGTTCAACCAAAGGGCTTTATATAGGTCCCGGGTTTTGGAGAGTTATGTGCAATTTTACACCAGACTGCGTTTTACTTGTTCTGGCTGATCGGCACTACGATGAATCTGACTATATTCGCAGTTACGACGAATTTTTAGAATGGAAAAAGAAGTAATCAAGTTTCTTGATCTAAAGGCGGTCAACGAGGCATACCGTCCCGAAATAGACGATGCGATTCAGCGGGTCTTAGATTCTGGCTGGTATTTGCTGGGGAAAGAGGGCGCTGCTTTCGAGCAGGAGTTTGCTGAATACTGTCAGGCGAAGCACTGTCTTGGAGTGGCAAGCGGACTGGATGCCCTCATTCTTATACTGATGGGTTATCGCGAATTAGGGCTCATAGAGGAAGGTGATGAGATAATCGTTCCGGCCAATACTTATGTTGCCTCCATTCTTGCGATATCTCGGAGTGGTTTCACGCCCATCCTCGTGGAGCCGGATGAACAGACCTACAATATCGATCCTACTTTAATAGAAGAAGCTATCACCAAGCGCACAAAGGCAATTATGGTAGTGCATCTTTACGGGCAGTGTGCGGACATGGACTCAATCAATGAGTTGGCAAAAAAACATGACCTTAAGGTCATTGAGGATGCGGCGCAAGCTCATGGCGCGACCTACAAGGGGCGCCGAGCTGGTTCGCTCGGGAATGCGGCCGGTTTTAGTTTTTACCCAGGGAAAAATCTTGGAGCACTTGGAGATGGCGGCGCTGTTATCACGAGTGACAGTGCGTTAGCAGAAGTTATTACGGCATTACGTAATTACGGATCGCTTGAGAAATACTATAATAGACATAAGGGCATGAATAGTCGCTTGGATGAGCTTCAAGCTGCTGTCCTTAGAGTGAAGTTGAAAAATCTTGATGTTGATACGGAAAAACGTCGCCAAGTTGCTGAGGATTATCTTTTGGATCTAAAATCAGACAGGTCTAGTCTTAAATTACCTCATGTCGCTGATTATGGAAAACACGTCTGGCATCTTTTCGTGATACGTCATCCGAATCGCGATGTGATTGCTGCGCGACTCGCTGACCAAGGAATCCAAACAGTGATTCATTACCCAATACCTCCTCATCAACAAAAGGGCTATCCTGAGCTAAACGGACTGACTTTACCGCTGACTGAGACCATCCACCAAGAAGTTTTAAGCCTCCCGATCAGTCCAGCGATGGATGAAGATTCTACTCGACGGGTCATTGAGACGATAAATAAATTACTTGTCTAAGCAGAATACAGTTGCTGGTGCTCGCCCGCCAAGCGAGCCGACGGAAGATCGTGAGGAGTCATATGGATCAATCCTGAAGTCGTCGTCGATAGTTGGCGGTGCAGAGGTGTTCAATTATGGAATCAGCCTCTTGCGCGTGAAAGCTGTGGCGGTTTTACTTGGGCCGACAGGTATTGGGCTATTAGGGCTCTATAAAAATTTACAGCAATCTCTGTCCACTCTTGCGGGTGCGGGTGTTTCTTTCAGCGGCGTTCGTGAGATTGCTAAGTCTGAGGGAGATGCTGGCTCGGAAACAACCGCACGAGTCGCGTATACAATACGCT
>DCQM01000154.1 GCA_002323895.1 Akkermansiaceae bacterium UBA1518
GGCTCAGGGCGAGTGCCTGGCTCAGGGCGAGGCTTAGGCTCAGGGCGAGTGCCTGGCTTAGTAGGTCCTGGCTTGCCATGTCCACCACGATGAGAACGTCGGATACGGTCCAAGAATTCATCTTGATCAACGGCTCCGCTCTCGTCTTGGTCCATTTTTGCAAAGATTTTTCCAGCTGATTCTGGCCGACGCTCTTCTAATTCGGCGATCGAAGGAATCGCGGAGAATTCTTCCAAGGAAACTCCTCCATCTCCGTCAGTATCTACTTCGTTGAAGCGCTCGACTCGTTTTTCTTCGATCTTAGCCTTAGCATCTGCGCGGGCGGCTTCTCTCTCTTCTTTATTGAGCTTTCCGTCTCCGTCCGCGTCAAAGGTTTCGAGAATTGAGGCACGCTTAGCCTCACGAGCTTCCTTCCGAGCAGCGCGAGCGGCCTGGCGCTCCTCAGCGTCGAGCTTTCCGTCCTCGTTAACATCATAAGGAGCAAGGAATTCAGGGAGAGTTCCGTCTCCAAAGGTTTTCTTAGGCTTGTCAGCAGATGCGGCAGCCAGAGAAGCCAAAATTAGGCCGCTTGTAATCAGTTTTAGTTTCATAGTCTTGTTTTTTGTTGTTGTGGGTCGGGGGGAACCCCCATCTAACCTCTATGTTGCTCAAAAAGCAGTGGTGGTTACATTTTTCCCAAAATATCACTCTTCGGCGTTATTGAACAGGTTAAAGGCTGATTGCTGCTCTTCATCCTGCGTCTCAGTAGGATGCAAAGGAAGCCCCTCGGCCAAGGCCTGATCTTCTTCAAGTTCTGCCTCGAAATCCGCCACAAGCTCGCTCCACCACTCACGCTCATCGACCAAATCCTCAATCATGTCGTTTTGTTGAACGGAATTGAGAGTATTCAGCAGTTCTTCATTGACCATGTTGGCCGTAACTGGCGGAAACGTCTGTCCATCGATGAGAATATTTGCGCCGAAGAAGGGTGACGATCTCAGCAAGAGAGGATAAGCTTTTTGCCGCTGATCCGGGGTTAAGCTGAGTTGATGCGATAACCGATTCAGGCGTTCAGTTGATTCGGCACGGAGCAAATTCAGTCTCTCACGAACTTCGCGGGAAGGAGCATTGCTCCCCATTGACAATGGGAAACGATCGGCAAGCAAGGTCTCGATCTCTGAGGATGCTACACCGTCATTAGTAGACTGTTGCCGGAAAGATTCCGTTGACCTGATCGCTGAAGACCGAGGCTTTTGCCCATAAGCAGAACCCGATGAAGGCCCCCTTTTGCTTGTGGCACTGTGTTCAGAGCCAAATTTCTGGAAAATAACAACACCCGCCGCCGCAATCAGAGCGCCTGCTAGCGTTGCTGAATAAATAAATTTCATGGATTAAGGTGTAATATGTTTCAAGAGATCGTCTTCAAGCAGGATCCCCTGCTCTAGCTCATTCTGCTCTTTCAGCAGATCAGAAAACTTCTCTCTAATTTTTTTAGCCAACGCCTCGCTGCTTCTTCGCATAATTTGGCGTTGCTCCGTATCAAGATGGGGAGACATTTTAGCGTGAGACTCCAAAAGTCGGAGATGAAATTCAAGAGATGCTCTTTCTCCCGCCTCCTTGATCTCAACTTGGGTCTCAGCAAGAACTCTGCCGATTTCATCCTCCTGTTCGGGGCGAATTTGAATTTGATCGCGCAGACTACTCAGCGCCCGCTCTTCCCATTGATTGAGTGAGACCTGCTGAGGTTCTGCTTTGGGATCTTCAAGGATTTTAGAAGCGGCAAACCCAGATCCAAAGATCACGGCAAACCCCAAAGCAATCAAAACCCAGTCACGGATCCGACGGGTGGGAAATCGATTGGTTTTTTTCATGATGCAAGTTCGGGAAGATTGAGTTCAGGGACAGGTAAAACTGTTGGCTCCCTGAGCGAAAAGAAATAGATCAGGAGAGTGATGGCCAGCGAAATCAAGCCAAGAACAATAGAAATCTGCCGCCAACGAGCCAAACGGATCTCTCGGTCTTTTGAACGGAGATCGGCAAAGACCGCCGCCGCAAGACTGCGGGGCGGGGCAGATGGAGGTGGCGGCTCAGGATGAGAGCGGGCTGTCTCCAACAACTCGTCCAGAACCAGGTCTAGTGGCTCTGTTTGCTGCTGATTTTGATTCATGTCGGATTGATTGAGGGCTTTGTGATTCGAGATTCCGGAGAGCTTTTTTCATTTTCTCCCGAGCACGCATCGCAGTAACTTTAATTTTAGACGGACTCCATCCTGTTTCGGCGGCAATTTCGGCGACTGATTTCTCCTCAAGATGGAGAAGACGGATGACCATTTGATCGCGAGGCTTGAGAGTCGCAAGCAATTTTTGCAGAAGTTCAAGAGAAGACTGGGCAGGCTGGACGTCGACCGCATTGGGATCAAAGGAATCTGAAGCATCTTGGGAATGGTCCATGTCCAATTCGGAAAACTCAAGTAGCGGTCGAGACTTTTGGCGGCGGAGTGACTCGTAACAACTGAGAGTCGCAATACGACTAACCCAGTGTTCAAAAGGACTCTCCCCGCGGAACTTTTCAAGACTCGTGAACAGCTTGACAAAGATTTCCTGAGCGAGGTCCTCGGCCGCCTGATGGCGTGGAAGATTCCTCCGCACGATTCCAATGACCAAGGGGTAAAGGGTTTCCACCATTTGTGAGCAGGCCCTCTCATCTCGGTCGACCGCCCGAGCGATAAGCTCTGGATTGACTGGCTGAGGTGAACTGTCATGACTCATTATTAGGGTGACGGGTAAATTAACCCCTCATACAGATAAGACGCCGATCGGGCGCTTTCGTTACAATTTCTTACCCAGAAGGATCTTTCGGACAATGGAGGAAGGAACATGAATGCCACATGAAATGCCGGAGCAGGTGCCATGATTAAAATGTTGGATTGGCAATCCCTAACCGCTCTTGCAGCCTAGAGCTCCAAAGGAACAGGTCAAGGAAGCCGTCTTATCCAATTTTCCTCAAATTGCTTCAGCTTGCCCCAGGCCACTTTAGGCGATAAGTATCAAGTTATCAATTTCTTGCGGCCTTTTTACTTTTCAACCCACCTCCATTTCCTTGGGCTTGTAGGCTATTCTTCGCTCTTTGCCCAAGGGTTTGCCCTGCCTGCAAAGACCCAGCAATTCTTTGACAATCATTGTATCGGATGTCACGGGCCCAAGAAAGCAAAGGGGAGCATTCGACTCGACCACCTCGATGGCCGAATTTCCCAAGGGCTAGACTTTGAAACTTGGAACGAGATCTATGCCCAGCTTGCGCAAGGTGAAATGCCGCCAAAGGACGCAAAGCACCAGCCCGATGAGGCGCAGCGTGCATCGATAATCTCTTGGCTTGGTAAGGAGTTAGAGAAAGCACGATCCTCGCCCCGTGGACGGCACCTCCTGGGTCAGTTTTCCTTTGGTAATCAAGTTGACCATGACGCTCTTTTTTCCGGAGAAATCAAAGAACTTCCTTTTTCGCCACCCCGCTTGTGGCGGATAAACCCCAACATTTACGATCGAACCAAAAAAAGAATTTTTAAAGACCACTGGATGGAATTACGGAAAGCCCGCCAGCCCTTTCCTTTAGAACAAAGACCAGGAATTAATGATTACTCAGAGGGCCTTTTTGCAGACTCGGCAACGCTCGAAACGCTCTTACTGAATGCTCGCGGCATCGCAGAACACCAGCTGAACCGCGATATCCCCTTAATTTTTCGGACAATTCTCGAATCCGATGAACCTCCCACCCCGGAGCAAGCCGAAGCCGCGGTGCGATTTCAGTTTAAAACGCTAGTTCTCCGCCCTCCCAGCGAGAAGGAATTAGCCCGCTACCGGGACTACTTTTTACGATCGGTTAAAGAATCCGGCGGCGACGTTCGGGCAGGCCTTGAAGTTTGTCTTAAAGCCATCGCCCTGAACCCGGAAGCAGTTTATCGTATGGAACTCGGTCTCGGGTCTAAGGATGATCATGGCAGGACAATCTTGTCGGACAATGAACTGGCATTCGCGATTGCGTTCTCACTTACCGACGATCCACCAGACCAAACCCTATGGTCGGCTGCCCAAAGCGGAAATTTGGAGTCACGAGAAGAGGTTCATCTCCAGCTAGAGCGCATCCTAGAAGAGGATGCAATTGCCAAGCCCAAGATCCTCCGCTTTTTCCGAGAATTTTTCGGATACCACCGTGCTCCGCAGATCTTCAAAGATGCCGAACGTTTCAAGAACTACGACTGGGGTATTGTCGCGAACCAATTGGTGCACGAGGCCGATCTCTTAGTCTTGCACACTCTCAAACAGGACCGGGATGTTCTGCGGCAGTTACTCACTACCGAAAAATATTTCGTTGGTCACATCGGGCTCGAGGCAGATCCAAAAAATCTCGAGCAACGCTTAATTGCCCTCAGAAGACTCTACGATTATTGGAAAGAAAAACCATGGAAAAAGCTAGAATACGAGTTCAAGGCCGGAATCCGCGCCGAGATTGAAAATCTTCATCCCTACTTTCAAGCCCAACCCATGAAGCATCGGATGAGCGGTGGGCTCATCAAGGATTACATGCCCTATCTCACCATTTGCTATGAAAATGGACTCCGCCCCATGCTCGCTCAATTCATACTCATGGAAGGCGAGCGTGAGCGCAATCTAACCTCCGCCCACGATCAACGATTCTTTCTGAGTGCCTACAATCTTTCTCCTGCTCAATTCGATTGCCCGATCGAACAGCC
>DCQM01000073.1 GCA_002323895.1 Akkermansiaceae bacterium UBA1518
GCAGCATTCGCAGATGGGAAACGATGGCGAAAGACATGGCTCCCTACTCCACTATACGTCGAGGATATGGAGGTGCTAAATTTACTGATATGGGGGTATTCGCGAAACGTATTGTGACACCTCATCATTACCAGGCTCTCGTCATGTTTATCGGTAATGGAGTCACCGGTGACTCGAAAGACCATACCCCAGATCAAATCGAAGCCCTTGCGCGACAAATCGTCAGTGTTTCCCAAAGACACCAACCCAACACTCCAGTATTCCTAATCGAAATCACCCCCTGCGAAAAACGTTTTAAAGCCTGGCCTAAAATCCGGGCCGTTAATTCCCGTCTTCGCGAAATCGCACTATCGACACCCCACACTTACTTCATTCCAACAGCCAGTCACTACCTAAGAGCAGATGGAACCCCTCGATCGGAATTATTTGTTGAAGATCAATTACACCTCAGTAAAGCGGGCTACAAGTTATGGGCCAAACTGATCTGTCGACGCCTGAACGACGTCCTCGCGACACAAACTACAAGGAAATAAGTGAGTAGAAGCTGAGATGGAGAGAATCAGCTTATTGGCAAAATCCATCTTCACTCACGAAAGACATAAGTGCACACCGATCTCTCTGGCAGGATGGAACAAAGCGCAACTGACTCACCTTTCCGCCTTTTCTCTGTCTGTCTCGCTTGGGCAAATTGAAATCCTTCAGGGAGTTGAAGACGGAATCTTTAGGGACGATCAGTGTCGTTGATTACGATAAAACACAGCTCGTTTTTCTTCGGCGCGATAAAGGCGAAAACTTAAAGGTGATTCGGCATCTCAACCTTAACCCTTTGATAGCCTATGTTCAAATCTCAGGAGTTCTGCTGAAAGGTGTAAAACTTTTTGGTCTTTTCGAGAAATTTCTGCCCAGTCTCAAGATGAGTCACACCTTCCGGACCAGGACTGTGAACGACCCCTCACCGAAGAAAGGCATTCGCAAGAGTGGTATAAATGTAACTAAAGCTGCCTCAATCGCTTGTTCGTCACAATAAGGCACGACACAAAAAAACTTCAGAAACCCGGTATCTTTTCTATGAAAGATGCCCCAAGCCTCTTTAATGCCCTCCAACCTATAAACATCAGCAGCATGAAACTCCTCCTCGCACTCCTCCCCTGGTTCTTAACGCTTCAAGCTCAAAGCTCAACCACACCTCTGTTCAACGATGGAACAGACACCCCCCTTCTCACTTTTCGAATCCCTACCACCGAGGAAAAAACTCTTTCATCGATCGATTTTTCCGGAAGCAAGCACTTAAAAGATATTGCCAAAATCTCTCTTAGCCATCACCGCAAATCCGGGAATCGCTTGTTCGCCGCGAGCCAAACCATCACCAATAATTTCACTCTAAAGGGCTCCCTCGACTTACCGCGCGGGAACCATCTCTTCGAGCTTATCATTTCTCTTAAACCAGGAGCCAAACTCCTCCACAAGATCTCACTCGCCCCCGTCAAATATACCTTTTCAGACGGAACCAATCAAAAAATCGACCGCATTTTATCTCATCCTCAACGCCTCGCCTTCCCCATCCATAAACGCGGTAATTACAACTGTCACACCTTCCGCATTCCCGGCATTGCCCGTGCCAAAAACGGCAACCTCCTAGCAGTCGCCGACATGCGTTACAATTCCCGCCGGGATCTCCAAGGCCACATGGACATTGGACTTCGCATATCGCAAGACGGCGGACAAACTTGGTCTCCTCCCGCACCCATTATGGACATGGCTGAACACGGAGGAAAACCCCAAGACCAAAACGGCTGCTCCGATCCCTGTATCCTCGTCGATGACGAAACTGGTGAAATTTTCGTTGCAGCATGCTGGACCCACGGAAAACCCGGTACACACCAATGGCGAGGAAACGGCTCTGAACCCGGCTTCGATATTCATAAATCCACTCAATTCCTGGTCGTCAGATCCACCGATCACGGAGCCACGTGGTCTCAGCCTGAAAACTGGACAAAGAAACTCAAAAACCCCGCCTGGCATCTCTTCGCTCCCGCTCCAGGGAATGGCATCACTATGAAAGACGGCACCCTCGTGATGCCCACCCAAGGTCGCGATGCCAAAGGCCTACCCTTTTCCAATATCATTTGGTCCAAGGATCACGGAAAAACCTGGCACGTCTCTAGCCATGCTCGGGACAATACTACGGAATGCGCAGTCGCAGAACTCTCGGATGGCTCGCTCCTCCTCAACATGCGCGACAATCGAAACCGCGCCGACAAGTCGGAAACTAACGGTCGTGCAATCGCCCAGACCAAGGATCTCGGCAAGAGTTGGCTCACTCACTCCACAGACCACTCCGCGCTGCCCGAACCAGTTTGTATGGCTTCCCTCATCGCCGATCCATACCGAAATGGAACTCTCTACTTTTCCAATCCCAACAACAAAAGATCCCGCTCACACATGACCCTTCGTCGCTCCACCGACGACGGTAAAACATGGTCCTCCCAAATCCTCCTCGACACAAAAGGCGGGGCTTATTCCTCCCTCGTCATGATCGACGAAAACCATCTCGGAATCCTCTATGAATCTTCCGTCGCTGACATGATTTTTCAAAAGATCTCCATTTCAGAATTCAATGAAGAGACTTCCGATGAACCACTCATCCAATCTCTATTTCAGGGTGAACGCTTTCCCAACATTGTTGTCTCTAAGAAAGGAACTCTGATCGCCACGTGGGGGAATAAACACATCCGCGCGCGCCGCTCCACCGATGGTGGCACGACCTGGGGCCCCGAGATTACAATCGCAAATCCTGGCTTCCAAGGTGGCGGCACAACGGTCGACGAGACCACTGGTGATATTCTCGCCTTCGTTGAAGAAGGACACCCACCTGCCAAAATATTTATTTACCGCAGTAGTGACGACGGACTCACCTGGAAGAAAGAAATCCCTACAATACGACCAGACGCCAACGGTCACCAGCCGTCCATGCACATGAACGAGCACGGCACGACCCTCCGTTATGGAAAGCACAAAGGCCGACTCATACGCCCCACCCGATATTACGCCGGAAAAAATGACAGCGAAAAATGGCCCGAGCACTACACGAACGCAATCTATTCCGACGATCACGGTAAAACTTGGCAAACTTCTGAACCCTTTCCAGAAAACGGCACCGGAGAAGCATGTCTCGTAGAACTCTCCGACGGTTCACTTTACTACAACTCAAGAGTCCACTGGCAGAAGCGACCAAGAAACACCCGTCGCCGCGAAGCCCGATCCACCGACGGTGGACACACTTGGAAAGATTTCCGTATTATCGACATCCTTCCCGATGGACACCAACATCGCTCCTATGGTTGTATGGGAGGCCTCGTCCGTCTTCCTGTCGACGGTCAAGACATTCTCATTTTTAGCAATATTGACACTCCCAAAGCGACCCGCGAACAAGGCACCGTCTGGGCAAGTTTTGATGGTGGTAAAACGTGGCCCGTCAAACGCCTCATCCTCCCTGGGCCCAGCGGCTATTCCGCCCTCAATGCCGGCCGGCCCGGCACCCCTTCTGAGGGTTACATTTACCTCCATGCCGAGAAAAATAATGGTTCTCGCGTGGCCCGCTTTACCCTCGATTGGCTTAAAAAAGGAACCCCAACCGGGGACGGCACCATTCCTATTGAGTCAAAATAATACTCTTTTCCTCTTGAGAGAACGTCAAAGCCCTCTGCTTTTCAGCCCCCCAAAACTTGGGCATCGCTCAGAAAAGTCACCTTATCCTTCAAGCATTTTCCAGCAATACCATTGCATACGGGGAAGATGAAAGGGGCCTTTATAATGACTCCCTTTGAGGGTCGATGATATTCTACCATCCCGGTGAAGGTAACCAAACCACTCACCGTGTTCCTCATCGTGAAATGTTTTATGGGCATACTCGTGAATCATTCGATGCCACCCAGCATACTTCTCATTACCTGTCAGCTGATAGGCCAATAAAGTAGCAATAATAGCCTCACACTGGGGCCACCAGAACTTCATGTCATGCCAGTATTCTTGCACGGGTTTATCGTAAACGTCTTTTAGGTAGGTAATGCCGCTATATTCTTCATCCCATCCCCTCTTCCACATGTAATCGAGCATTCGACACCCAAGGCCCACCAGCTCTGAATCGCCTCCCCTACGCTTTGCTTCATCCAAAATGAACCACGCTCCCTCGATCGCATGGCCTGGATTCAAAGTTCGCGCATCAATATGATCGACCACTTCCCCATCAACTCCAATCTGCTCCATAACACACTTGATGTCATCCTTAACGAATCCACGGATTTCCTCAATAAGCCCATCAATTTTACGCTCCGCCAGTTCGTCTCCACCGTTCGCCACCAAAACCTGCGCCACCTGCAAAAAAATCATCGGAACTCCGATCCCCTTAACCTTTCTCTCGTCGGTCCACTTTGGCTCACCTGCCGAAGCTGTTCCGTCCACGTAATCCATGCACTTTGCAAATAGTTTTCGGGCTTCTTCGAGCCACATCTCGTTCTCCGATGCTTTTCCATAAGCCGCGAAAGCCATGACCGCAAAAGCTTCGGAATAGAAATACCTTCTCTTCCGTAAGGGCTTCCCTTCTCGAGTTACCAAAAAGAACATCTGTCCATCCTCGTCAAAACAATGAGCCTTCAAGAACTCAACCCCACTCTTCGCTGCCGATAGCCACTCTTCCTTCTTCTCGACCGTATTGCATAAGGTCGCCAGCATCCACGCAAACCGTCCTTGTAACCAAACCGATTTATCGTCGTCGATCAAACTTCCGTCCCGATCACGCATTGACAGATATCCCCCGAATTCTTCATCGACAATTCCGGGCATCCAAAACGGCAGGGTATCCTCAAGCAAACTCGCCCGATAAAAATCCCGTAAAGCCTCTAGCTCTTGCTTCGAATATCCACTCACTACTTTTTCTGCGTCCAAATCGTCAAACCTCTCACGTTCTCATCACTCGCCCGCAACCAAAACCCCAAAACACCGCCCGTTCCCAAGGTTGTTAAAAATCCCACCGCGCCATAAAGTAGAGGCATCAGATCGATAACACCTGCTTCATTGAGGAAGTAAGTCACAGTCACGGTCAACACCCCACAAATTAAGGCCACCAAGCCAGCCAGCCCATTCGGCCGTCTCGAAAAAATCCCAAGCGCGAACAAACCACCCAGTGGCCCCAGAGCAAATCCGATGAAACGATTAAACAGCATAAAGACCCCATCCATCCCCATTTTTGCCAAGACACACGATATCCCGATCCCTACGACACCAAGAATAACCACGACCCATTTCGCTACGCCCAGCCTCTGATCATCCAAGCTCTCCGGCTTTAACAAACGCCCATAAACATCGGTCACAAAAGCTGTCGCAACCGAATTCAAGGAACTCGAAATCGTCGACTGAGCAGCTGCGAACACTCCGGCAATAATCAGACCCGCTACCCCAACCGGTAGGTTTTGCATAATAAAGAAAGGCAGCACGCTGTCCTTGGCCGGAAGTGTGGGATCCATCAACTCGGGGTTTTCTTGATAGAAAACAAACAAGGCTGTCCCCAATCCAAAGAAGATCGCCGACCCCACGAGCACCATCACGATATTCATCCAGAGCGATTTTGCCGCCTCTTTTTCAGAGGAAGTCGTAACGTATCGCTGCACGACATCTTGCCCCGAAGTGTAAGAGGGCAAATTGGCCAACATAAAGGCCACGAACAAGACAAAACCCGACGTCGATTCCTTCCCGATTGAAATATCGTGAAAGCTCCAGCTCGCCGTGATTCCCTTCCCTTGTTCACTCATCGCTGAACCAATAGCGCCTAATCCCCCATCGACCTGCGACACGATCAATCCAAAGCACAACAAAGCGCCTCCAATCAAGACAAGCGCCTGAATCGCATCAGTCCAAACCACTGCTTCAATCCCACCCATCACGGTATAAATTACACACAAGATTCCAATCACTGTAATCGCCGTAAAAACGTTAATATCAGTGACACTCGAAAGCGCAAGAGCCGGGAGATAGAGCACTATTGCCACCCGCCCGATGTGAAACAACATAAAGGTCACACTCCCGATCACCCGGGTAGCGACATTGAAGCGCTTTTCCAAATATTCATAGGCCGTCGTGATATTGAGCCGTCGGTAGAACGGCAGGTAAAACATCACCACCAAAGGCACGATGATCAAAATAGGCCACTGCCCGATATAGCCATTCCAGTCCTTCGCATATGCCACTCCCGGCACCGCCATGAAAGTGATGGCCGAAAGCATCGTCGCAAAGATCGATAGCCCGGCAACCCAGAATGGAACCTTCTGACCACCCCGAAAGTAGGCCTCAGTCGAAGAAGCCGACTCCTTTTTCATAAACCAAAATCCAATCGCTACCATTCCCAGAAGATAAACCGCAACCACGATCCAATTCAGCAACCCAAAGCTGAGCTTCGTTTCTCCTATCTCAGCTATCAAGACTTGGGGAGATCTCACTCCAGGCTTAATCTCACCCGTCGGAATGATGACCTTGTCATCCCAGAAAACCACCGGAGTTGTGACTGGGGCAAAGGTCCCAGCAAGCGGCAGCCTCCCCACCTCAGTCCATTGATCTGTCACTATATTATAGGAAAGAATCGACGCCGGAAACCCCGGATGCTCCATCCCCTGACCGTTTATTTCTGGTCGTGCTGCCACTTGATCTTTCCAAAACTCAACCGGCACGCCACCCAACATCAGCAAGGAACTTGCGCCTAGCGGCACAGCCATCGATGGCGCCGCCGATTTAGCCTCGGGAAGGTCAGCCAACCTTCTCCACGTTCCTAACGATAAATTTAACTCCCAGCAATCCTTCAAAAAATCTAATCCAAAGATTCGATTTATGTCTTTTTCCTCTGACTCCGCAAAATCTCTCCCCCCAAACAGGTAGAGCTTCCCTCCCTTAACTCCCGCAACAGGATACATTCGACCACGCGCGTCTTCTGGCCAGCCTAGCGATTCCCATCTTACTGTTGTTAGATTAGGCCTCACCAGTTTGAAGATCTCCCGATGAGTTTTCTCTCCATCCCCACCTGATCCCACTAAAATTTCTCCATCGACCACTGCCGCAACTCCTTCGGCTATTGCGCGAGGAAGATTTCCGATTCTGCTAATCTTCACCTTTCCCAAAGCCATTGAAAGCTCCAGAACTTCCGCTCGAGAAGCCGCTTCATTCTTTCCTCCCATGAACAAACATTTCCCACTCTTCAAACTCACCGACATCCCATAACCAACTTTAATTGGTAATTTGACAGCAGCAGTTCGCCACTCGCTATCCTCCTTCAAAGGTAAGATGTAAATCCCGTCGTAATAAAATTTCTTCCCATCTTCCCATGGTCTTCCATCTGGAAAATTTGCCCCACCAGCCACAACCAAAAAATCTTCTTCACCCTCGCTTACCACCCCTGAAAACACCCCCGCAAATCCCTCCCGGTCTGGGAGATCAGGCAATCGATCCCATTCAAGCGCCCCTCCAAGGGCTATTCCAAGAATCGAGAAAGCAAAAAAAAGCCTCATGACATTTCTACGCTGAGATCTTCGTCAATCCATTCGAACCATCCCATTTCATCAAGACGCTTCCTCAAGGCTATGATTTGATCTGGACTCGCCGGATCAATCGGCCTTCTCACAGGACCACAATCAATCCCCACCATTTGCATCATCACTTTCAAGGACGATCTTCCACATGTTTCAAACATCGCCGTGATCATTTCAAGAGCACGCTTCTGCCACACTTGCGCTCCTTTGAAATCTCCCACGCTCAGGTACTTCCTTACATTATCATAAATTGGGGCAGCATAATTATAGGTGCTTCCCACAGCTGCCTGATACCCTTGAGCAACCGACATGAGGTAAGCTTCATCTGATCCAGAGAGAAACTCCAAACCCGGCGCTACGCTCTCAAGCAAAGGAAGATTATGGAGACTCGCACCATCAGAATACTTAATCCCACAAAATGTAGGCAATCGATCCATCGATATCTTAGTCAGCTTTACTGGATCAAGATTCACACCAGAAAGGAAAGGGATATGATAATAATAGAAAGGTGTTTTGGAAGCCGCTTCCACAATTGGCAAAAGACCTTCAACCAGCTCTGCTTCACCACTCACCTTAAAATAACCTGTTGGGGTTGCCGACACTGCGTCAGCTCCAATCGATTGAGCATGCCCTGCCAAATCGGCTGACGCTTTCAAACTGTTATGCCCCACCTGCACGAAGGACTTCATCCGCCCCTTGGCAGCAAAAACATAGGCCTCAGCGACTTCACGTCGCTCCTCGTCAGTCAACGACATCCCTTCTCCAGTGCTGCCAGCAATATAGATCCCAGTGATCCCTTTCGATACGAGATAATCCACAACTTGCGGAACAACTCCCAAATTTAAATCGCCGTTTCCATTCATTGGCGTCACCACAGCGGCAACTAATCCCCTCATTCTTAACGGTTCCATCTTTGTGAGCATACATAATATTTCCTCCCCACTCAAAAACCAAAAACAAAAACCTTGGTTTGCTCACCCACCAGCCACCACAAGTGCCAAAAGCTGACTCTTTTCTTTTGAAAGAAAACCAAACCAAAAAAGAGGTGTTAGATCCACCTAAATCATAATAATCATTGCAATCGAAACGACAAGAAGTGCCATTAAAATCACAATTCGCCTTTTCAGCGAAAATATATTACGGCAGGTGGGGCAAATCACTTTTTCTTTACCTGAGACCCAGCGCTCTAGTCGATCGGGAGACACTTCAGAACCATGGACAAAATTTCCACACTTCTCACAATAATCTTTGCCATTCTTTCGAAGCACTAATTCAACATCCTCAGAGTAATCACTCCTCTTCAACGGTTGAATATCAGTCTTCATATAAG
>DCQM01000014.1:0-12757 GCA_002323895.1 Akkermansiaceae bacterium UBA1518
TGGTAAAATGAATCGTGATCAGCTTTCGAATACCGAAAAGGCGAGCATTGCTGATAAGGGAGAGGAGCTTACCATCGAATTACTCGACAAACTCGAAGATGCCTATCTTGATGCCCGCTCATACGATCGGAAAATCCGGACCCAGTTTCTTGCGGCCTCTTGGGATTGGATTCGTAATGAAAAAGGTGAGGAGGAAGCTTCCACCTATATCGTCGAAAAAGAGATTTGGAAAGATCGTCGTGCTGAGGATGCCGAGAAGATTAAGATTTTGAGTCTTCGGGCGCCTTCTGAAGTCACTTTTAAGGTCGACCCTCCTTTCACTTTAGTGCTCGAGCCTGGCGATCTTGTTAAGAAGGTTAATGTTGGTGATTTGAGTGCCAAACTCCGCGACGATACTTTAGTGTCGGGTAAGGTCCTTCCTAGCCCAGTGATTATGGGGGTCGATGCTCTGGATTTTCGGACTACTGCACAGCGTGCTGAGGTTGAAGGGCTTGACCCGTTTCCTGTTATCGAGGGCACTTGGCTCCTGACTCACGAAGCTCATCACGGGAATCATGATGGACACAGTGAGGGTAGCAATGTTGACCACCGAAACGAGTTCAAGAAGATTTGGGACTGCCACATGGCGTGGCTAAGAGCTGAGACAGAGCGGCTTGAAAAAAAGGGCCGTGTTCCAACTCTTAATGATAAGTTTCGCGTGAATTGGGATCAGATTCTTGCCTACGGGGAATTGGGGTATGATGCAGAAAAAGTTTATGAGGAAAGCAAAGCCCGGACCCTCAAGCGGAGTGGTCTTTTCGATCTTGACGGGTTTGCAGGCGCTAATCACAAAATCCACGGGAAGAAGTTTCCCCATCTTGAGATTCCACGCGCTAATGTTGGGTTTGAGTCCACCTTTACACCCAAGTGGAATACTTACTACGCGATCTATTTTACAATCACCGGTTTACATGGTCTTCACGTGATAGGTGGCGCTCTTGTCCTTGGTTATTATTTGTTCTTTGGGCGTAAGATGTATGACTCTAACCCGGAATGGTTAGCAAATCGGGTCGAAGTAGGTGGGCTTTTCTGGCACTTTGTTGATCTCGTCTGGATCTTTCTCTTTCCGATTCTCTACCTAATGTAATCCTCACTTTTCCTGACCTCTAAACGCAAAAACTTATGGCTGATTCCATCAAAGAAGTAAAAAAAGCGAAGAAGCTCTATCTATTTATCGGGACCCTGTTGTTTGTCTTCACCGTCGTTACGGTGATGGTAGCGTCGGTTGAATGGTTAGACTTCGGTGGCCATGGATTTGATGCAATGGACGCAACAATTGGTCTTTGTATCGCTGCATTTAAAGCGACACTCGTGATGCTGATATTCATGCACCTTAACCACGAGCGTCCGATGGTTTATTTTTTCTACGCTCTCGGATTAGTGATGGCATTTTTCTGTATGTGGTTGATTGGTTGGTCGATCAGCGATCCTATCGAGTTTGGGAATGAGTCTTACAGCGATGGTTTCTACGATCCATCCAAACCAGCAACGGACGTTCACGGTCGATGAGCTGAAAACTAATAATAAAAAGACATGTCGATCAAAGGATTCCATCTTATTTTTATCGCGATAGCTTCGCTGTTTTGTGCTGGTTTTGGGGTGTGGGCGTTGTTCCTTGATGAGCAATCCTCCGGACTTGGTGTTAAAGCTTTTGGCATATTTACTCTAGCTGTTTCAGCAGGCTTAATCGTCTATGGTTTTTACTTTAGAAAAAAATCGAAGAACATCATCGTCTAGATCTCAGAAAATTATGATTACATCATCCTCAATTCTTGCGTGTGCCACTTGTGCGAACGCTTTTAAGCATGGCGGCCAAGATGCCGCAGGCTGGGCGATTGCCTTGATGCTCCTCGTGATTGTTCCACTCATTACCATGGTGGTTTGGTTCATGCTGAAAATTGCAAAACGTGAGCGCGCCGGTTTGGATTCTCAGTATTGTGACGATTACGTCGCTCCCCCTAATAACTCCTAATTGTTTTACCCATGTTTACATTACTCAATTGGTCAAAATGGCTCGGGATTCCCGAGAATTACTCCGATCACGGCGGCAATGTCGATCACCTCATCGATATTGTTCACTGGTTTATGTTTGCTCTCTTCATTGGGTGGACTCTCTTTTTCCTCTTTTGCCTCTGGAAGTTTAGGGCTTCGAAGAATGCCAAGGCTAGTTACCACGGCGTCACAAATCACGTTTCTAGTCATCTGGAGATTGGTGTGGTGATCATCGAAGCTGTTCTTCTGCTCGGATTCGCTTTCCCTCTCTGGTGGGAGAGGACCGATAATTTTGAGGAGGTCACGCAGACCGATCCTGCTCGGGTTCGTGTCGTGGCATACCAGTTTGGATTTGGTTACCACTACCCCGGTGAGGATGGGAAGTTCGGCCGCATTGACCGGACCCTTGTGAGCCGGCCGGGAGATCCCTGCATTGATCCAGATGATCCAAATGGCTATGACGATTTCGTTTCAGGCATTTTGAAGTTACCGGTGAAACGTAATGCGATCCTCCAAGTCACGTCTACGGATGTGATTCACAACTACTCGATCGTGCCGATGAGGATCCAACAGGATGCAATTCCGGGTCGTGATATTCCGATGTGGTTCATGCCAACCAAGGAGCTTGAGACCTATGTCGTGTGTGGTCAGCTCTGTGGTGAGAACCATGCGAATATGCGTGGAGTCATGGAGGTTGTAAGCCAAAAATCCTACTCAAGTTGGGCTGCTGAACAAAGCAAGGCATCTCTCGAGAAGTCCCAGGAGGCTCTCGAAGCTGACAAGGCGGGTCTTGCACAAAATTAGATCTTCCTTACTCGTATTAAAGATAGCCGGAGTGGCAACGCCGGCTGTTTTTTGCCATGTTTAAAAGGTGCTTTTTTTACGGCACTTGACCGCGGTGCTACCTTTCCCCCCATGAATAAGTCGGCTGGGTTCTTTTTTGTGATCACTTTGGCGTTGGTTTCCTGTGGAGACTTGCTTGAGGTGAGGACAATCAGCCCGAAAGCTCAAAGATCATCAAAATTCAGCGAGAGTGGAAACGGGATATCGGGAATGGGCGGGTATGCAGACGCGAAGGTCAAGAAGGAGAGTGAAGACATCGCTGTTGGAATGACTCCGGAAATGGCCGGTTATCTCCCTGAGAAGGTGGGAGATGACGTGGTAGTAGGAGATATGAAGCTCCCGTCAGACGATGACTTTGAATGGGCCCCGATGAATTTGGATACTGAGTTTAAGCTTGGCGACAAGTTTAAGAATCGTCCTAAAAAGAAAACTTCTTGGGTTTCCAGCTATCAAGAGGCTCGGCGTGAATCAATGCGCGAGGGGAAGCCCTTATTAATATGGTTCACCAAAACAGGGAGTCCGGGTAGTCCGATGTGCGCCCGCTTGCAGCGTGAGGTTTTTGCAAAGGCTGACTTTGAAAAATGGGCTAAGGAAAAATTGGTGCGGTTAAAAATTGATGCGACCGGCGGCAAACGGGAGGTGGATGAATTTGGCCAGTTGACTGGGTCAGTTACCGCTCGGCGCAAGTATGCCGAACGATTGAAGAAGCAGTTCAATGTCTTGGGCTATCCAACCTTGGTTGTGCTTCAACCTGATGGCGCGGTTTACACTCGCGAGCGCGGCTTTAGTCGGGGCGGAAAATCCGAGCTATGGGGAAAATTAAAAAACGCAGCTCTCACAATTGATCACAATCATGGGGTATGGGAGCGCAAGATGGCAAAAAGAGGATATCGCAAGTGGATGGGAATGAATGACGAAGTGGTCTTTGCTAAATTGACCCGTTACTATAAGGGTAATCTCTGGCTCACCGAGCCTGATGGGAATCTTATTAAAACATCCCAAAAATATCTCTCCAAAAATGATCGGGGATGGATCATCGCAGAAAAGGAGAAGAGAGGGCTTTGAGTTTTTATTTGGGGGTAATGAGCGATCGCAAAAACTACGAACCCTCTAGAGACCTTCCTAATCTTTTCTTAGTTGTTCGTCTGGCTGGCAACACGGATAAAAATTCTTGGCTCATCACCCGCGTAGATGATGCGGCGGAGCTTGAAGTCGAGTCCAAGGTTAGAATCACTATCAACTATTTCCAGCTCGCTAATCATCCAATTTTGAAGGTCCGTACTGCGTTGCGCCACAAAGCTGTAGGTAGGATCATTGATTCTTACATTGACCGATATGGTGCCAGTCGTTGTGTCGTGCAAAGTGATCGGAGTGATTCCCGAATCAGCAGGATTTCCGCCAAAGAGGTATTCGTCCAAGTTAGAAAAACTGTCGCCATCGCTGTCATCTCCAGCCGCCGCTCCCGCCAAGCCTAGATTAGTCAGGTAAATATTGAATGCGGTTACGGTTTGAATGTAAGGAGTGAAATCTTGAGCTTGATCGATGTCTGATCCAAGTGGCGCGAAAAGGTTTGGTGAGCCAAAGGTAGAGCCCGATGAGCCATCATCGTATCCTAAAAGTGTTTCAGAGGCATCATCGATAGGAGAAATTTCAGAAGAGGCATCGTTTTCGAGTTCGAAGATTTCAGAGCTACCGACACCATCAAGTGGAGCAATTCCTTCACCGGCAGGGCCGAAGATAATGGTGCCGGCGGAGTCCTTAAGCATGAAGGCAGTGTTGCTGGAATTGATCCGGATGTCATCAAGGTTGGTCCCTGTGATGAAACCTGGTGTTTCAAGGTGGATATTTGTCCAAGCATAACCATCAGTGGCGATTTTATTGACGCGATTGATTTCGGTATCAAGTCCACCAGCCATGCTGTTCCGTTCGATGAAGGTAAGTAAGGTGCCGTGGGAAATTGAAGACCAGGTGGCGGCATCGCTCAGAACAATCGTAGTGGAAGCTACAAACTTTCCCGAAGGAGCAATTTTTCCAACTTCGATAGTCCAGTTGCTTAAGTTGATCGTTCCAGGTGTGTTGTCACCCACGACTGCGAGTTCAAACCAGTTCCCACCGTTTCCGATGATTCGGCCAAAGTGGGAGTCGGTGGAAGCCGGAGCTCCATCTCCATCTGCGGCGGCGGTGCCACCATTTAAATAACGATCGGGCTCGACCGCGTTATATTCATTGAGGACGACGGTTGGCGAGGGGTGTAGGACTTCGAGTAGAAAGACGAGATAGCTGAGATTGTTTGCGGTGGAACCACTATCGATTTGGATGGCTACTTCGTAGGTGCCTATGTCTGCGGTGGTCAGCAGGCGATTACTTGCAAGAGTCAGAGTGGCTCCATCGATTGTCATTTCTATAAAGTTGGGCATCGTGAGGCTCGTCACGCTGTGGGCTGAGTCGAAAAAGCTGGCTTCAGCGCTGTAACTTCCTCTGATTGCCTTGGTGGTGGAAATCGGGGTGATTCGAGGGGGGCTGCTTACCGCAAGGAAGCCATTGAAAAGTTGTACTATTGAATCGTTGCTCCAGCGATTGGGCCGACCATAGCTGGAGGAGCTTCCGTCGTCGTAGTTTATATTGAGAGGATTGGTTGAAGCGGAGGGGTTGGCTTCCAAGCGGAAGACCTCGCTGTCGCCAACCGCGATCGGTTCGTCGCCAATTCCATTGTCATTTGAATCGGAGAGGGCGATGTTTTCCCCTGACGGACCGTAAATGATCTGATCGGCGGCATTTTTCCACGTGAACCGGGTGTCATCACTGCCGATGGGAGAACTGGGAGGGTGGGTGCTGTTGTCCTGATCAATGACAATAGAATCGTGCATCCAGATATTGGTCCAAGCGTAGCCATCGATATTAAGCCTAGAGGTTTGATTGAAGCTCGTGCCAAGGTAACGATTGCCTTCAGAGAAAGTGAGAACAGTACCGGCAGGAATACTTTCGAGTGCGACATGATCTGCGAGTTTAAGGATCTGGGTGCTATCCTTGTTGGTGATTTCAAGAGTCCATTTTCGGATGTCCGAGTTTTGGGTGACTACAAATTCAACCCAAGCCCCTCCATTACCTTCGATCCGGGAGAAGAAAGAATCAAATGGCGCGCCGGCCTCGAGTTCGTCACCGCCACCAAGATATTCCTCGGTGCCCACGGCATTGTATTCGTTCAGGATGATGGGAGTCAGAGCAGGTAGAACATCGATTTGGTATGTTTGAGATTTTTCGCGATTGGTGTTGTCGGTGGCAATAACTTGAAAGGTATGTGATCCGATATCGTTGTTGGTTGGGATGCCAGTAAACCTACCAATACCATTGCTCACGGGGATCAAGCTCAGCCATGCTGGAGCATTTGAAAGAGAGAGTGAGATCGTGTCTCCGGGGTTTGGGTCAATTGATCGAACTCGGTATTCCGATACCGAAAGCGAAGAACCAGCGATAACGCTTGTCTGGAAGGGCATCACAAAAAATGGGGGAAGGGGTGCCGGAACATCCGATGAAATTCCCGGGGAAGCAATATCGTCGCTCGGATCGTCGCTTTCGTATGCCCCAAGAACACCATTACTGCTAAGCTCCCCAGGAACGGATTGACCATCATTGTATTTTGCGAAGCTGAATCCTTCGGTGGCCGCTCCAAAGGTAAACCGGTCGACCAATCCTCCGCTGTTATTGAAAAGGTTGACCTCGTCCCCCGCAGATCCAAGGCCTGGGAAGTTGCTGATTTCGGCGTTGGCAATGACACGGATAGGGAGATCAAGATTCCATAGAGAGCGGAAAGTGGTGTCGGAAGCATCGTTGAGCACAATCATTGAGGCTCCAGACTGCAGCACGTAAGCGGGAAAGCCCCCGGATGCCCCGGCAAGGCGGTCGTCGTCGTCGAAGCTGTATCCTGCTATGTTTATGGCCGTTGATCCCGTGTTAGTGATCTCGAACCAATCGCCATTGGCGGCGGTATCTGAGTGATTGCTATTCGACATGACCTCGGTGATTCTAAGTTGGGCACTGAGTGGGAGGGCAAGAGCTGGAAAGAGCAGGAGGGTCTTGATCATGTTGTTAATAGAACTAAGGTAGTTTTTCTTTTCGTGAGTTAAAGAGGAAAGAATTTTACGAGAACTTGTTTGGTGATTTGGTGTTGAGACTTTCCATTCGTTAAGTGAATGTCACTCATGGCAGTCGCATTCGCATCACTCGGGACAGGATTAATAGTCGGCTTAATTTTCACTGCTTGCAAATTGCCACTTCCAGCACCGCCGTTTTTTGCTGGAGTCATGGGGATTGTGGGCATTTGGGGAGGGAGCAAATTATGGCTCTTGCTCGAGCAAGCCTTAAACCGCTAAACACGATGTTAATTCAGGAAATTATAAGAAAGAAGCGGGACGGTCAGGCTCTGAGTCGTGACGAGATTAGGCATTTTGCACAAGGAATCGGGGATCAATCGATTTCGGAGGGGCAAATCGCCGCTTTTGCGATGGCCGTCTTTTTCCGGGGGATGTCGCTTGATGAACGGGTAGCCTTGACCGAAGGAATGCGGGACTCGGGAGAGATTCTTTCATGGGACGATCTCGATGGACCGGCGATTGACAAGCACTCGACTGGTGGGGTGGGTGATAATGTTTCTCTAATCTTAGGGCCATTGGTCGCAGCTTGTGGTGGCTATGTCCCTATGATTTCGGGTCGCGGGTTGGGACATACCGGTGGGACGCTCGATAAGCTTGATAGCATTCCGGGATACCAAACGATGCCATCCAATCAGGTGTTTCGCAGAGTCGTGAAGGATTGCGGGGTTGCCATTATTGGTCAAACTGCTTCGCTGGCCCCCGCAGACAAACGATTTTATGCCACCCGCGATATTACGGCGACGGTAGAGTCGCTTGACTTAATCACCGCCTCCATCCTTTCCAAAAAGCTAGCGGCGGGTTTGGAAGCCTTGGTGATGGATGTTAAAACAGGGAGCGGAGCCTTTATGAAAGACTATCCTGATTCGGTGGCGCTCGCCGAAAGTATTGTAGGGGTTTCCAATGGGGCGGGAGTCAAAACGAGTGCTCTTGTGACCGATATGAATGAATCCTTGGCGGGAACGGCGGGCAATGCACTCGAGGTTTTGGATGCCGTAAAATTTTTGAGAGGGGAGGGCGACCGCTCGCGGCTTGAAACTGTGGTGATGAGTCTTTCCTCCGAATTATTAGTTCTGGGAGGTTTGGCCAAGGATCGAGATCAAGCGCGCCGTGACCTAGGGCGAGCTTTGAATTCTGGGAAGGCAGCACAGATCTTTGGCCAAATGGTCGAGGGACTAGGCGGGCCCGGCGATTTCGTAGACGAACCCGAGAAGTATCTTCCAAAGGCGGAGGAGATTGTTGAGGTGAAATCGCCTAGAAGTGGTTGGGTGGCACACATTGAGACCCGTGAGCTTGGGCTAGTGGTGGTCGAACTTGGTGGTGGAAGACGGCGGGCGGAAGATAGAATCGACCACGCTGTCGGATTGTCGGAGCTTCCTCAATTGGGGCAGCAGGTGAGTGAGGGTGATTGTTTGGCTTTAGTCCATGCCCGCTCGGTGGAGGAGGCTGGATTGGCTGCGGCTAAGGTTTTAATAGCTGTCACTGTGAGTGATAGCCCATCTAGCGGCCAACCGGTCGTCTATGAAGTTATCGAGGAATGATTACGAAAAAAGACCGCAGACTTGGCTGCGGTCTTTGAAGATTTTGTAAAAGAAATATGGAACTACTCAGCGTAAGCGGGGACACCATGCTCCGCTACGTCAAGACCCTCGTATTCTTCTTCTTCGCTGACACGAATGCCAATCGTAGCCTTCAGAATACCGAAGACGATGAATGTGAAGAGGAAGGCAAATGCTCCGATAGCAAGAGTTCCGAGAATCTGAACGCCGAGAGTTGCCTCGCAGTCGGCTTTGGTAAGGAATCCAAGCCCCACTGCTATTGTTCCCCACATCCCAACCACTCCGTGAACAGAGATGGCACCTACAGGGTCGTCGATTCTGATCTTATCAAGGAAGAGGACCGAGAAGACAACCAAGGTTCCACCGATTCCGCCTGCGATAACAGCACCGATCAAGGTGAATTGATCTGCACCAGCGGTAATCCCAACGAGGCCGGCAAGAATTCCGTTGAGGGCCATGGAGAGATCCGGCTTTTTAAGAACAGCCCATGAAGTTGCGATGGCAACAAGCCCGCCAGCAGCGGCACCAAGAGAAGTTGTTACGATCACGTAGGATATTGAACTTGGATCAGCTGAGAGGACTGAGCCTCCGTTGAATCCAAACCACCCAAACCAGAGGAGAATCGCTCCGATTGTTGCGAGAGGCATGCTGTGGCCGAGGATTGGCTTGATACCTTCCTTCGTATATTTGCCCTTACGAGCACCGAGGAGAATCACAGCAGCCAAAGCGGCAAAACCTCCGAAACCGTGAACAACCGAGGATCCAGCAAAGTCGTAGAAACCTTTCGCATCGAGCCATCCTCCGCCCCACTTCCAGGAGCCAGTGACTGGGTAGGCAAAACCCACAAGGAGAACCGCGAAGATCATGAATGATCCAATCTTTACCCGCTCTGCAACTGCTCCAGAAACGATTGTCGCAGCGGTCGCGGCGAACATAGCTTGAAAGATGAAATCAGCAAACCCAGTCTGGCAAAGCCCTGTGCCACCATAAGAAATATCAGTGCTACCATAGTCAGCATTGGTGATCGGTGAGCCAATGGCGAAAAATCCGTTGAAGTCTCCCGGATACATTCCGTTGAAACCGTAAACTGCGTAGAGAAGAAGTCCGGAACAGATGATAAAAACATTTTTGAAGAGAATATTTACCGTGTTCTTCTTTTGGGTTAAGCCTGACTCAAGAGTTGCGAAGCCGAGGTGCATGATGAAAACCAGGAATGCTGAGAGTAAGATCCAGAGGTTACTGAGACCGAAGAAGGGAGCGTCCTCATAGCGATCATAGTAGCCATCCATAGCAGACCTTTGGGTATCGCTTAGAGCGGAAGTTTCTCCGCCAAGTTCGACATACTTGAAAATGGCCTTACCGATTAGGTCTACTGCTCCTTCATCATAATCATCATGATCAGCATCGAGCATCTCAGCGGTGACGGCGTATTCTTCGGAGGCAGGATCAAATCCTTCCGCGTTTGATTCGCCGAATCCGGCGAGGAAACTGACTGTTAAGGTTAGCAGCCATGCCTTTGTCATTTTTTGTGTTAGCTTTCGCATCTTTTATATTGGGTTCGAGTTGAACGAGAAGGAGTGAGCAACGGGTGTGCCACGCTTTGATGAGTGAAATTCATATTTGGCATGAAAGATGCTTACCCCCTAGTCGCCGGGCTAATGGTCCGGAACACAATTCGATAAATTATGACGAAATACCGCCATTCCATGAAATCCTTCGGAGCATTCTTAGCGATGCTGTTCCTTAGCTCAGGCTCTCTTTGGGCTCAGGGCGAGACTCCAACCGACACCGGCAATACAGCCTGGATGATTACTGCCACGGTTCTTGTGCTGATGATGACTCTTCCTGGCTTGGCCCTTTTTTACGGCGGGTTGGTGAGATCTAAAAACGTCCTCTCGGTATTGATGCATTGTTACGCGATCGCGGCATTGGCGTCGATCATGTGGGTGGTCTTTCTCTACAGCTTTGCCTTTGACGAAGATTCAGGCTTGTTAGGAGGTGGCTGGTTGGGAGGTCTTAGTAACGCGTTCTTGAATGGGGTGGAGGGTAATAACTCCAATGGAGTTCCGAATACGGTGTTCGTAATGTTTCAAATGACTTTTGCCATCATCACCCCTGGTTTGATCGTGGGTGCTTTTGTAGAGAGAATGAAATTTGTTGCGGTGATGGTTTTCACTGCGTTGTGGCTGACCTTAGTTTATGCTCCCGCAGTTTATTGGGTGTGGGCCGATGGAGGAATCATGCTTGGTTGGGGAGCCATTGACCTTGCTGGAGGAATCGTGGTTCACGCGACCGCTGGGGTATCTGCGCTGGTTCTAGCCAAGATGATCGGGCCACGTCAGGGTTTCCCGAAGCAACTTCAGCCTCCTCATAGTCCGGGCCTTGTGATGATTGGTGCTTCTCTCCTCTGGGTGGGTTGGTTTGGTTTCAATGCCGGTTCGCAGGGCGGAGCCAGCGGAGCGGCAGGGATGACAATGTTAGTGACTCATATTTCTGCTGCCACAGCTGCGCTGGTTTGGTGCCTCGTAGAGCGAATCCAAACAGGAAAAACCGGGGTGGTTGGAATCGCGACCGGAATGGTGGCTGGCTTAGCTACAATAACGCCGGCTTCAGGTAACGTTGGTCCAATGGGGGCTCTTTTGATCGGGCTTTCGGCCGGAGTCATTTGTTACTTCATGTGCGGAATTGTCCGTCACAAATTGAATATTGATGACTCACTCGATGTCTTTGCAGTGCACGGGGTGGGTGGCATTTTGGGGACGATTATGGTCGCATTTCTCGGTGCCGAAGGTGTCCTCGGAGGCTTGGGGCTTAGTGTTAAGAATCCTGAAACTGGTGAAACTTATTCTAGTATGGAGCAGCTCATTATTCAGCTTAAGTCGGTGGGAATAACCGTCGTTTGGTCCGCCGTCGCAACAATCATCATTGTTACGCTTATCAAAAAGACTGTTGGTTTGCGGGTTTCGGAAGAGGTTGAGGCAGAGGGTCTAGATTCTGCCGAGCACGGTGAAACGGCATATAACTTTGATGCTTGATTCTAAGTTTGGGGAGTAAGCTACCATTAAAGACACAAAGCGGGCCCTAACCGGTCCCGCTTTTTTTGTGGATATTAGGCCTGTTTAGGATCTTGGACTTCGAACGAGTTGGTGACGATCTGACAAACAAATAAACAAGTGATTTCGCCATAGAAGGTTTGGACGAGAGGCCAAATCAGAGGGCCGAAAAACGAAGGGCATTTTGAAAAAATGTAATTTTTATACAAATGAAGTAACGCAAGTGACACTGGGCGCGTCACACTTTGTAGATGCTTAAGTTTACATTGTGATCACGATGTTCCAGCGAAAAGCAAAGTTCCAGTCGTTTTACGAAAGACAAAACTATGAAAACACCCCCCCCAACATCAACAGTCAGCTCTTCACGCTATGATGCGGACAGCAGCTTAAGGCTCTACATGCGCGAGATCAGTGAGACTCCTTTGCTTACTTCGAAGGAAGAAGTCGAATTAGCAGCCCTAATCAAAAAGGGTGATCAAGATGCCAGGACACGAATGATTAAAGCCAACTTGCGTCTCGTCGTGAAAATTGCACAGGATTATTCAAACTATGGCCTTCCTCTCATGGATTTAATTTCGGAGGGCAATATTGGACTAATGAAGGCTGTCGAGCGCTTTGATCCGGCAAAAGGAGGGAAACTCTCAACCTATGGTTCATGGTGGATCAAGCAATCGATCAAGCGAGCCCTTGCCAACCAAAGCAAGACGATCCGCCTTCCAGTTCACATGGTTGATAAAATTGCGAAATTGCGCCGTGTCATGGCGCTGCTCGCCGAATCTTATGGTCGCGAGCCCACCGACGAAGAATTATGCGGGGAAACTGGAATGGCTCCCAGGAAGCTCTCGCTCCTAAAGCGGGCAGCACAGCGGCCAACTTCTCTGGATTCGCCTGTGGGGGACGAGGAACGCTCAAGTTTCGCGGAAATCATTGGTGATGAGCATGCTGAAAACCCTTTTGAGGTGCTTTCTGACAAAAATATGCTCAATCAGATCGATTCTCTGCTCGAGGTTCTTGATGAGCGCGAATCAAAGATTATTGAGGCCCGGTATGGTCTTTGTGGTAAAACTGCAATGACATTAGAAGAAGTTGGGTGCGAATTTAAGGTCACCAGAGAGAGGATCCG
>DCQM01000014.1:13140-32603 GCA_002323895.1 Akkermansiaceae bacterium UBA1518
AGAGAAGCCGAAAGAGGTTTTTCTCGCGAGAAAGGCTTCTTGAGGTTAGATAACACAATCCATTGCGATTGGGATCGTAGGTGTGAAGAGCGGCAGGGGTGACCCTGTCGCTCTTTTTCTACAAAAATGAGGGATCACTCGTGATCGTCAATTTACAGAGCGGAGCGGGTGGATACTAACTGGAACACCCGGGCTGTAGAGTTGTGAGATGGGTTCGTCTCCGACTGAGAATTTTTCCCATTCTAAAGGGGCTTTACTTTTCTTCCCGACTCTAGCCTTGGTGAATTGATAGGGTGAGTGGTGAACTTGACCACAGTGGATTTTTCCGCTCCGTGATTCTGAAAAGAGGAGGTAGCGCTCGAGGAGGAAGAATTCTAGTGATCCAGGCTCTGCTGTTTGGAGGTGGCCGGAGCCTTCGTAATCAAAGACGGCTTCCTCTTCGCAACCTTTACGCTGACAGCGATAGGTCGATCCTTCGGTCGACATCTGAGCATGTTGATAGGGGAGATGAAAAAATTTACGGGCCACTTCCACGGCAATTTTTTGGTCGCAATCGAGCGAAAAAAACCAAACTCCGGGCCGCCCCTGTTCATCGTGCACATATGCCCTGATGTTTAATTCGAGAAAATTGGAAAGCCCGGGCATTGTTGGGAGAAAGCGTGGCCGAACCTTTCTCATAAAAAAAGGGACAAGACCGAGGTAGGTTTTCCCTTCGTGCAAATCCACAGAGAGGCGATCGGGAATTCGTTTCGCGATTTCATCTCTGTCGATTTCCCAATGGAGGAAAAGGAGATTGCTCCAAGTTTGAAACATCACAGGAGGGCTTGCGGGCTTTTCGCGGACGGCGAGACGGTCCTCTAGGGTCGGAATTCTCATTGGAACTTCATAGATACTCGCATTTCCGCTGTGAGCAACGCTTGCATTTCCTTTACTGACCTGCTTTATCTCCGGCTCCCATGGCAGACGAAAAAGACCGTAAAACCCTCGAAGAGCGCCACCAGATGTCGGATCTGGAGCGCCTGCGCCACTCCTGTGCTCACGTACTGGCGACCGCGGTTTCACGGATTTGGCCAGATGCTCAGTTTGCCGCCGGACCCCCGGTCGAAGGTGGTTTTTATTACGATGTTGATTTAGAGCATCGGATTTCGCCCGATGATTTTCCTCAGATCGAGGCTGAGATGAAGAAAGTAGTGAAAGAAAATTCTTCTTTCGAGCGAATGGTGGTGAGCCGTGACGAAGCAATGTCCTTGGCAAAGGCAGGTCGTTTGGCTGCGGTTAGTGAGCGTGAGGTCGAATCGGTGTTTAAAGTGGACCTCCTTAACGACATTCCGGAAGACGAAGAAATATCGATCTTTAAGAACGGCGATTTTTGGGACCTTTGCGCCGGTCCTCATGTGGGCCGGACCGGCAACTGTAAGGCCTTCAAGGTAATGTCAGTCGCCAGTGCGTTTTATAAAGGAGATAAAGATCAGCAATCTCTCCAGAGAATTTATGGAACTTGTTTCAAGAATCGCACGCTCCTCGACGAGCATCTCGAGCAACTTGAAGAGGCAAAAAAGCGTGATCATCGTCGCTTAGGCAAAGAGATGAATCTTTTTGCCTTCGATGAATCGGTGGGGCAGGGCCTTCCACTTTGGAAGCCAAAAGGCGGAATTATTCGTCGTCAGCTTCAAGACTTTATTACCGAGGAACTCGACAAGCAGGGATATTTTCAAGTATTTACGCCGCACATCGGAAAACTTGGTCTTTATCGAACTTCTGGACATTTCCCGTATTACGAGGATAGCCAGTTCCCGCCGATCGTGGAGCGAGATGCCATGAAAAAGCTTGGGGAAGAGGGTGCGAAGTGTAGTGATTTAGTTAATTTCATTTCGACCGGTGAAATCGAGGGCTTTCTTCTCAAGCCGATGAATTGCCCTCATCACATCAAGATTTTCGACAGTGAGCATCGTTCCTACCGTGATCTTCCAGTGCGACTCGCGGAGTTTGGAACGGTTTATCGATGGGAACAATCTGGTGAGCTTGGCGGATTGACTCGCGTCCGTAGTTTTACTCAGGATGACGCCCACCTTTTCTGCACGCCGGAGCAGGTTGGAAAAGAAATTCAGGGTTGTCTCGGTCTTGTGAAAAAGGTCCTCAACACTCTGGGCATGAGCGATTATGGAGTCAGGCTTTCCCTTCGCGATCCAGATAGCGACAAATATGTGGGCGACCCTGAAAATTGGGATAAGGCGGAAGCAGCCCTTCGTGAAGCCGTCCAAACTCTAGGTGTTGATTACACCGAGGAACCTGGAGAGGCCGCCTTTTATGGCCCCAAGATCGACTTTGTGGTGAAGGACGTGATAGGCCGGGACTGGCAACTTGGAACGGTGCAGGTCGACTATAATTTACCCGAGCGCTTTGACCTCAGCTACGTTGGCTCTGATAACAAAGCACATCGTCCGGTCATGATCCATCGCGCACCTTTTGGGTCGCTTGAGCGGTTTGTAGGACTTCTTATCGAGCACTTTGAGGGCAAGTTTCCGACTTGGCTCGCTCCTGAGCAGGTGAGGATTCTTCCGATTTCCGAAAAATATTCCAAAGAAGCCGATAAGCTAGCAATGGAACTTTCCGAGGCTGGGGTTCGCGTTTCGGTCGACCACGCAGGTGACAAAATTGGCGCCAAGATTCGCCTTGCGCGCATGGATCGAATTCCTTACCTTGCTGTCCTTGGTGCACGTGAAGTGGAAGAAAACTCCGTGAGTGTGCGCCATCGGGATCAAGGCGATCTCGGCAGTATTTCAACGAATGATTTCGTCAGTAAGATTTCCCAAGACATCTCCAGTCGATCGCTTTAATGATCGGCTGTCATCCATTTGCGTGTCCCACGTATGAGAGATGATACTAGCATGTGCCGTTCCTCGGCTGATTTTAATCCTTTCGGATTCAAGGTGGCTTCGTGTCTGCCTGAGTTCTTCCCCTCATAACCACAACCTGCCAAGACCATAGCTAAGAAGAAAAAAAAGTTCAAAAGAGCACGCCGGGATATGACCCGAGTGAACGATCGAATTCGTGCTCCTAAGATCCGTGTTGTTTACGGTGAAGATAGTCAACAGCTCGGTGTCATGACGACTCGTGAAGCGATCGATAAGGCCAAATCAGTGGGGCTCGATCTCGTTGAGATCGCCCCCAAAGCCGATCCTCCGGTTTGCCGAATCGTGGATTATGGTAAATATAAGTATGAGCAATCTAAGCTGAAAAAGACTTCAAAGAGCAAAGGTCCAGTAAAGATGAAGGAAGTGAAATTTCGGGTCCGCACCGAGGAGCATGATTATAATATTAAGTGCGCTCGTGCTGAGAAGTTTCTCGATGAGGGCAACAAGGTTCGCGTGCAGCTTCAATTTCGTGGACGTGAGAATGCTCACCGCGATATTGGGTTTGAGGTCATGGAGCGGGTCAAAGATGATCTTGCTGGAATGTCCCACGTTGATATGGAGCCCAAGTTAGCTGGTCGTGCGATTGGAATGGTTCTCTCACCGATTGCAGCTGAAAAGCGTGAGCGCCGTTTCATGCTATCCCACGGGGAGCTTATTCATGAGGATGAGGCCAAGGATCATGAGTTTGACGACTCGGATGACATTGAGAAAGAAGAAAGTCACGAAAGCGAAGAGAGTCACGAGGACGAAGATGAGTAAAATCTCCCCTAAATCCTTCGATGCTTATCCTGTTTGATATCGATGGCACTCTAGTTGATACTGGAGGTGCGGGAGTGACCGCTCTACAGGACGCTGCAGTTGAAGTTTTTGGTGGAGTAGGTCCGCCCCTTGACCTTGCCGGGAGTACCGACGGTGCAATTCTTCGTGGATTTTTTGAATATTTCGAGCGTCAATACGATCCGGCAATTGAAGAGGGATTTTATCAATCCTATTTGTCTCGAATAAGAGAAAATTTGCAAAACCCCAATTATGGAGGTCACCTTCTCGGGGGCGTGAACGCACTGTTAGCTTCCTTGAAAGAAGAAGGTCATTCGTTAGGGCTTCTGACTGGGAATATCGAAAGGGGAGCTATGCTCAAAGTTGCTTATCATGGGATTGCCGATTATTTTCAATTTGGCGCCTATGGAGATGATCACTGGGACCGGAATAAGCTAGGTCCAATCGCTCTGCAGCGGGCCAAAAAATCGATAGGGTTGAGATTTTCGCAGGATGAAATTCTGGTAATCGGCGATACTCCTAAGGATGTTGCTTGTGCTCATGCTTTTGGGGCAAAATGTGTCGCGGTTGCGACCGGTAATTTTAGTGAAGAGGAACTTGTTGCCTGCGGAGCTGATCGGACTGTTCCTGATCTTGAGGGGTTCTCACTTTAAAGTTGCTGGTGACAAGTGATCTAGTCCGGTCACCGGGCACTTGTTCAAGACTCTTTTCTAAAATCGAAAATCAGATCCAAAATAGAGTTTGCGTGCGGTTTCGTTGTTAACCAATTCTTCGGAAGACCCTTCAATCATTACTTTTCCTTCGACCAGAAGAGATGCGTGATCAACAATATCTAGGGTTTCACGTACTTGGTGGTCGGTAATCAAAATGGAAAGGCCGTCAGTATCTCTGAGTTCACGAATGATTTTGTGAATTTCCTGCACTGCAATGGGGTCAATCCCGACGAAAGGTTCGTCGAGTAGTAGTAGTTTTGGTTCGGTGCAAAGACAGCGGGCTAGAGAGAGCCGTCTTTTTTCGCCGCCTGAAAGAGCCAGAGCCATTGATTTATGCACATGCGTGATCCCGAAGCGCTCAAGTAAAAAATCGGCTCGTTCGTGACGTTCTGTTTTCGACATCCCTTTGCGGGTTTCAAGAACAGCAAGGAGGTTGTCCTTTACGCTGAGTTTCCGGAAAATTGATTCTTCCTGAGGAAGGTAACCCATCCCGTGTCGGGCCCGCTTGTGCATGGGTTGGCGGGTGATTTCCTTTGAGAGAAAGGAAACCCGACCATGGTCGGGGCGAACCAGGCCAGCGACCATATAAAAAGTGGTGGTTTTCCCCGCTCCATTAGGGCCGAGTAATCCTACGATTTCTCCTGGATTTACACGGAGTCCTACTTCATCGACTACCTTTCGACCACCGTATGATTTTTGGAGTCCTTGGACTTCAAGGAGTGGGGATTGGGTGCTCATGTGCTGCTTATTTTTTTTCTGGGGCTTGTGGAGGGAATCCGACCTTTGTGAGCCAGCCAGTAGGGCTCCATTCTACGAAAAGCATTTTGCCCCTAACTACCGCTTTGATCCATGCGTCATCTGAAATTGAAGTCATAGCGTAGGATGTCCCTTTGTCGCCTCGATCGGTTACATCGCCCATCATAAAGCCAATTTTTTTTCCACGAAAAGTGATCGTGGAGTTTTCTAGCTCACCTCCTTTACTCATTTCATAAAGAGCGTTATCTCCTCCCATATAGACTTTTTGTCCGTCCTCAGTCTTGCCGTTAACCCGGACATTTCCACCCGCAGTAAATTGTTTGAGCTCTCCAAATCCACCAAATTTAGCGAGTGGGTCTTTCTTTGATTCCTCGGATGGAAGTTTTTTTTCAGCTTCTTTCTTCTCAGGAGGGTAGAATATCGCTTTGAGCTGTTTGTCGCAGGTCATGGTCAGTCCTTTACCTTGGATTTTCACTTTGCCTAGGTAATCAATTTCGTAAGATTCTCCATCAAGGTAGATTCCTTTGCTACAAGAAATGAGCAGAGTGTCTGGTTCTGGTTCAAAAAGTCCCTTGAGGGGGTCTTCGATTTCATCTTGGGAAGGTGCTGGAGAGTCGGGTTGGGAAATCAGGGTGGGTTGGCCGGCCGAATCTAAAAAGTCCACCATACGTTTAGCGGTTGCTTTGTTACGCGCTTCGGCTTTTTCATAACTTTCAATCGCTCCAAGATCAGGCCTTTCCTTTGGGGTCACCAGACGTTCAAAGCGCGCAAGATCCTTGTCTGTTACGCGGGCAGGGGGAGCTGCAAATAGAATAGGGATGACAGCGAGTAGGATGAATGGCTGTAATTTCATTGGGCTTTAATATCTTTTTTTTGCGGAATCTTAAATTGGGCGGTGGCCGGCCCGAGTAAAATAGCTTGGCCGGTGGTGAGAGAGAAAATTCCGCCTTTTGATTTGGCTGCAAATTTTCCATCGGATCCAACCATAAGCACTTCGCTTTTGGCAACCAGTTGCTCCTTGTTTACGAGGTAGTCAGCGGATGAGATAATTGTGGTGGTACGAATAGCTCCCTCTTCATCGAAAAGCCAAACCTTAAGATTCTCTCCTTTAAGAATGGTCTTATCGGTCCGCCTGTCGTCAGCGACCGTGACTTCTTCTATGGTCAAGAGTGAAACCTTTTTTTGGTCATCGTCATAATAGGGAAGAATGAGATCTTCAATTACAGCTCCCGCAGGCACATTAAGAAGTGATTCCTTTTTTTTCTCGCTAGGGTTTTCGGTGTTCCCTTCTTTTTGCATGGTGGATCTTACGCGCTTCTCCTCCTCCTGGCACGAGGGTAGGATGAAAATCAAAATAAGAAGGAGAGGCTTCATGATTTAGGATGAGCGGCGCGATGAATCGCGAGAAGGCGTGTCAGAACGTTTTCGATTTGATCGAGTGGGATTTGGTTTGGGCCGTCGGAGAGAGCTTTGGCAGGGTTCTCGTGGACTTCCATGAAAACGCCATCGACTCCAGCTGCGATAGCGCTTCGAGCCAAAACGGGAGCAAGCTCGCCGTCGCCCCCAGTTGTTCCTCCAAGTCCTCCGGGGCGCTGGACGGAGTGGGTAGCATCAAAAATGACTGGAACTCCCTTCTCTCGCATCCATGGCAGTGATCGCATATCAGCAACAAGATTATTGTATCCGAAGGTGGTGCCTCTTTCTGTAATTGCGAAGTGATTGCAGTCAAAGTGTCGGAGTTTGCCTAAAATAGGATCGATGTCCCACGGAGCAAGGAATTGGCCTTTTTTGACGTTTACGGGACGACCACTTCGAGCCGCCGCCGCGAGGAGATCAGTTTGTCGGCAAAGGAAGGCTGGAATCTGTAGAAGGTCGATACTCGTGGCTGCGACTTCAATTTCTTCGGGGTTGTGAACGTCGGTAGTGACGGGCACGCCAAGATTTTGGCCAATTTCACCAAGGATGCGGCACCCTTCTTGAACTCCGGGGCCACGGTAGGAATCCACCGAAGTTCGATTGGCTTTATCGTAAGAGGCTTTAAAGACGAATTTGATCTCGAGTCGGTCAGCGATTTCTTTCAAAGCTCGAGCCATGCGCCAAGCGAAGTCTTCGTCTTCAAGTCCACACGGACCAAGAATAAAAAACGGGTCACCACAGCCTACCGTGAAGTTTCCAAGCTCGAAGGTATTCATGAATCTGTGCTGTTGAGGGGGGCCGTCGAGACTTCGTCCAAGAGTTTACGGAGGTTTTCAGTAGCAACCTTTAGCATGTTATCTTCCGCTTGATTCAAATTACCTTTGGTTTTCTCAGTGAGCATTTCCAAAGAATCTACAACGCTCTTGGCTGCCCGGATGTTTACATTGGTTTCGCCTGTTGCGGGATTTGGGATTCGCCCTAGAAAAAGCCCTCCGTTTTGGGCTTGAAAATAGACAAATGCAGCAAACCGTTCGTCCGGGGTTTCTGCCTCGGAAGGTGAATCACTCATGGAACGGAGGCTATCTGAGCTGATCTGAATTCTCAAGAACTGCCTTTTTCTAAAAAAGTTCAAGAGATGGCTGGGTTGGTCCAAGTGTGACAGGTTGTCGTTCTAGGCTCAGGAGAGGCGCGACATTATGACGCGATTGAATTGATTCCCACGGATGTTTTCCCGGTAATTTGGGGATTTGAGTGATTGGCACATCTCTTGCCAATAGAGATGACAAATCAACTTGGCCAGAAGGCCGCTATTTAAAAACCAAATTAATTAGGAAGAAAAAAAATCATGGGAAAAATTCTAGGAATCGATCTTGGGACAACAAACTCTTGCATGTCTGTCATGGAGGGTGGTGAAGCCACTGTTCTCGAAAATTCGGAAGGTGCACGCACCACTCCTTCAGTCGTTGCTTTTGCAAAAAACGGGGAGCGTCTTGTCGGTCAGGCCGCCAAGCGTCAGGCCGTCACCAATGCTAAAAACACGGTGTTTTCGGCCAAGCGTTTGATTGGACGTAAGTTTGAGGAACTTACCGACGAGGACCGTCGGGTCCCTTACGATATCGTAAAGGCTGAAAATGGTGATGCGCATATTGAAGTCGAAGTGGAGGGTGGGAAAAAGGTTTTTTCGCCCCAAGAGATTGCCGCGATTGTTCTCGGTAAATTGAAGTCTGACGCTGAGTCTAAACTTGGCGAGACAATCACAGAGGCAGTCATCACTGTTCCTGCTTATTTTAATGACTCTCAGCGGAATGCGACGAAGGCAGCCGGAGAAATTGCCGGTCTTAAAGTTCGTCGTATTATCAATGAGCCTACCGCAGCCTCGCTTGCTTACGGGCTTGATTCTAAGGCTGATCAGAAAGTCGCTATTTACGATCTGGGAGGCGGAACCTTTGATATCTCGGTATTGGAAATTTCCGATGGCGTCTTTGAAGTGCTTGCGACCGATGGTGATACCCAGCTTGGTGGTGATGATTGGGACAACGCTCTGATTGACTTCATCGTGGCTGATTTTAAGGAAAAGGAAGGCATTGACCTCTCAGGTCAGCCCGACGCTCTCCAAAGGATCAAAGAAGAAGCAGAGAAGGCCAAAATCGCACTCTCTTCATCCCAGAACTACGATCTCAACCTGCCCTTCATTACGGCGGATGCCACTGGTCCCAAACATATTCAGATTGGTCTCAGTCGGAACAAGCTTGAGCAGCTTACCGATCGTCTTTTTGTTCGGACGAGGAAGCCAGTCACTGATTGTCTCAAAGAGGCTGGAGTGAGTGCTGGTGAACTTGATGAGCTCGTCCTTGTGGGTGGAATGACCCGTATGCCGAAAGTGGTCGAGACCGCGAAAGAATTGGCCCATAAAGACCCCCACCAGGGTGTCAACCCCGATGAAGTGGTGGCAATAGGCGCTGCGATTCAAGGGGGAGTTCTCCAAGGTGATGTGAAAGACGTTCTTCTTCTCGATGTCACCCCTCTTACTCTTTCCATTGAGACCGAAGGCAGCCGTGCAACCGCGATGATCGAGCGTAATACGACTGTCCCCGTTAAAAAGTCACAAGTTTTCTCAACGGCAGTTGATAATCAGCCCGCCGTGGACATCCGCATTTGTCAGGGGGAGCGTCCACTCTTCGCTGACAATAAGCTTCTCGGAAATTTCCAGCTTTCCGGAATTGATGGTGCTCCTCGTGGAATGCCCCAGATTGAGGTGACCTTCGATATCGATGCTAATGGAATTCTCCACGTCTCCGCAACCGACAAGAAATCTGGTAAGGAGCAGAAAATTTCGATCGAAGGATCCAGTGGTCTCTCTGAGGAGGAGATTGAGAAAGCAAAGCGCGAAGCCGAAGCTCACGCTGAGGAGGATAAGAAGCGCGCCGAAGCTGTTGACACTAAGAATAAGGCTGAGTCGATGGTTTATCAGGTCGAAAAGCAAATTAGCGAACTTCCCGAGGAAGCTCCCGCTGAACTTAAGGAGATGCTCACCGGTAAACTGGACGCCGTAAAAGGCGCTCTCAAAGCTGAGGATCTTGATCTAATAAAGTCCACCACCGAGGATCTCGAGCAATCCCTTGGTGAACTTGCACAGGCCGCTCAGGCTGCTGGTGGAGCCGGAGGACCAATGCCCGACATGGGTGGAGCTCCTGATGTCGGTCCTGCTGACGAAGACGATGGCGAGCCCCGCCAAGCAAAGGGTAAGGTGGTCGACGCTGAAGTCGTGGACGCTGAGAAATAGACTCCTGAAAGAATCTTACTCATCCCCTTGTTTGAAGGAGATGGGTGAAACAACCAAACAACAAACATAAAGAAAAAAATGGCTAGTATTAAACCACTCGGAAACCGCGTCCTCGTGAAGCGGCTTGAAGCAGAATCAGTCTCCGCTGGAGGCATCGTTCTTCCTGACTCTGCTCAGGAAAAGCCCCAAGAGGCTGAAGTAACCGCTCTCGGTACCGGAGGTACTGATGAAAATGGAAAGGATATCGTATTCGATGTCAGTGTCGGCGACAAGGTCCTCATCTCTAAATACGGTGGCACCGATGTCAAAGTAAACGGAGAAGATCAACTCATCCTATCCCAGTCTGACATCCTTGGTGTTCTCGAAGACTAATAAACCCACTCTTAAACTCTAAACATTCAATAAAGATATGGCTAAACAACTCCAATTCGATGAAGCAGCACGTCAGACCCTACTCCGTGGTGTCGAGAAGCTCGCCCGCGCCGTCAAGGCAACTCTAGGACCCTCTGGTCGTAACGTCATCCTCGACAAAAAGTTCGGTTCTCCAACCGTGACCAAGGACGGTGTGTCCGTGGCCAAGGAGATTGAGCTCGAAGATCCATACGAGAACATGGGCGCACAGCTCATCAAGGAGGTTTCCTCCAAGACATCCGACATCGCTGGTGACGGAACCACAACCGCTACGGTGCTCGCTGAAGCCATCTACAAGGAAGGTCTTCGTAACGTCACTGCTGGCGCCAACCCAATCAGCCTTCAGCGTGGTATCCTCGAAGCTTCTAAAGCGATCGTGGCTCAGCTCGCTGAAATTTCAAAGGAAGTCTCCGATTCAAAGGAAATCGCTCAGGTCGCAACTGTATCAGCTAACTGGGATAATGAGATCGGTGGCATCATTGCCGATGCCATGGATAAGGTTGGTAAGGACGGAACAATCACCGTCGAAGAAGCAAAAGGTATCGAAACGACACTTGATGTCGTCGAAGGGATGCAGTTCGATAAGGGCTACCTCTCTCCTTACTTTGTGACCGATCCAGAAAGCATGGATTGTGACCTTGAAAATGCTTACATCCTCATTAACGAAAAGAAGATCTCCAACCTTAAGGATCTCCTTCCAGTGCTCGAAAAAATTGCCAAGACTGGGAAGCCTCTTCTTATTATCGCCGAAGATGTCGAGGGAGAAGCTCTCGCTGCTCTCGTCGTGAACAAGCTTCGCGGCACACTCAATATTGCCGCGGTCAAGGCTCCCGGATTCGGAGATCGTCGTAAGGCCATGCTCGACGATATTGCGATCCTCACCGGAGGTCGCTGCATTACCGAAGATCTTGGTATCAAGCTTGAGAATATTGAGCTCGACGATCTTGGTGAAGCTAAACGTGTCACCATCGGTAAGGAAGAAACCGTCATCGTCGAGGGTGCTGGAGGTACTGAGAGTGTTTCTGGTCGGGTTGGTCAGATTCGTAAGCAGATTGATGATACCACCTCTGATTACGATCGTGAGAAGCTTCAGGAGCGCCTTGCTAAACTCTCTAGCGGTGTCGCAGTCATCAATGTTGGTGCTGCTACCGAGTCCGAGATGAAGGAGAAAAAAGCCCGCGTGGAAGACGCTCTTCACGCCACCCGTGCAGCGGTGGAAGAAGGTATCGTTCCTGGAGGTGGCACCGCGTTGATCCGTGCAACTGGTCAGATTGGTGACCTTGGTCTCTCCGGAGATGAAGCTACTGGTGCAGACATTATCGTTTCCGCGATCGAAGCTCCACTTCGCCAGCTTGCTGCTAATGCAGGCCTCGAGGGTGCACTTATCGTCGAGAAGGTAAAAAATGCTTCTGGTAATGCAGGATACAACGTTGCTACTGGTGACTATGAGGACCTTATTGAAGCGGGTGTTGTTGATCCGACCAAAGTGACCCGTTCTGCTCTGCAGAATGCGGCTTCGATCTCTGGGTTGATGCTCACCACCGAGGCTCTCATCACCGACCTTCCTGAGCCTGAGCCTGCCGATGCAGGACACGGGCACGACCACGGTGGCATGGGCGGTATGATGTAAGTCATTGCTGGTTTGCCTTTCGCAAATCATTCAAGAGCCGGACGGGAGACCGTCCGGCTTCTCTTGTTTAAAGCGGAGCTAATGAATTAAAATCCACCTTGGCGCTTTACCATTTCCAGAAATTCTAGTACGTAGAACGATATGAAATCTCTAATTATTGTTAAGGGTGCTGCGCTGCTTGCAACATGTCTTTCCTCGCAAGCTGCGATCGTCTGGAGTGGGGGTGGTGACACCGATGATTTTTACAATGCTGCTAATTGGGATTTTTCTGAATCTGCTTCTGCGGCAATGGCCTCGCCGACTAATGATCTAGTTACGATTACAGGCGCTACGATTAATGATCCTAGTGGCTCATTCTCAAATCTTGAGATTGGAGATGGATTATCTGTCACAATGAGTGGCACTTCGTTCACTTTTACTAACAACAATGGTTTTACGGGGGTCAATGATGCCAATGATGTCATTTCGACGCTAAATATTGTTGGAGGCTCAAGTATGAATGCCCAGTTTGCTGCGATTGGAATTCAGGTCAATGTCGATGCGACGAGTAGTCTCAGATTTCGTGGAGGAGGAGATCCGATCAATAGCCAGACCGAAAAGACAACAATTAACTTGTCCCCAGGAGCTCAGCTTACCTTGCCTTCCCTAGCGGAATTTACCGAACAAGGTGCTGATATTGTTGTGAACGGGGTGACCTTTGCTGAAGATCCTTCTATCTTGAGCTTCAGTGGAACGACTGCGACCGCTAATTCTGTTGTTCCAGAACTAAGTTCGTCACTTTTTGCGACGCTAGGAGCTCTGGCTTTACTTGGGCGTCGCCGTAAGTAGTTTGGTGAGACTTTCTCAGCTCATTTATTTTTCATAGGCAGCCTCTCTTTTTTTGGGGCTGTCTTTTTCTGTAAATTATGATTCCCCGATTTTTCCCCTCCGGATTTTTGGTCTTCAGCTGGTGTTTTATTCCATTGAATGCGCAGGAAGTTGTCATTAGCGAATTTCTTGCTTCAAATGTTTCCGGTTTGACTGATGAGGATGGTGAGAATTCTGATTGGATTGAGCTTTCAAATCTATCGGGTGGGATGATCGATTTGGACGGTTGGGCGCTTACTGATAATGCTGACGATTTACAACGATGGGTAATCCCGAAGGTAATACTCGCACCCGGAGAAAAGTTGGTGGTCTTTGCTTCGGGAAAAGACCGGGCAATTTTTGATCAGGAGTTGCACACTGATTTTAAACTCAGTTCATCGGGAGAATACTTGGCCTTGATCAGGCCCGATGGTATTTCGGTGGAGTCGGAGTATGCCCCATCATTCCCCTCTCAATATCCTGATATTTCATTTGGAATTGGGTTGGTCGATGCCAATTCAGTGACTCTGGTCGGGCCCGATGCTCCGTTGACTTATCTGGTTCCGGATAATGAAAATTTTGATGTTGGGGGGGCGTTACCATTTCATGAGTTGTCATTTGATGACAGCGGGTGGAGCTCTGCCGGGATGGGCGTGGGTTATGCAACAACGACAAACGCGGACCCTTACGATGATTTCATTGGCAATGGTGGTGACATTCAAAATGACCTTTATCGACAGAATACAACGCTTTATCTTAGGGTTCCATTTACGATTGAGGATCCAATAGCGGTCACTTCCCTCCAATTCGGAGCCCGCTATGATGACGGCTTTGCAATTTATATAAATGGGAGTCCGATTTTGGTATCAGCCTTTGAGCCCAATGACGGAGTTTGGGATTTTGAAGCGCGGGCGCGGGGAAATCATAGTGACACCGAGGCTACCGCTTTGGAGCCTTTCGCGATTAATTTAACTCAGGTGAATTTGTTGGCTGGGGAGAATATCTTGGCGGTGCACGGTTTAAATAGCTCCCCCACAAGTTCCGATTTTCTCTTCGACTGCGAACTCACAGCACAGGTTAGGGGGGATGGTTCGACCAAGTTGATTTACATGCCGACCCCTTCTCCCGGAATTGCCAACGGGGGAGGAACGACCAGTCTTGGACCGTTGATTCGAAAGGTGACGAAAAACCCGGAGCGGCCGGATCTTGCCACACAGAATTCCCTGACCATTACGGCCGAGGTTACGGCAAGCGGAGAGGCGGTCGCGCAGGTGAATTTGATTTATCGTCGTGGGTTCCTCGCGGAAAGCGCGCTTGAAATGTTTGATAATGGAACTGGTCCAGATGAAGTCGCGGGGGACGGAGTGTATTCTGCTGACCTTTCATTGGAGGGATTGCAGACTGGCGAGATGATTCGTTGGCGTGTGGAGTCTCGAGACGTCAATGGGATGACTTCCACAAATCCATTCTTTTTTGATGAACTTAATTCTCCCAAGTATTACGGGACAGTTGCTCTTGATTCCGCTCTTGAATCTGATCTCCCAGTGTTGGAGTGGTTTTTGGAAAACCCTAACGCGGCCAATAATCGAACCGGGACGAGAGTCGCCGTGATGCACTTGGGTGAGTTCTACGACAATGTTTACTGTCGGATCAGGGGTGGTTCATCAGCAGGTCTCTCGAAGAAGAGCTACAAATTTGACTTTAATACAGGGCATCACTTTCGAACCGTCGAGCAACTTGGTGGAGTTCGGGCTGAGGAGTTTAATCTCAATACAACCTGGACGGACAAGGCTTATATCAGACAGCCACTCAGCTATGAAATTTACGACATGGCTGGCTCTCCGGGTTCCGAATGCGTTCTCATGCGTGTTGAACAAAATGGTCAGTTCTTCAGCGTGGCTGCATACACCGAGCAGGTGGACAAACGCCTGCTTCGCCGTGAAAGCCGTCTCGATGATGATGGGGCACTTTACAAAATGTTTAACGCAGGCACGAGTGGAACTTCGGGAGTCGAAAAGAAGAACCGTCGATTCGAATCGAACGATGATCTTTCGACTTTCGTGCGTGGGATAAATACGAGCGGTGCTACGCTTGAGAATTTTATTTTCGACAATGTTGATCTCCCTCGTCAGCTCAACTACCTCGCCGCTACGGTCCTAAGTCAAAATAACGATAACATGTCGAAGAACTACTATCTTTATCGAGATACCGAAGGGAGTGGCGAATGGACACAGTTACCTTGGGATACAGACCTTACCTGGGGGAGTCATTACATGACGAATGACAATATCTCTCACGATGGGATTTGGGCCACAGCGGATTATGTGTTGGGCGGTAGAAATGCAAACAGCCCAATCTCTCCGAGTCATCCATTTGTAGGAGTTCGCGAGCTGCAGGGCAATCGTAGCTGGAATCGCTTGATCGATAAGCTACTCGAGAATGATCGGGTGAAAAATATGTTTCGGCGGCGTTTACAGAGCCTCGTGGACGAAATACTGATGAGTAACATGGTGGATGATCGGCTCGATGCAATGGAGCTTACACTTAAGAACGATGCTGTGCTCGACCGAGCGAAATGGGGGCAGTTTGGTCGATCGCAATCACTGACTCAAGCTATTGCTGTTCTCAAGGAAGATTACTTGATACCCCGAAGAACTCATCTCTCGGTGACTCATCTGGTGACTAATTCGGCCAGCTACCCAACGTCTCAGACGAGTTCGGCATTATTGCCGGGACCAACGGGTGCCGTGACCTCGGTGACGTTTGGTGTAATCGAAGCGAATCCTAGTTCCCTTAATCAGGATGAAGAATATATTGAAATTAAAAATGCCGCCGATGAGGCGATCGATTTAAGCGGCTGGAACGTGACTGGAGGTGTTGATTTTGAGTTTCTACCTGGGACTATTCTTGAGGCCAAAGGTAGTGTCTATTTAAGTCCGAATGTTTTGACGTTTCGAAGTCGGGCGACAAGCCCGACAGGAGGGGAGGGACTGAATGTGGAGGGAGACTACTCGGGTCAGGTTTCGGCGCGTGGAGAAATCATTAAGCTGACCAATTCTAAGGGGATTGTTGTTGATCAACGACTTACGACCTCGGAAGAAAGCGATGCTCAAAAGTATCTCAGGATCACTGAAATCCATTTTGCTCCTCTGGAAGGAAAGGATTTTGAATTCATTGAGTTGACCAATATTGGTCCCGATTCACTGGATTTGTCCGGGATTCGTTTTACGGACGGAGTGGAAGCGGAGCTCACGGGCTCACTTGCTCCGGGGGAATTTGGATTGGTGGTTTCTAACTCCTCTCATTTTCCTGAACTCAAGATTGTGGGAATTTTTTCCGGGGCTCTGAACAATGGAGGCGAGCAGATCACCTTACGTGATGCCACTGGAGAAAATATACTCTCCTTCGACTATGCAGAGGAATGGTTTACAGCGGCGGGGAATTCCGGGTATAGTTTGGCTCTTCGAGATAAGGCGGGCGATTGGTCTGATTGGGACGATCGCTTGAGCTGGGCAACCAGTAGCGAAGTGGGAGGGTCGCCAGGGGTTGATAATCCTGTTCCATACAGCAATGATTATGAGTCTTGGATTCAATCGTTTTTCACAAAGAGTGAACTTGAAGATCCGTTCGTCAGCGGTCCCATGGCGGATGCCAATGGGGATGGGTTCAGTAATCTCATGCACTACGCTTTGGGGATCGACCCAGAGATTCTCTTGTCTGGATCATTCGCCAACGTCGTGGTAAACGAAGGAGTTATTTCACTTCAATTTGACAAGCTGATAAAAACTCCCGATTTAAATCTGTCAGTGCAGGTCTCCACTGATCTGCAGGATTGGTCGTCTTTGGCGACTCTTACGGATTCTGAAAAACACATGAATGGTCGTGAGACAGTCACTTATAGTAGCCCAATTTCTCTTTCGCTGGGATCCCAACAGTTCCTCCGAGTTCGGGTCACCCGTAATCCCTAAAACACAAAAACAAAAATGCAAAGCACACCCATAAAACTTGCAACTCTGACTGCTCTATTAATCGGTCCCACGGCTCTGGCTGATTATCCGGCCACTGTTCTCGCTTCAGATCCACTGGCTTACTATCGCTTCGAGGAAGCGCCTGGAGCGACGATCCTCGTTGATTCCAGCGGTAACGGCTTGGATATCGATAACAGTTCTCCGGCTGGGACTACGGTTCTTGGTTCGGATGGAGCGGTTGGCTCGGCAGTGACTTTTAATGGTGATGGATATTTGGTTTCACCGTTGAATTTGGACACATCGGTTGGGGATTTTACGATCGAGGCGATTATTAAAAGAACAGCTGGCGCCCCAGAGGGCGTGGTGATTGCTAATCAAGACGGCAACCTCGGGCCTGGGCGAAGCAATTTGGTCGTCAATGGGGCTGGGTTTATCACGACTTTTTCGGGTGGAACGACGACTAATTCAGGTGTTATAAATCTAGGAGAATCTTTCGATCATGTCATTTTGACTTTCGATCAAAGTGCAGTTGTAGAGGGAGTGGAACCCACTTTTCGTTTCTTCATCAATGGTGCGGAGGCCGGGACTGGGAATGCAATTCCCGAGGCCGCTAATGGAAGTTGGGTTATTGGTGCCAATAAGGTTCTGACGACACAGTTTTTCAACGGAGTCGTTGATGATGTTGCAATTTACGGGAGTCGTCTTGATGATCCGGATGGTGACGGTGATTCTTCCGATTCAAAGATTGGGGAACACTACAAGGGATTTCTCTCCGATTCAATTACGGTAGAATCTTTTGGATCTAGTGTGACCTATCTTGATTCAGGGGAGAGTGCCCAGCTTAACTGGTTGGTTTCTCCGGAACTAAGCTCTTTGACGCTTGATGACGGAACCGGACCTATCGATATACTGGCGCAAACAATTGATGGTGAAGGTTCAATAATGGTTTCGCCTACAGTGACAACTACATACACCTTGACCGGAGTCGGCTCTCTTGGCAGTGAGTCGCTTGAGATCGCAATAGCGGTCGATGAATCGGCCGTAATTAATTCGTTTGTCTCAAGTGTTGCTGAAGCGAGTCCGGGATCAAACATCACCCTCTTCTGGGATGTTACTAATGGTTCGAATGTTACGATCGATAATGGAATTGGCACGGTAGATCCTGTTTCGGGAAGTGTCATTGTTCCCGTAAATGAGGAAATGATGTTTACTCTTACTGCAACTAATTCCCAAGGTGCGGTTACCAAATCTGTCACGATTGCCTTGGCGGATGTTTCTCTTCCAGTGGCCCATTGGAGGGTGGGAGAGGCCGTGGGAGAAAAAAATGGCTCAGTTCTAATTGGTGAAGGGGGCTCTCTTTTTGACGGTCTCTTCGTTGGAACTCCATCTTTTGATGTCAATGATCCCGCTCCGGTGCCCGGAGGATCCACGGCATCGATTGCGTTCGATGGTGCTGGGAGTTGGATTGATGTGAGTGGTTACGATGGTGTTGGAGGAGATTCAGCTCGCACTCTTGCTTTTTGGTTCAAAGGAGATTTGGTCCAGCCAAATCTAAATGCAACTTTGGTTTCTTGGGGCACTGGCGCAACTGGTGCTAGGTTTGATACTCGTATTAATACAGCAGGAGTAAATCAGCTTAGAACAGAAGTCGCTGGTTCTGGCTCCAATGCTACTACTCCCATCGTAACTGGAGAATGGCACCACTGCGCAGTCGTGTTTGACCCTATTCTTGGAACTACGATTGGAGATGCGTTGTTTTATGTTGATGGAAATTTAGAAGCTTTGACCGCTTCGGGTGGGACAACTGTGAATACCAATGCTAGCAATGGAGTGAGAATCGGAAATGCTCGTGTCTTTCAGGGCCGGGCCGTGGCAGGAAAGATGGATGATATCAGAATCTATGATCGTGCTTTGAGTGAAGCTGAAATTTTGTCTCTAATCACTCCAGGAAGTGGACAGGAACTAAAGATCACAGCAATTCGTCAGCTCGAAAATGGAAATGTTGAGGTCGATTGGGCTGGAGTTCCAGGCGACTACTTTTTTGAATATTCCTTTGATCTCACTCCGGATAGTTGGTTGGAAATTAGTGATAGCGAGTTAATTCTTCAGGGCGAGACTACGTCTACTTCTGTTGATGACTTCATCGCGCCAAACGCTGAAAACCGAAAGGTTTTCTATCGTCTAAGGCCAGTTGATTAATCATTTAGCGAGAAAGATTCAAATTTTTAAGCTTTGGTGGATCCGATCCTGCGGGTTTTTGAAATGATTAGTTCCATTGCATAACAGACCAAGATCGGGTAAAGTGTCCGATAGGATGTCGAAATTGGGGAAAATTCATTGTGGAGTTCTTAGTGTATTAATTATCTACACGTTCATCGCGTGGGCGGGTCTCAAGCGTGATGAGAATAGTTTGAGAGAAGAAAAAAAAGAGGCTTATGAAAATGGTCAATCTGATCCTTGGTCCGAGGTGAAGTTTGGTGAGAATCGACAGGATGCTGTTGAGGGAATGTTGAAGGTAGGTATTCCACTTTTGGTGACGGTGATTTACGGGGGGGTTCTGACGATCTTGTATGTTTTGCCGGTTTTGGTTGATAAGGTAAGCGAGGAAATGATGGGTTCGACGGCCGAGGTGGATGATGATCCCCTAGATGAAGCGCGTGCGGCGGTTGCGGAAGGAGAGTATGCCGATGCTATTGCGGTGTATCGTAGATACTTGCTTGAAAATCCTGAGAGCCGACACTCTTTGGT
>DCQM01000155.1:0-1843 GCA_002323895.1 Akkermansiaceae bacterium UBA1518
CGGCTTCCTTCCCTACTCAAAAATACAGCTACCTCCAAAGCTCAAAGACGATTGGGCTGACATTCCAAAGGCAGGAATCAACTACAAGACAAGCAAGAATATGAAGATGGACGTCCGTCGACAAAAGAAAGCTGTGGGCGGATATTACGCTTCCGTTGCATTCATGGACCGCATGGTTGGGCAGGTGCTCGATGGACTAAAGGAAACCGGGTTGGATGAAAAGACTATCGTCATTTTCACCAGTGATCACGGCTACCATTTGGGCGAGCATGATTTCTGGGCTAAAGTCAGTCTTCACGATGAATCTGCTGCTGTCCCCCTCATCATCCGCATGCCGGGTAAAAAGCCCGCTGTCTGTCACTCCCTAGTCGAGCTCCTCGATCTTTATCCCACTCTTTCCAATCTCTGTGGCCTAAAGGTTCCCGAGCGCTTACAAGGAAAGGACATCTCCAAGATGATGACCGATCCTGCGAAGGAAGTTCGAAGCGCTGCCTTCAGCGTAAACGGGAAAGGCTTCCTCTTAAGAGAAGAAAACTGGGCCTACATCGCTTACGGAAAAGATGGCCAGGGTGATGAAGAACTCTTCGACATGAAACAAGATCCCAAACAATTTACCAACCTCGCCAAGGACCCCCAATATGGTCAAACCCTAATCCGTTTCCAAAAGCAAATGGCTGCCAAACTCAAGGAAGTGCGGACCAATGATTTGGGCCTAAAGTATTAAGCCCTATCTTTTTTCTTATATTTAAGGTTACGATACCCTGCCTTAATAGAAAATTTTCCATCCTTGGGATGATCCACTCGGAATCATTAGTTTCGGCATGAGTTAGAGAGCTCTGAAATTACACTCTCAATTCTAGGCAAAAAAAATGGCCCGAACCCAGAGGTTCGGACCAAAATAAGATACGTTAAAAATTAAGGTCTAGTTCTTAGAGAGAGTAGAATAAACGTGGTCTAATCCACTCCGTAGGGCCCAAGCCCGCTCAGTATCACATTCAATACCTCCTGCCTTCTGCACCAGCTGCTTAATCACCATGCTAACGCGAGAATCGACGCAGGACGCTTTGGAAATTGAAACCATACATTCCTGGTAGATACTCGCGCACTCTCCGTGATCACCGCTGTTGAAGATCGGAACGCCACGGTCGATCGCTGCCTCAATTTGTTCGAGCGGAGTCTTTTCGTTGATTGAGGCAGTCTTGTCCCCGCTACGATCCGAAGAAGAGAGGATGACAGCATCAATCACGTGAATCACTCCATTATCACATTTGATATCAGTTTTGACGATTGTCGCTCCGTTGACCTTGAAAAGACCATCTACGATATCGAATTTAAGAGATCCACCGTTGAGAGCCTTTGCAGTGCCCGCATTCAAGGCATCACCAGCACTAACATTCCCCGGAATCGCATGAAGGCTCAAAATAGCTATCAGCTTGTCACGATTCTCGGACTTTAAGAGCTCCTCAACAGTGCCCTTAGGCAGGGCACCGAACGCGGCATCTGTGGGAGCCAAGACGGTCACATTTTGATCGCTAGTCAGAGCGTCAGTCAGTCCAACCGCATCAACTGCGGCAAGAAGAGTGGTGAAGTTACCTGCCCGCTTTGCGACACTCGCAATGTCGTTGGATGGCTCAGCAGCTTTTGGAGGGAGAATGACCGAGTCGATCACGTGGATCACTCCGTTCGAGCACTGAACGTCCGCGTTAATAATCGCTGCATCGTTGACGCGAACCCGACCTTCGGAGAAAGCAATTTTTACGGAAGATCCTTGCACTGTCGTCGCCTCGGAAGCAGAGAGAGCACCCGCCAAATCTACCGAACCGCCTACCACATGGTAGGTGAG
>DCQM01000155.1:2235-8746 GCA_002323895.1 Akkermansiaceae bacterium UBA1518
GGAAGCTTCTTGAAGGCATCATCAGTTGGGGCAAAAACCGTGAATGGGCCTTTACCTTGGAGAGTTTCGACTAATTTTGCCTCTGTCAAAGCCTTAGCGAGAATACTGAAACGTCCGTCTGCTAAAGCTGCTGAGACGATATCATCACCGCTAGATGATCCGCCATATGCACGAATCCAATCGACTTGAAGCTCAAAAGGACCCTGCTTTTTGTCCCCAAGAAGAAGACCAACCCGACTGATCTTGCCTGGATCGAACTTTTCCTTGGAAAGGCTCATCCCACGAAAACTTCCCTTGAACTGCTCGAAAGGCACCTTTACCTCAATCCATTCACCTTTCTCCGTCTTGAAGTCAGCCTTAAATGAAACTTCCATTCCTCGGAAGCGAGCTTCAGTGTTGAAGCGCATCTGATAGGTCCGCCCATCACCTTTGACCCGAGCAACGAGCCCATCAGCATCCGCAAGATTCATCTTAAGCCTCTCGGTCCGAAGTGAGGAAAACCCTCCGTTGTTTTCCAACGAAAGTTTTCCGCTGAACGTAAGGATCCCATCATCTGATACCTTGATGTTGCCTTTCGACCGTCCACCCATCACGCCATCATCGACGACACGCCAACCGAGAGATTTAGCTTCGCTCGAATCAAATTCGGCAACGGAGTTTTTTCCGGCTGATGCAGGAGTTTGGGCGAGGGCCAAACATGCGACGGCCAAGCTTGTTTTTCGGAACGGATTTTTCATTACCCACCAACAACGCACCGGAAACTTACCTGTCAAAGGGATTTTACGCCCGAATTTATTTAGGGAACCTAAAAGACTTTAACGATGAGCAAGCTCCCCGAGACCCGTCTGCGAAACCCTCTTATCCGCCTTTGCAAGACCCCAGAATAAATCAAGAGAGAAAAGATCAAAGAAATAACGCCTCCAGCTCACTGATCTTCCCAATTGTTTTATCAGGCTCAAGATCACCAGCTTTGCGTTCAAATTTCTCATATGGCAGGTGCTCAGTCGTAAGAATTGAATTCATCCCCATCCCCTTGGAACCCTGCACATCGGCAAGCCAATTATCACCAACATAAACGCACTCACTCGGGTCACTTTGTAATTGGTCCAGAAGCACCTGATAGGGGCGCGGATCCGGCTTTACCCAACCAATCTCTCCCGACACCACAATCGCATCAAAGAATTGAGTCATTCCGAGCTTTTCGACACCATCACGAATCGAGCGGCTACACGGAAAATTGGATAACAAGGCAAGCCGATATGATTTAGCCAGATCCGTCAGAAGCGGCAAAATCACATCTGACAATTCAATGATCTCAACAAAAATCTTATATCGCTCCTCAGCCAACTCGCTCACCTGAGCTTCAGTTGCAGTGATCGGATAGATTCCCTCGATGAGCTCACGACAACAGTCCTCGACATTATTTTCCCGATAACCATCGTGATAAGGGGCCACGATCTGGCGATCCCGAATCACCTTCAATTTTGCGGTGTCACAACCTCCAAACATTTCCGTCAACTTGGAAGTCAGTCCCTTATACTGTTTTGCAATCTGCCGTGGCCCAAATTCGATCAAAGTATTACCCAAATCAAAACAGATCACTTTAGTATTCTCAAACTCAGCGTGCATCATTGTGTCTGTCTTGCTCGGAACCAATTTGCAAGCCGCTTCCAGATCTTGGAAAGTGAAGAATGTCCTTACTTCCTAACAAATATAAAATCTATCTGGTGGATTGCGATTAAGCGCCCAGAACATATGATCGCCAAGCATGAGACTCCTACTCGTTTCTTTAGTCGCACTCTGTTCTTTTCCTGCTCCAGCAGCGAATAAACCAAACATTCTTTGGATTTTCTGCGAAGACCTCTCGCCTTGGATGGAATCCTACGGTTTTCCTGTAAATGCAGGTAAGACCCCGACTCTAGACAAGCTTAGCAAAAATGGCATCCGATTTTCTCGCTGCTATGTCCCTGCCCCAGTCTGTTCGGCCTGCCGCTCCGCCATGATCACCGGGGTTTACCAAACAACCACCGGGACTCATCAACATCGCTCCTCCCGCAGCCCCGAGGCCGCAATCCAACTGCCCACAGGAATCAAAACATTACCACAACTCTTCATCGAGAATGGCTATTCCACCTTCAACAAAGGCAAGGATGATTACAATTTCATCTACGATCGTAAAAAGCACTACAGCGCTGATACTCAAAAACCAACACCTAAGGCCGGCCAGAAAAAAGGATTCTATGGGAAAAGAGGAAAGGCCGACTGGACGACCCTCCCGAAAGGAAAGCCTTGGTTTGGACAGATCCAATTAGGCGGCGGAAAAACCAACACTCGAAAGCTCGCCGACAAAGTCGACCCCGCGTCCATGAAAGTCCCACCTTACTTCCCAAACGAGGAAATCTTCCGCCAGGAATGGGCTCACCATTACGACACCGTCCGCGTCACGGACGGCCATGTCAGAAACATCATGGATCGTCTCAAAGCCGATGGCCTCCTCAAAAACACCATCGTCTTTTTTTTCTCCGATCACGGCAATAACCACTCTCTTCGCCACAAGCAATTCTGCTACGAAGGCGGTGTCCATGTTCCCCTCATTATTTCAGGACCAGGCATCGAGAAGAATTCAACCCGCAACGAACTCATCAGTAGTCTTGACATCTCCGCCACCACGCTCGCTCTTGCCGGCATTGAACTCCCTGACTACCTCCACGGAAAAGATCTCTTTGGCGACCACTACAAAGCGCGGGACTACGTCGTCTCGGCCCGTGATCGTTGCGATTATACAATCGATCGCATCCGCACCGTACGGACCGAAAAGTTCCGCTACCTCCGCAACTTCATGACCGATCGCATTCTCCTCCAGGCCCAATATCGCGACGGACAAGCTCAAACCAAGCGCCTTCGTGAACTCCACACCAAAGGTGAACTTGGGAAGATCCCGACATGGGCCTTCTTCGGAAAACGCCCTTCCGAAGAACTTTACGATCTCGGAAAAGATCCTCATCAGGTCAACAACCTTGCCAACGATCCCAGGTTCGCCGACGAATTGAAACACCACCGCGACCTCCTCAACAAATGGATCAAGGAAACAGGCGACAAGGGAGAGCAACCCGAATCTCGCGAACACCTTCGTGCCATTTACAAGCGCTGGGGAAGTAAATGCGTTAACCCTGAGTTCGACATCTTTAAGAAGGAAGATGGCAAATAACAGCAATTCGAAGATCTAAAATTCACCCTCTTGAAAGCACTCATCTTCTCTCTGCTATACATCTCCGCATCTCTTCAAGCGGCAGATCGGCCCAACATCATCCTCATCATGACCGATGACCAGGGCTGGGGCGATACTGGCTACAATGGTCACCCTCACCTCAAGACTCCCCACCTCGACCAAATGCAGGCCGAAGGAGTGACTTTTACCCGCTTCTACTCCGGCGCTGCAATGTGTTCCCCCACCCGCGGAAGTTGCTACACCGGGCGCAATCCCTACCGCTTTGGCATCACCTTCGCGATGAAGGGCATGCTTGAACCGACCGAGATCCCCATCACTTCGATTCTTAAAAAACAAGGCTACACCACCGGCCACTTCGGCAAGTGGCACCTCGGCACTCTCTCAAAAGAAAAGGGCGATCAAAAACGCTGGGGCACCTTCGCCAAGCAACCCGAGCGCTACTACTGCCCGCCCTGGTTACGCGATGTCGATGTCTCCTTCGTCACCGAATCGAAAGTCCCCACCTGGGACCCCCTCATCGACCCCGGCCCGATTAAAAAGCAAGACTCCAGCGACGCCAATCCCGGAAAAGCATATGGCAACGATTACTTCACCGGCCCCGGCACCACCATCACCGAAAATACCAAGGGCGATGATTCACGCGTCATTGTGGACCGCGCCCTTCCCTTCATTCAAAACGCCACCGAAAAAAAGTCGCCTTTCTTTGCAGCCATCTGGTTTCACACCCCGCACTCCCCCGTCGTAGGCGGACCAAAATATCGTAAAATGTATCACGACCAACCGGAACACGCGCAACACTACTACGCCTGTCTCACCGCGATGGACGAACAAATCGGACGTCTTCGCGCCAAGCTCAAATCTCTGGGCATTGATAACAATACCATGATTTGCTTCTGCTCTGACAACGGCCCCGCCCGCCAAGGATCACCTCGCCACGTCGGGACGGCCAAAAACCTAAAGGGATATAAGCTCTCCCTGAACGAGGGGGGCATCCGGGTTCCCGGACTCATGGTTTGGCCCGAGAAGATTAAAGAACCCCGCACCGTCACTGCCCCCTGCTTCACCTCCGATTACTTCCCAACCATCCTCGCCGCTCTTAAAATCCCCCTCCCCGGCGACCGCGCCTACGACGGAGTCGACATTCTCCCCTTCGCAATCGGCAAGCAAATCGAACGCAAAAAACCGCTCGGCTTCCTCAACAAAGACGGCAAAGAAGCGGCCTGGATTGAAAACCGCTACAAGCTCATTTCTCGAAAAAAAGGGAATGAACTCTACGACCTTATTAGTGACCCCGGAGAGACCATAAACCTTATCAAAAAAGCTCCAAAGATTGCCAAACAAATGGAAGAACAGCTTTTAATTTGGAGAACTGGGGTGATGGCAGAACTCAAGCTCATTCCGAAGTGACCTAGTCAAGGTTTGTAAATCTAGCGCTAGATGAAACAAACTTGTCATTTTCCCTTCATTTCAACTTCTCTCAACCGACTTTATCTGTAAATCTCGCAGGGTGGCTCACCCTGAAAATGTTAGCGACTTTTTTTTAGCCACCAACAAACCAACCTTTCCCCATTCCTCCTGAATCTCCCGACGGATGATAAACTGCAGCCCATTCAACTGTAGGTAATTAGCCTCGGTCCTTACCATGCTTCATTCCATCAAACACTTCTTCTTCTGGCTTTCTGGCGCGGGCTCCGAAACTCTCGAACAATGCCCTAACTGGGAACAGCGTAAATACGTCGCTTTTGGGGCTACGGTCCTTGTTCCCTGTGCCTTCGCCTTTATCGCCTGCGCATACGCCCTTTCGACGATCACGGACAAGTCCGCCGTTATTTTTCCAGTGGCTTTTATCTGGGCTTTTATCATTTTGACGATCGACCGAGCTCTCGTCTCTGGATACCGCGCTTTCCTCTCCTGGCCACGCAAGTTATCACAATTCGCTCTTCGTCTCGTGGTAGCGATTCTCATGGGCCTCACCATCGCCCACCCTCTTGTTCTCCTTCTCTTTAGCGATACCGTAAGCTCGGTCATCGAAGAGGATCGCGCGACGGAAATCGAACAGGTGCGAACCCAGTTCGGAGAGACTAAGTCTGGAGTGCGTGGCGAAATTGGGAAACTGGAACAGGCGATTGCCAATCAACGCGAAAAGTGGACCGAAAGTTTTCAAGCTCGCTTCATCATTCAAGAGCCCAATTCCAAGGGCGATGCTATTCCCGGCCTGACCCCCGAGCAACAACAGGAACTCGATGACGCTATCGCCGAATCCACCTCCCCCTTCACTGACCGGCTTGCGATCGTTCAAGAACAATACGACGGCCTTTCCCCCCAATATGCAAAATTACAAACTGAGCTCTCGTTTTGGCAGACGGAATATGAACGCGAGCTCAATGGCCAGCGCTCGGGCTTGGTAGGTGAAGGACCTCGAGCCAGATCCATCAAGGCCGACCAGCTTGAGCCACGGCGGACCGACTCGCAACGACTCGCCCGTCAGCTCGAACATCTCAGCGATGAGAAGTCCATGCTCGAAACTCAGGCCCGTACCGCCGAAGCGAGCGCCATTGGAGTCTTTGAAACTCGCCTCGCAGAAATCGAAGCTGCCAATCGGGCTGAAGAAAAACGTGTTATGGCTCTCAAAAGGCAGGTTGAAGAAGATCAGGCGAGTGCCTTTGTGACCCAACAAAATGCCCTTCGAGTCACCATCAAAGAGCAAATTGATTCACTTCTTGCCGAACAACAACTCGCTAAGGATGAATTAGCTGCTGTCGGTGTTGAAGAACGGAACCGACTGAAATCGATTCGAGACGAGCCCCGGCGTGATATCCTCACACAAACTCTGGCCCTTCACCATTTGTTCGAAGAAGGTGCTGAGGGCGGCAAATTCGCTTTTTATACCTATATTATTCTCACCGCCCTCTTCATGTTAGTCGACACGATTCCGCTGGTGGTCAAATTCTTCACCAAGACAGGGCCTTATGACACCTTGGTCGATCGTGACGAAATTTCCTTCGACTCCGAGCATAGCGCTTTCAAGTCGAGCAACGACCGCTACATGGAGAATCTCTCCGAGGGTAACCTCATCTCAGTGACTCGTAACAAGGGGCTCGAGAACGCCCTAGTGGATGGCATAGAACACTCACGTGCCGGACGCGAATTCCTCACCTCTCTCGTAGCGATGGAAAAATCATTCGCCGAAGAAATGCGAATTGAACAAGAATCCCTTGCTCACGCAAATCCCGAGAAGCGGGCCATGCTTGAGAAAATGAAAGCCAGCTTTTACGAAGACCT
>DCQM01000215.1 GCA_002323895.1 Akkermansiaceae bacterium UBA1518
GGTTCGTAAACCACGTCCCATTCAAAAGAGAGATCTGGGAATGAAAGGTTTTGACTGCAAAAATAACGGTCGACGTCTTGGAGTCGATAATGAGGTATTCGAAAAAACTATTAAGAGGGATCGTTCTAATTGTTTGGGGGGAGCGCTTTATAGGCCCTAGTTTCTGCGTCGCTCCATTTGAAAGGTTTTAAATTTAAAGACTCGATATTCTTTAAGTGTAGATCATTCTTACGATTAGGATGATTAGGTTTCTGGTAAACCCAATCGTTGTCCCCAAAAACATCTGCACAAAGTTTGGCGATAGCAGGATCATATTCGATGAGTTCCTCTCTTGTGTTCACGTGGTTGTGGTCGTGGTCGGGTTCACGGTTCGTACCGAACCAAGATTGGACAGCTTCGGCCCAGTATTCGTGACGGTTGGTCGCGGCGTATTTTTTGGCCCAAAGTCCTTTGGTCATTGCTGTTTTGTAAAGTTCGTGGAGACGTTCGTCGAAAGTTGGGTCGAGAGTTTTTAGCGCGGTGTCGTGAATGGCATGTGCAAATTCGTGGACGCAAATTGATTCGGTGGAATAGGGATCGCCAGAATTTGCGAGGAGATTTTCTTCACCACAAGAAACAGAAGGTCGTTGGGGAGTCGCCCCAAGACCACGGGCCCGACGGTTCCAGTATGCCGGCGGAGTCAAGTCAGAGTGTTCGGGAATGTCGCAGGTGCGCTCATCAATGCTCATGATCGAATAGCGAATCTTATTTTTTCCAAGTTCGCGAAGGATATCGGGTCGGTTTTTGAGCATTGTTTGAATAATATGCGCTGCTTCATAGAGAGCCGCGTCAGGAACTTTCTCAGAGGAAAGGATGGGGAAAGATTCGATAATGAGGGCTTTTTTATAGAAAGGCTTCAGGTTGAAAGCCTCGCGAAGTTCCTCTGAAACAGGGACAATCTTCCGGGGCTCTGATTTCTGACTTAGGCCGATGAGAGCTGTAATGAGGACAAGGGGGGCAATAAGGATAAGGGATTTCATAGTAAAATGACGAAAGAGAAGGAAAGTTACACCGGTAGGTTTCCAATACGTTATGAATCGTCGAAATCTCCTGAAAAAATCAGCTCTTGCGGGGGCTCCCTTAATTTTACCTCCAAACCTTTTTGCTAAAAAAGCGAACTCCAAGGTTAATGTTGGATTTATTGGGATGGGCAAACGATCGCAGAGCTTGCTCAATGAGTTCTTTAGGCAATCGGAGGTGAAAGTTGTGGCGGTTTGTGATGTTGATACTAATCGAAGAGAGGATGCTAAGGGAAAGGTTGACGCCATATATAGCAATACCGATTGCAAGGCGTTCAATGATTTCCGAAAGATTACGGAAGATCCGTCAATTGATGTCGTTGTAATCGTGACGCCAGATCATTGGCATACCATTCAGATTCTATCAGCAATAGAGAATGGGAAGGACGTCTATGCCGAGAAGCCATTGACTCATAATATTCGCGAGTCGGTTCTGCTTATGGATGCGGTGAAGAAGAGCGGGTGCATTGTTCAGACAGGATCACAACAACGATCGTCCCGCGAGTTTCGGGTGGCTTGCGAATTGGCCCGTAACGGTGTGATTGGAAAGATTGATCATGGTTTTGTGAATTTCGGCGGACCGGGTAAGGCCTGTGATTTGCCGGAAGAAAAAGCCGAGCCGGGCTTGGATTGGGACATGTGGCTCGGGCCGGCGCCCAAACGCCCTTATAATTCGATTCTCGCTCCACGGGGAGTTCACAAAAATTTCCCAATGTGGCGGATGTATACCGAGTACGGCGGCGGGATGATCACGGATTGGGGTGCTCATCATCTTGATATTGTGCAATGGGCTCTTGGAAAAGATGAGTCGGGACCGACAGCTGCCAAGCCTCCGGCAAAGCAAGGGGATGAAAAAGGGGCCTCGGTTGTCTATGGCGATATTAGAATTACCCATGGCCAGGGAATTGGAGTCCACCTTGTTGGTTCCGATGGTGAGATCCAGGTCACCCGGGGGCGGTTTGCGCTCAAAGTTGAGGGGAAAGAAGTTGCTAACTATCTTAAGCGAGGTGGGAATCTTGGGAAAGAGCTGGATAAAGCGGAGAAAAGATACTTGAAGGATGCCAAGGTGAAACTTGATGAGTCACCAGGGCATGTCCGAGACTTTCTTAATTGTATCAAATCCCGGAAACAGCCTATCACGAATGCGGTAATTGGATCTCGATCTATCAATGTGGCCCACCTAATGAATCTAGCCTATCATCATCACACCGACATCGATTGGGATCCGAAGAACAACACTTTTGCCAAGGGCTCTAAGCACCCTTTGGAATGGCTTGGCAGAAACTATCGCGGTAAATGGAAAATTTAGAGATTCGACGCGCTGGTGTTAGTGATTTTTCAGCGGTTTCAACGGTTCTTATTGAAGCTGCTTATTGGTTACGTAAGAAAGGAATGTCGCTCTGGGATCCTGAGAATTTTTCTGAAAATGGTCTGCTTCCCCAAGTCGAGGGTGGGAATTTCTGGATCTGTATTCTTGGAGGGAAGGTAGCAGGAGTTCTGAAATTTCAGATGGAAGATGAGCTCTATTGGCCCGGTTTCCCGAAGGATGAAGCGGTCTATGTTCACAAGCTTACTGTTTCCCGGCGATTTGCGGGGCAGGGATTAGCTGATCGCATGTTGAATTGGGCCGCAATGAAAGGAGCGGAACTTGGGAGGAATTATTTGAGGCTGGATTGTGAGGCTTCAAGGGAGAAGCTTTGCCGGATCTATGAAAAGTTCGGCTTTGAGCGGGAAGGAGAAATTCTGCTAGGCGAGCGAAAGATGATCCGGTTTGAACTAAATCTTTGCCGATAGTGGAAATGAAAGTGCCGCGCTAGGAGGTAGAGCGGCACTCTGGATTTCTTATTTTTTGGAATCAAATCGATGTCCTGACGATCCTTATTTTCCAGCCAACTCTTTGCCATTAAGACTCATTTCATGAATAGACCAATAGAGTCCAGAATGCCTCTTAGTTTGAGTGATTTTTAGAAATTTTGCCTTAGTGGCGGGAAATTTGATTTTGGTAATAGCATTTTTGCCATCACCGCGAGCGATAGGCTTGCTCCACTTTTTACCATCAACAGAGGCGACAACTTCATAGCCTCGCGGGTAGTCACCCGTTGAGGTCCCTGCATCTAAGGTGATCTGGGTGAGCTCTGAGATTTCAGGAAGTTCGACCTGAACCCACATTCCGGGGCTTTGGATCTTTCCCGTGGTGAACCGGGAGGACATATTGTCGTCAACACAGCCCTTCAGCTCGCTCTGTCCGTGGCTGGCGGTGAGCTTCCAAAGCTTTTGGTTCGCGAGAACAGGAGGGTAAATTTTTTCCAGTTCAGCTTGAGTCCAGGGTTCCTTGCGGCTCTTAAATTTATCGCGGAGCTTTCTCACCTGGCTGGCGCGAGTAGGTTCGGCTTTATTCCCAAATGAATTACGAATGTAGGTGGTAATATCGGCAATCCAATCGTCGTCATTAGTAGCCATGGAGACCATGAGTCCTTCGTATTTTTTTCCATCAATATCGCCGGTGAGTCCATGTAGGAGAGTCAGGACGGCGGTGTCGTCATCGCTCATGAGACGGGGATTTCTGACGAAAGATGGGGCGAGTTTATGTCCAGTTTGGCCGGGCATCGGAGCTCCTTTGCCATCGGATCCATGGCAAGAGAAACACAATTGTTGATAGATAACCTTACCCTTTTCCATAGATTTGGCTAAACGAACGCTACGCTGGGCGTTGGCACGTCTTTTTTCCCGTTCAGATTGGTTGTCGCGGCGCATTTGCTTGAGACTGCCGATGACGGGGTTATCTGAATTACTCCCAATCAAAGAATCGCAAAGAGAAAGTAGGGCCTCATTCTCAGTGCCGGAAAAGCGAATGGAGTTGATAGCCTGAAGAAACATTTCTGGGTCTCCATTTAAATGGGCCGACCCGGTCAAGGCTGCAATGACAGCGGGGTTTTCACTTGCCAGGGAAGGCTCGGCTACGCGGACCGCATTGGTGCGGACGAGTGAACTTGAATCAGCCATAGCAGCAGCGACGAGTTGAGCGGTAGCCTTACCCATTCCCTCAAGAGTCCACAAGGCGTGAAGGCGGCCGAGCTCGCTTTTGTTTTCCTGAACATGTCTCTCAAGAAGAGGGATGACAGAGTCACGGTTTTTTCTTAGGATAATAAGCTTCTGTGCGGTGTCACGCCACCAGCCATTGGGGTGGGAGAGGTGGGCCACAAGTTCTTTCGTTGTCTCGTCAAGCATACGCGGTTTCTTATCCGGGCGAAAGGTATCGTGGGTTAGGCGGTAGATGCGTCCTTGTTGAACGTTTTTGTGGATACCCCACTTGTCGATTACACCGCGAAGATAAGAACCCGGACGGGTCCAATTCCCTTGCTGTATAATACCCCGATGCATGTCGATGACCATCATCGCACCATCGGGAGAGGTTGTGGCCCAGAGTGGGCGAAAGTTAATGTCACGGGTCCGAATGAATTCAGTTCCGGGATAAGCATTCGTGAGAACAGTACGGCCGTCTTTGCGAGTCACTTTGGCACGGCGGATGAGTCTACCCACTGGCTCGGGAATAATGAGGTCGCCTTTAAGGTCAGCAGGGAGGCGGTCACCCCGGTAGATTCCTTGTCCGGCACATCCGGTGAAGTTATTAAGGCCTCCCCTCTTGCTGACTCGGCGCCTTCCGCCCTGCACGTCTGGCACGTCGGCGATGGGGAAAACTTCTCGGAAGCCGTTTGCTTCTTGGCCGGGCAGATCGAGGGCGCCGTAGGCGATGGGTTGCTGGAAGTAGAAGGCAGGCTTCTCTCCACCGGCGGCGGAATAGTAGTTGCGCCCCGCGTCATCCATGCCGATGCCCCACTGACCACCACCTCGGGGGATTTGCTCCACTTCAAGTTTTCCGTCAGTAAAACGGTATCGCTTGTTTTCGTAAGTGAGGTAGATCCAGTTATCTAGGTTCCAAATTAGGCCAGAGGGTTGGTGTTCCATGTTGCCACCGCGTCGTCCCCCTTCGTGCACTTTGATTTTTTCATCGGCGACGCCATCATTATCGGTATCCCGATAGGTCCAGAGGTCGAGGGTGTTGGTGATATGAACCATGATGCGATCATCAAGCGGCAGAACAGCCCGGGGCAGCAGGAGGTTGTCGATGAAGATGGAGTGTTTGTCGTAGATTCCATCGCCGGTAGTGTCCTCGTGGCGGGAAATTCGGGATTTAGGTGTTTGCTCGCCGGACGCGTCCGCATCCTGCATGTAGGTGCGCATTTCGACGACGTAAAGGGCACCGTTTCCGTCCCAGGCCATTGCGACAGGTTCATGGATATCCGGGTTACTGAGAACGAGGTCAAGAGCGTAGCCGTCTTGGAGTTCGATGGATTTCTGAGCTTCTTCAATGGAAAGAAATCCTTTTTGGTAAACGGTATCGCCGGGTTCAGCGAGAAGGGGGGCTGTGATGAGAAGGGGTAATAATCGCTTCATGGGTAAAGAGTGCAGTTAGATAACGGAGCTTTGGCAGGAGAAGTTTCTTTTTTGGTGATTTTTACGCTGTATTCGTTTGCATGTCTTTTAAAAGGCCGCTTTTCCTATCTCGTAGTGGGTTATGTAGGAAAATCGATTTCTTCGGTAGTGAGGTTTTTGTTGGCTTTAGAGAGGCCTGACTCCATCTGGGTGTAATTCACTTTAGAATGTCGAAAATAAACCTTTTATATCGGAAATCCACGAATCGGGCTATGGGTTGCGCGGGCGCAAAAGCCCGGGAAGCTTTGCGGTTGGTATCGACCAGATCACTCTGTCAATCCATTGGCTTTTTCTTTCAAAACCATCAATTCGATTGATTTGAACTGAATGGGTGCAGTCTCCGCCTGAATGGAAATATAGCCGCTGGTGAGAGGTGACCCGTCGTTCAGTTGGGTCTTTTCGTATTTGCAGACCACCTTACCTTCAGCGATGTGTTTAAACTGATCACCTCGAACTTCGATTTCAACGGTCACCCATTGGTCGCCATGGAAAGTGGGTCCCTTGGTGTTGATAACGTGCGCCTTTGTCAACTTACCGTTCCAATGAAGGTGGGTGCCGGGTGTACAGATATTGAGTGTTCCACGGTCCCCTTTGCCGGAACCTCCGAGTAATTGGACCTCAATTGAGTTCGGGAAATCCTGATTCTTATTGATCGTTTTCGGGTCCTGACAATGAAGCATAAAGCCGTTGTTTCGGTTGGCCCATCCAGGACCACCGTTAACTTGCTGCCCGATGAAGCGGTAGGTCCCCCGTATTTTGTAATGAGAGTAGGGAGTTTTGTAATAAAGATGTCCAAACTCACCATTAAACTTCTCCCACTTTGAGTAGTCG
>DCQM01000226.1 GCA_002323895.1 Akkermansiaceae bacterium UBA1518
CATCGTGCCGGGGTGGTAAGATTGTTTCTTATCGAGCATGCTGAGCATCGCCGGTATGTGCGCAAAAATTTTCCATTGAAGATGGCGGGGCGTTTCATGCTGTCTTTATTACCGAAGGAAACTTTAGAGGATTTCATACGTGTTTCGGCGGAAGGGGGGATGAAGAAAATTGCACGGACCGAGGAAGAGTTTGGGGAATCTTCAGCCATCGGGCGGGGAGAATGGTTTGCTTCTGCTGAGAAGGTTGCAGGCGCGGTTGAAGGAATGGCTGAAGCTGATGGTCGGGTGCGGGAGTGGATGGATGAGAATCGAAAAGATCGGCACCTTGGTGAAGTGGTAACGCAATTGGAAGAGCAGCGGGAATGGTTGTTACGACCTGGCTTTGGTTGGTTGGCTGGTTACAACCGGATGCAGAGATATCAGCGGTATTTCTTTGGGATGGAGGATCGGATCAGCCGGCTGGAAACGCAGCCCTTGATTCGTGATGAGGAAAAGCAGAATCAATTTTTACCTTTGTGGGATGAGTGGATGATTCTTTGGAATGAATATCCTGAAGCGGTCCGGATCTGGGAGATTGGTTGGATGCTCGAGGAGTGGCGCTTGCAATTATTTGCACCCGGAGTGCCTCATATGGGGAAGGTGAGCGCAAAGCGAATTCAGAAGGCGCTGGACGATCTGATGTCATCATTATGATGAGGCATCGTATCTCCTTGAAACTCGCTGCCCGGACTTCGAGCTATCTGCGACTGTTTCTAGGCTGCCCGCCGTGAATTTCATTTGAGTACAAAAAAAGGCCCACCAGAAATGGCGGGCCTTTTTAAAATCTAATAAGAAGAGGTGTTTACCAACCTCCTTCGTTGTCACGACCACCGCCACGGCGATCACGGCCACCACCACCACGGCGATCACGGCCACCGCCGCCACCACGACGATCTCCACCGTAGCCACCGCCGCCACCGCCACCGCCACCGCGGTTTTGTTGTGGGCGACGCTCTTCGGCTTCGTTGACGCGGAGATTACGACCCATAAGGTCGGCTCCATCCATTTCTTCGATAGCTTTCCGAGCAAGGTCGTCGTCGGCAAGAGTGATGAAGGCGAATCCGCGTGGGCGGTTTGTTTCGCGATCAAGAGGAATGAAGAGGTCTTCGATAGTTCCGTAAGCGGAGAATGCTTCTTTGATGTCGTCATCCGAAGCAGCGAAAGGCAGATTGCCGAGGTACAGTTTCATAGTCTTTGAATTAAAAAATGAAGTAAGAACGGAGATTCCGCTCGGACTTCACAACGCGAGACTGGCTGGATTATTTGCAATAGCGAGGATTGATTGAGCTTTTTTAGGGGGATTTTTTGAGTGCGAAATAGATGTATCGGGTGTGTTTGGACTTTGCGCTGGGTAAAGAACCCCTCTTGTTTGGGTTGATTTAGCTAGTTTTGTTAAATTCTAAGGTGCTGTTCTCGCTACTTTAAGACCTCCAATTGGCGAATATTATCGATCGGAGCGTCGACGTCGGTGTGTGGGCTGGGCGAGTTTTTAGGTCGAAGGGTGTTAGAATTAGGGTGCGGAATCTGCTCCGTTTGCTTTGGCATGCCAGGTCGTTATGTATTAGCATCTGGGCATGAATAAAAAGCTGGTGATTTTCTCTTATCTTCTGGCCTGTTGGGCGTGGGGTGGAGAGGTGGAGAAGTTTGTTGAGGCGGCTGAGAAAAAGCATGGTGAGTTTGGAGAAAAGGCGGCACGTTTTTTGGTGGAGGGAATGCCCAAGAGGGATCGGGAAAATTTGGGCCGGGATTTTTTGATGACGAATCTGGACCTTGCCTTGAAGGCCAAGAAGGAATTTTCTTGGGCGAAGAAAGTTCCAGATGGGATATTTTTGAATGACGTTCTTCCCTACGCTTCGCTCGACGAAACGCGTGAAGATTGGCGGGCGTTTTTTTATCCTAAGTGCAAGGATTTGGTAAAAGGTGCCAAGACGCCAACCGAGGCTGCGCAAGCGATCAACAAAGGGATTTTTAATCTAATCAAGGTCCACTATAATACAGGGCGTAAGGCTCCAAACCAGAGTCCGGCGGAATCGATCAAGTTGGGAAAAGCGACTTGTACTGGGCTATCAATTATTCTGGTAGATGCTTGTAGGTCTGTTGGTATTCCTGCGCGAATTGTAGGGACTGCTTTGTGGTTTAACAAGCGAGGCAACCATACTTGGGTTGAGATTTATGATGATGGGACCTGGTATTTTACGGGAGCTGATGAGTACGACGCTAAAGGATTTAATCGGGGGTGGTTCACAGGTGATGCTTCCAAGGCAATCGAGGATCAATGGCAGCATGCGATTTGGGCTACGTCGTGGAAGAAGACGGGATCAAATTTTCCAATGGTTTGGGATGTTAGGAACAAAGAGGTTTCCGGAGTGAATGTGACTTCTCGCTATGTGAAAAAACAGAAGACGTCCAAAGGCTTGGTTTATTTTCGGATGTGGGATCGGAAGGGTGGGAAACGCGTTGTAGCGGTTTTAAATGAGGTGGTTAAAACGAAAGCCGGCACGGCGGATCTGAACGACATGGCGGAGCTCCAGATTAAGGTCGGGGAACTGCTTAGGGTGACTCTTGATGGGGAGACGCGATCGGTCAAGGTGCCAACGGGAAAGACCATAGACTTATACTGGGATCAATTGAAATGAAGCCAAGACGTTACCAGTGTCGCAGGGTGGAGGGGCCAATCAAGATTGATGGTTCGCTAGAGGATCCTGCATGGCAGGAACTGCCGTGGACCGATGACTTTGTCGATATTACGGGGCAGGAAGCACTTCGACCTTACTTTCAAACCCGCGTCAAGATGGCTTGGGATGACGACTACTTTTACGTGGGGGCACAGCTCGAGGAGCCTCATGTCTGGGGAACCATCACAAAAAAGAACGAGGTCATGTTTGAAGATAATGATTTTGAAGTCTTTATCGATCCCGATGGTGATGGCCTCAATTATTACGAATTTGAGATTAATGCCCTTGGAACGATTTGGGAGTTAAGCCTACCAAAGCCCTATGGTGAGGGTGGAGTTCCCATTTTGGGGTGTAATCTTGATGGCTTAAAATCTGCGGTAAAAGTACGGGGTTCATTGAATAATCCGACTGATGAGGATGAAGGGTGGTCGGTCGAGGTCGCTTTCCCTTGGAAGGATCTAGCCAAATATCATAAAGATGGGATGCCTCCGCGGCCGGGGGATATCTGGAAAGTTAATTTTTCGCGCGTGCAATGGCAGCACGAAGTAGTTGCCGGAAAGTATGTTCGGATCCCTCCACATGGAACGCCATTAGCTGAAAGCTTGAATCCCGAGGAGCAGGAACATCCTGAAAATAATTGGGTCTGGAGCCCGCAAGGGGCGGTGAATATGCACTTGCCCTTGCGATGGGGCGAAGTGGAGTTCGAGGCATGAGGCACAGAACGATATGTTTCTTCCCCTAACTTAGTTAAGGTAATTCAATTTATCAAAAATCCATCCGCCACTTTTTGAGAAGATTCCGAGTGGTCCAGGAATGCGTTGTCGTATGATCGAGAGATTGAGTGTGGACTTGGCGACCTTTGAGCGCATCGATTTCATTCGGGCATCCGTTTGATCGAGATCAGTCTGAACTCGGCTAAGTTCTTTTTCGATTTTTAGAATGTCTTCTACTTTGGTGGCTTGTGAAAGGAGAGCACGGAGGCGGTCGCGAAGGGCACGCTTATTTTTTAAGGTCGCTTCAAGGTCTAGGTAAGCGGCGGTGACATCATCCATGCTGACGTGAGACGAGGTAATTTTGCCAACTGACTCAAGTGACTGCATGAGTGAGGAGAGGCTGTTTGAAGGGACTCGAATGCTCGCTTTGTAGCGATCGTCGGTCAGGCTAGAGGAGGTGATAATGGCTTGGTGATGGGCGATAAGTGCGATTGACTTTTCGGAGCTGGATTCGAGAGACCGGGATTTCATGTTAATGGTTCCGGACCGTTGAATCTGGCGTTTGGAATAATCGGCATTCGGAGCCATTGCTTCAGGGGAAGAAAAGGACGATGAACAAGAGCAGAAAAGAATCGCGGCCCCGGAAATAATGATGAGTGCTTTCATGTGCTGTAAAAAATGCATTTTAAAGCGCTGCGACGCAACTGAAATGTCAAAAAAACTGCATTTATGGATACAGTGATGGGGAGTAAAGCCTTTTTGTAAGGCCGCGGGTGGTGCTCTCGACAAGGTGCCTCATAAGGCTTTAAGGAATTGAGTTCTCAATTTAAGACGCTGAGAAGATGAGGTCGGCGATCAAGATTCTTGTCACTTCTTCGTCTCGTCATCTCGGCGAGATTTAAGTTTTTCCTCAGCTAAGAAGAAAGCACCTACGGAATTAGCTCCTTAAGCAAAAGCTAGGAAAATCCATAGTGTCGACAGGATGGCGTAAGGGACGATGGCTTTTTTAATCTTGGCAGGGTTGACGTCCTACTCACTTGTCACAATCCCGGTAAAAGTTGTCGGAAAGTCTGCAACTAAATCCATCAAAGTTACTGGTAAGGCATTCGACGCGGCATTGGATGAAGTTGGGAGTGACGATACTCCAGATACTGAAGAGTGACCGGTCAGCTCTCAAACGTGATCTTTAATTTTTACGCCCCCTTAATCTTCTCTGTGATTGAGGCCATGGGTTCGCATCATTTTTTGGCAGTGAGACCTGTTTTCAGAACGCGAACAGGCTTGTCCTTACCCACCTTAATGGTGTGTGGATCGGCGGAGTAGATAGGGAGTTTCCCCTTGGAATTTTTCACCCGCTTTGTGTAGAGAATTTCCTTAGTTCTTTCGTTGATGATTTGCACGACAGGGTGCTTAAGGTCGACCTTGTATTCAAGATGACCGGTGGCTTTGCGGCCATCGTTATCGTTAAAATTGAAAGTGAGAGGCCAGCCCGCAAATTGGGAATCCTTATCTTTAGTGATGTCGGTGAAACGCTTATAGCACTCGAAGGTAACCTGATCGGTTCTTTTGTTAAACCGGGCGAGGCCATATCCATCAGCACGTTGTTTCTCGTTGCTGCGGTTAATTGGATTAGCGTAAGCAAGCATCGTTATTTTGTTGCCGAGTCCATCGAGATAATTTCCGGTCCAAGGAAGCGGGGAATTGGGAACTGGGTTTGGCCCGGCCTTAGCATCGGCAGGATGCCACCAACGACCGTAAATGGTGTTGACAAGGGCGGGGGAGGTGAAGGCAAAAGGCCCGTCGTCAAAAGTGTCAATTCCATGGCGAACAGATACGGCAAGGTGTTGGTCTCCACAAAGATGGGTGGCGTTAGCTCGGCGGATTTCGCGAAGGGCATTGTTGCGACCAGTTTGGGGCCAAGCGTTGGAATCGAGGTCGGCAAGCAGTCGATTGGTTGGCGAACCGTGAATGTGAACGGCACCGCAAAAAGCGGTTTGGCTGAGGACGACTTTTTGCTCGGCTCCGGTCCAATCTTGTGACCAGCTATTGAGGAATTTCAGCTGGCGGTCACCGAGGAGTTTGAGCCCTTTGACATCGACGGCTTTACGGTCGTACTTGGGATCGTTGATATGGTCGGGGCGAGGTCCCATTTTTGGGATCGTTCCTTCTGGACCAGTTTTAAACTTGCGGTCTTCAAGGATCGCAAAAGAAATGCCAGCGTAGGTGAGGTCTGTAAAGTAGACGCCGATATTACGTTCGATGGGCTTTGGGTCAACAGGGTCGGGGAGATGCCAAGTTTGTTGACGCTGGACCATGTTGACGTATTCGGGTGCGTAGAAATATCCACCGCTTGGTCCGGCCGCATTAGTGGCTTGGATACCGCCCTCACCCCATAGGTTGGCTTGGCCGATGTCATGATCATCAGGGATCGTAATGGTTGGACGGTCCCGCATAATATCACGGAACTGCATGCCAAACTCAAGCCAGCCAGAGGTGTGTTGGGTGTGGTGGTAAGTTTGGTCGCCCGCGAAGAAAAGAATGTCGGGATCCTGCGCGATGAGATTCTTTATGATAAGAGGGCGAGGTCCGGTAGTGCGGGATGAGTTACAGGAGAGGTTCCCGACAACGATGGTTTCCTTATCGGTGGGCTCGCGGCGGATCTTACCTTCGAAGGTCGCTTTTTCGGCGTGACGGAGTCGATAGGCATAGTCCTTGGTTCCGTCCCAGCCGTTGATGCGAAAGTGAGCGGACCAGCCAGGATAGATGATTTTTTGTTTGGCGATCTCCTTCCAGCTGTCGCCTTTTTTGACTTCTAGGCGGACTTCCTGTGTTTCGTTTGGTTTGAGCGGGAAAAGTTGAGCTGTCATCTTGAGCGAACTTCCCTCGAGGGTGTAGACGGCGAATCCGATGACCTTATCGCGAGGAACATCGAGGTTGATCATGGGTTTGCGGTTCTTGCGCGCGGCTCCTTGGCGTGTCCACCAGTCGGAAGTGGCGCGGTTATCGAGGCTCGCGTATTTTTTTCCGAAGATCTTAGCAGAAGTGGGCATGAGTTCGCCGCTGGCAGAGAGAATAAAAGCAGACGCCAGAAAGGCGAGGAAAGGTGACTTCATGAGAAAAACGGTAACAATTGCGGGATAGGCTGACAATTCTGCATGACGGAAGAATAAAGGTGAAAAAAGCGCGCACGGATGACCGTGCACGCTTGGAAAGTTAGGAGTTCCGGGTGGGTTATGCTCGGGATGGCTTGGTCTGCTTGCGCTCGCGACCAGGTTGTGGAACAGGGGCAACAGGGAAGGAGTCAGTGAATTTGATGTCATCCGGAGCCTGATCTTCCTCGCTTTTCCAGTAGTCCTCCCAAGTGATTCGCTTGCCGGTGTGAGCGGCTTCGCGACCCAGAAGCCCTAGAGCGGTGGACTTGGCCATTTGTTCGCCGGTGTTAACGATCTTCCCAGCGCGCAGAGCGGCGAAGAACTCGTTGTGGCAAACCTGGTACATATTATTCTCCTTGCCTTTCTCTTTGCGGAAGCGCCAGTTTTTCTTGCCCTCTTTATCGAGGGTGAAGACGTTCCAAGGCCCCACGGCTGTCCCATTTTCACAGATCACACGGTGGATGTTTTCTCCATGGGTGTTCATCATTTGACGTTGCTTTACGTGGGCATAAACCCCGCCGGCATATTCGTAAGTGACGTCGTAGTGGTCGTAGATATTAGATTGATCTTCTCGGTGAGCGCGACCTCCATTGGCGATCGCGGCGATGGGAGCTTCGTCGTTCATGGTCCAAGCGACTTTATCTACGATGTGGATGCATTGCTCAACGAGGGGGCTGCCATTGAGCCACTCAAAGTTCTGCCAGTAACGGGTTTGGAATTCCACATCGCCCATGCCTTCCGGCTTCTTGGTGGCGTTGGAAAGTGGGGCAACCGGGCTAGCTAAGTAGGTTCCGTAGATAGAAACCACGCGGCCGAGGTCACCGGAGTGAATTTGTTTGAAGAGCTCGCGGTTGGCCGGAGAATATCGCCAGCAGTATCCATGTTGGATGGCCGTGCCTTTCTTTTTAGCCATCTGAGCGGACTCGATGACTGACTTGATGCCTGGCATGTCGATCGCCATGGGCTTTTCTACGAAAGCGTGAATTCCGGCTTCGACAGCGGCGCGAAGGTGTTGGGGGCGGAAGTGGGGGGGGGTGCAAAGGAGGACGACGTCGATGCCGGATGACATCACACCTTTATAAGCATCCAATCCGATGAACTGTCGCTCTTTGGTTGCTTGCATGCGCTCATTAAAGCGGCCACCGACTCCGAGGGCATTCTTCACCCCGCCTTCGAAGGCGTCACCGATTGCCCAGAGCACCACATTGGGATCGGCGCTCATGGCTTGGCCGAGAGCGCCACTGCCGCGACCACCACAGCCGATCACTCCGATTTTAATTTGGTCTGGCGAGTTTTGCGCCTTGATGATTCCGGGAAGAGAGGCTGCGAGGCCTGCGGCGGTGCCGGTTTTCAGGATAGTTCGTCGATTTTGGTCCATGGATTTTCTAAAGTGCGGGTTTATTGTCTAACGAGAAGGTCGTTGCTTTTGTTCAATCTTGCTGCGTAAAAGAGAAGCTTGATCAATAGTCGAAAGTGGTTACGTATAGCCCCAACAAGCTATTTCGATTTACGTGAAAAAAATTCAAATTGGTTCGCAAGAAGCGCAGGTGGGTGAGGTCGACGAGCTTTGTGGTGCTTTGGCCGATGAGGTTGAAGCGCTGATTCAGAGTCGAGCAGAGGCTGGGAAGTTCGCCGTTCTGGGGCTTGCGACGGGTAGCACGCCGCTTCCACTCTATGCGGAATTGATTCGTCGGCACCGGGAGGAAGGACTTTCGTTCGCCAACGTGATCAGCTTTAACCTTGATGAATATGAGGGTTTGGGTCGTGACCATGAACGGAGCTATTGGTGCGAGATGTGGGAAAATCTTTTTGATCATGTCGATGTGGATCCGGAAAACGTCTCAGTTCCGCCCTCGCTTTCGGACGATCCAGACCGAGCGGCCACTGAATATGAGGCGGCGATTCAGGCGGCGGGTGGAATTGATTGGCAGCTTCTCGGGATTGGAGGCGAAGGTCATATCGGATTTAACGAAAAGGGGAGTGCGCTGGATAGCCGGACCCGCCGTGTGACCCTGGCACGTAAGACCATCATCGATGCTGCTCCAAGCTTTGGGGGCGAAGAAAATGTCCCAACTCATGCCATTACAATGGGGGTGGCTTCGATTTTGGAGGCAAAGCGGATAGTTTTGATGGCTCGTGGCGCATCAAAGAAAGAAATCGTTCATCTTGCCATCTCTGGGGAAGTTGGACCGGACGTCCCCGCAAGCTTTTTACAAAATCACAAAAATGTCGGCTGGTTTCTTGATGGCGATGCGGCAGGATCATAAAAAGATGCTCGAGGTCAAACAACTCATCGAAACAGCCAGAGGTCTTCCGCAACCGGACGATTACTTCAATGGCTTAGATTGGGATGGCGAGATTCTGCCTCGCGAAATCGTTTCATTTT
>DCQM01000113.1 GCA_002323895.1 Akkermansiaceae bacterium UBA1518
AGATAGACTAACTTTGGATCCTCCCCTTCAGTCAGCCAATATCCGATATTTTTCATCCCATGGCTTTCAAAAATCGCTGTCGTATGATTACGGAACCTGGCCAATAGGCCGTCCATTTTTCCCTCGTTTGCGTAGTAAGTTCGTAATTCATAAACCTCGGCTGCAAGCGGACTGATCATCAAAGCAAAAAAAGTAAAAATCTTCATAGCTGTGAAAGCCTACCGATCCGCATGGATTTCGCAAGCCCCCTCATTTACGCCATACAAATTAAAGTTTCTGATTCCTTCAGCCTTAGTATTGCAGTCCCTGTCCCACTAACTATGGTGCCCCCATGTTTTCAAACCTCGCTGACAACCTCGACAAAACCTTCCGGAACCTCCGGGGTGTCGGAAAAATCTCCGAAAAGAACATTGCCGACTCCCTCCGGGATGTTCGTCTCGCCCTCCTAGAAGCCGACGTAGAGCTCGGAGTCGTCAAAGATTTCATCGCTAGCGTTAAGGAAAAAGCCCAAGGCGCAGACGTCCTGAAATCGATCAAACCGGGTGAACAGATCGTTAAGATCTTCCAGGACGAACTCACCGAACTCCTTGGCGGCGATCAAGCCCCCATCAATCTTAACCCTCCCGGATACGTCCTTCTTTGCGGTCTTAACGGCGCTGGAAAAACTACGACAGCCGCCAAGCTAGCACTTCGCCTCAAAAAAGAAGGCCGGCGCCCGCTCCTTGTTGCACTTGATCTTTATCGTCCCGCAGCCATCGACCAACTCGCGAAGCTTGCCGAACAAGTCGATGTTCCCGTATTTACTCCCGATCCAGGCGAAACCAATCTCGTCAAGACAGCCAAGCGCGCTATCAAATGGACTAAGGAACAAAATGGCACTGTCGTTATTTTTGACACCGCCGGCCGCCAAGAGTTAGACACCAATCTGCTCGATGAGCTCAAGGCTCTTCACAAGTTTCTTTCCCCCGGTGAAACACTCCTAGTTGCTGACTCCGCAACCGGTCAGCAAGCTGTTTCCGTCGCTCAGACATTCGATCGGGAGATCGGGATTACTGGTCTCATTCTAACAAAATTAGATGGTGACGCCCGAGGCGGCGCCGCCCTTTCCATGCGCGCCGTCACCGGCAAACCCATCAAATACATTGGAGAAGGCGAAAAGATGGAGAACCTCGCCGAGTTCCACCCCAACCGTATGGCCGACCGAATCCTCGGGATGGGTGATGTGGTCACAATGGTTGAGCAGGTCTCAGAGAAGATTGACGAGAAGAAAGCGATGTCCGCCGCCAAACGGATGCAGTCCGGGAAATTCGACTTCAACGACTTCCTCGAGCAGATGAAAATGATTCAGAGCCTCGGCCCCCTCGATGGCATCCTCGGAATGCTTCCTGGCTTCCGGCAGATTAAAAAACAACTTCCCACCGGCGCCCTTGACGACAAGCGCATCAAGCAAATGGAAGCCATTGTTCTCTCAATGACTAAGCGTGAACGCTCTCGCCCTATCTTTATCAAAGCGCCCCACCGTAAGCGTATTGCCAAAGGATCCGGCACCACCATTTTGCAAGTCAACCAGCTCTTAAAGCAGTTCGGCCAGATGCAAAAAATGATGAAGTCGAAAGGAAAAATGAAGGATATGATGAAACAACTAGGTGGCATGGGTGACGCTGGAGCTGGCGGACTAGGTGGCCTCGGAGGGCTTATGGGAGGAAAAGGTGGAGGAATGCCCAACATGAATGACATGGGCGGCCTTGAAGATCTCCTCGGAGGCGGTGGCAAAAAGAAACGCTAGAATGAGAAACAGAGACCCATCTAAAGCGCGCCCACAATGTTGCCGCTTTTTTTGGCCTCAAATAGTCTGCGGTTCTAAAAAAACTTTTCCGTTACTAGCTTTTCACAAGGCAGTATTTTCGGTGAAAACGGATCACCTCGACTACGACGGCTTTATCTGGTTTCGGCCCACTAGGGAAAGCGCGCTACCCATCTAAATCAATGAAGACCACTCTCTTACAATTACGTCTCTCAATTTTTTTGCTACTCCCTCTTCCAGCATCAGAGACATATTCACCCGGTGACTACTTGAGTGCGCTGACCGTGACAGAGATAAAAAAGGACCCACTTTGGGAAATCACCGGAGCGGCTAGCATTGGACTCGCTCAAGGAAATGCTAATAGCAATAACTACGGACTTCAGGCACTCGCCACCTATAAAAAAGACCAAAACGAAGGGCACCTTGGCGCCGATTTTTTCTACTCGGAAAACAGTGGGAACGCTACCACCAACAGCCTCCGAATTTTTAGCCAATACAATCACCTCATTGGCAATCAATGGTTCATTGGAACCTTCGGCTCCTTTCTTAACAACGAAATCGCCGACCTTGACTACCGTTTTGATACTGGAGTCACACTTGGCTACTACTTTTTAAAAAACGATAAGACAAAGCTCTCACTCGAAACCGGCCCCGGTTACACCTGGGAAAACCAAGACAAATTGAGAGACGATTATTTTTCAATCAGACTAGCTCAAACGTTTGAACACAAATTCAACAAGGAATTGAAGATCTGGCAGTCCACGATCTTGACCCCAAAGGCCTCTGACCTCGACGATACCCTCTTCATCGCTGAAGCAGGAATCCAAATCCTCCTAACCGAAGATTGGTCGCTTCGGTCAGCTCTTCGCTATCAATACGATAATACTCCGGCCGTTAGCCAAGATAAGTCTGATATTCTTCTTCTGACCGGTCTCTCTTACTCGTTGGGAGGATTTAAGAAGTCGACCAAACCGGATCGCATGACCTTAAAGCCGAAAGACAAAAAAACGGGAGAGATCAAAATGGGTTGGACTACTACTGCCGCTCTTAATCACTCTCTTGCCAAAGGAAACTCTGACAGCCTCTTTCTCGGAGCCTCAATCGATAGCGCATACCGAAAAAAAGACGACGAGACCTTCCTATCCCTCACCTACAGTTTTTCCGAGAACGGCGGTGACACCAGCGCCGACTCGCTCCGCACTAGTATCCAACACAACAGAGTTTTTAATGAAACCTACTTCCTAGGAGGGGGCCTCGGATACGTCCGCGACGACATCGCTGACGTTTCCTATCGATTCACCCCGAGCGCAACCGCCGGATACTACTTCCTTAAACAGAACGATATCACGCTTAGCGTAGAAGCTGGGCCTAGCATGACATCGGAGAAAATTGGTGGTTTGACCGAAGATTTCTTTTCACTCACGGCGGCTCAAAATTTCACTTGGCAGATTAGTGAAAACCTCAACTTCAGTCAGCACATCACTGGGATTTTTGACCCATCTGACCGGCGGAATTACATTTTCTCCTCCCGCGCAAAGCTCGACACAAACATCACTCCAAATCTTGCTTGGCGCATCGCGTGGACTTTGACTAAAGACAACACCCCTGCTGCAACGAGAAAATCCACAGATTCCACCCTCACCACTGGAATTGCTTTGAAATTTTGACCACCCGTTTCGCCCGTCCTTCTTTTATTCTCAACATAAGTTTTTTTATCGTCGGAGAGACACCATAGGCTCGAAAACACGTGAGCAATCTTCAAATAGTTGTTGATTTCTTCGGCTACCCTGCTGTTTCAATCGTCCTGCTATTCTTGCGCAAGTTCAAAACACGCCTGTTTTAAGGATTCAAATCCACTGGAAATCCCAAATCCGATAGATTGATTTCTCTCCCCATAAATATTCCTTCTCAATCCCTCCTACTCCCGCCACACTCCGCAACAACTTTACGTCATGGAAACTATAACCGCCCAACTTAAGGATTTCATCCAATACATCGCTCTCCAGTTCATCAAAGACCCGAAGCTAGCCGAACTCCGCATCGGACAATCGGGCGATAATAGAGTGAATTTCCGACTTGTCCTCAGCCAACCAGATGTAGCGACTTTGATCGGACGTCAAGGTTTCACTGCTTCCACCATTCGTAGCCTAGCCAAGGCCGCCGCCGAGCGTGAGGGAGTTAAGGTTAACCTCCGCATTCATTCCCACGAGGAAGAGCGTCAATATACGGCCGCTTTAGAAGCAAAAGCTATGGAGTAGAATCCTTTCCCAATCGACCTTTTCACAAAACCCGCAAGGCGAATCGCCATCGCGGGTTTTTGTCTAAGATTCCCATTACTAAGAACGTTTTCAGACCGTCTTCATGAGAGCTTTTCTTCTTACCTTCCCAATCTCGGTCATCGCCCAAGAAATCCTCCCCGAGATCGTTGTCACAGCAAATCGGACCACGAAAGAAACCAAAGAAGTCCCCTACACCCTAGACATCCTCACGGCCGAAGACCTACTCGAAAACGCCACCCGCACCCTACCCCAAGCTTTTCTAAATACTCCTGGCGTTCTCGTCCAACAGACCACTACCGGTCATGGATCACCTTACATTCGTGGTTTCACGGGACGCCAAAACCTTCTCCTCCAAGATGGTATTCGACTCAATAATTCGACTTGGCGTAACGGCCCAGTTCAGTATTGGAACACCCTTGACGCTCAAGCAATTGATCGCCTTGAACTCATAAAATCGCAGGGCTCGGTGCTCTATGGCTCAGACGCCATTGGCGGTACCGTAAACACCCTTTCTAAGTCCTCTAAATTTCGGCAAGGAAATGGGCCCTTCTCTGGTGGAGCTGCTTATTACCGCTTCGACACAAATTCCGAATCCCACCTTAGCCGCATCGAGCAGCGTTTTGGTGTCGGTAAAAAATGGGGCATCATGCTGGGATACTCAACGAGCGACATTGGTAACATTCGTGACCCAGGTCTCGGCACGATGCGCGGCACCGGTTACTCCCAAAATAGCCATGACTTGAAATTCGAATATGCCTTTACCCCTTCTCAGACTCTCACCCTTGCCCACTTCAATCTCGACCAAGACGATATATCCCGCTGGCACAACACCATCCACAATCCAGGCTGGACTCGAGGAAGCTCTTTCACAACCGCCGGCACGGACCTCAGCCGCGATTACGATCAAGAACGATCCCTCACCTATCTCCGATTCGAAGAGACCGATAGCAACTCTTCCTGGATCGACCGCTATCAAGCCACCATCTCTTTCCAGCGCACCCAGGATTCTGAATTTCGCGTCAGAGAATCGGGCCGTTCCGATACTCGTATCCTCGATATCGATACCTTTGGTTTAAGCCTAGAAGCTGGGACAGGAGATACTATTTGGGGCGCTGATTACTTTCACGACCAGATCGATTCTCAAGGGTTCCGTAATAGCACTCCCCGCCCCTCAAATCGACCTATCGCCGATGACTCAACTTATGAATCCATCGGCATCTTTACGAATTACACGGGCGCTATCGCTCAACGCTTCACTTACGATACCGGAGCACGTTTTACCTATATCCAAACCCAATGGGACGGCTATCGCCCAGATGGGGCAATTGTAGATCAAGTCGGTGAAGATTCCTGGAACAACCTCTCTCTCTCTCTCCGTGGACAGTATGAACTTGATGACGTCTGGACGATTTTTGGTGGAGCTTCCCAAGCATTCCGCGCCCCCAACCTCGACGATTTGACCGGCCGACAATTCTCCCTCAACGGACTCGACGAAAATGGTTCGCCCGACGTTGACCCAGAGAAATACCTCACTACTGAATTTGGCACCCGCTTCAACGACTCTGAACTCTCCCTAGAACTCTCCGGATACTACACATTTATCAAAAACGGTATCGTTCGAATAGAGGACGATATGGGGGGGCTCGCCACTACCAATGGATCTGAGGGATTCATCTATGGTTTTGAAAGTCAAGCCATCTGGAATCTCCACCCCCAGTGGCGCTTCCTCGCGCACGCCTCATGGCAGAATGGTGAGCAGAAAATAGGTGGCGTCGCTGACCCTATTCGACGCCTCAACCCTCTCAACGGCGCTCTAGACCTCCGTTGGACCGACTCTTCCGACCAATATTGGATCTCGGGACGTATCCAAGCTGCCTCTCGTCAGAATAACCTTTCAAAACTCGCCGCCAGCGATACCCAGCGCATTCCGGTCGGTGGCACTCCCAGTTATGTCGTTGCTTCATTTTATGCTGGGTGGCAAACATCAGAAGTTCTCCAGCTCAATTTCGCGCTCGAAAACCTTACCAACGAAGCATACCGCATTCACGGATCTGGCCAAAATATGCCCGGCCGTAATGCCACCCTTTCCATAAAGTTTGAGTGGTGAACTCTTCGGCTTTAACTTAAGATCTTAAGCCTCTGATGAAAAAACTGCGACGGCTTTTCATTCTCCTTATTCTCGCAGGCAGCGCCTACGCAGGGTGGAATTACCGTGATTTCCTTATTAAGTTTTATCAGCAAAAGATCGCCAAGCAGATTCTTTCCAAGGAAACACCCAAACCTGATCCAAAGCGCTACCAGAAGCTAATTTCCGAGCTTGCGGAAAAACGACTCAATCTTTCTAAAAAATATTCGCGGGCCCGCACTGCACGAGAGATTTCAGATATAGTCACTGAAAGCCAACACACTCTTGAACAGACACTTCCTTCCATGATGAGCTGCTGGCTCGGAACACCTTGGGATTTCAATGGCATCTGCCAAACTCCGGGATCAGGAAAGATAGCCTGTGGATATTTTGTTTCCACCATTCTTCGCGATGCCGGATTTGGCGTAGAGCGTATCCGACTCGCACAGCAGCCTTCACAACAAATCATTGGAACCTTCATATCAAAAAAAATGATGACGATTCGTGCCGGGCAGGACTACGACACCTTCGTCGACCAGGCTATAGAACGTGGCCCGGGCGTCCACATTGTCGGCCTCGACAACCATGTCGCTTTTGTCGTTATTCCAAAAACCGGGGGTATTCGCTTTATCCATTCCTCAGGAGCTCACCCGTTTTGCGTAGTCGATGAGAACCGCCTAGAGGCCCTCAGCCTTCAACGATCTAACTATCGGGTAATCGGCAATCTTACTCGAAGTCCCGAAGTCATCCACGGCTGGCTCACAGAGCAGAAATGGCCCACTAAAGTTTCAAGCGGGAACTAGCCCAAACGATTTTTCACAAGTCTCTGATCAAGAACTTCCACCGCTCTCTCATCCCCCATTGATTCAAGCACATCGCGGTAATTGGCCGCTACAATTTGATAGTCAGGCGCCGAAACCTTTAAATTTGATTCAAACCCGCAAAGCGCTTTCTCAAAGTGAGCCAGGCCCTCAACTACTTTCCCGCTCCTTACCAAAACCAAAGCCAGGTTTGCATAGCTCTGCGCAGACTCAAAATGTGACTCGCCGAACAAAATCACTCGGGCTTTGAGCGCCTCTCCATGCATTTTACCGGCCTGTTCATCGTGACCTAGCTTGAAGTAACAACTTCCCAGATTGTTATAATAATCAGCAGTTTGTTTATGATTCGATCCAAATTCTTCATAACAGGACTTTAAGGCATCCAAAAAACACGTTTCAGCTCTGTCATAATTTTCTTCCGACTCATAAATGAACGCGAGATTATTGTTCAGCTCTGCGATATCCTCCACCGGCAGTGGATCAAGACCTTTGAGCGTTTGGAGGGCCTCTTTATAGTGAGATTTTGCTTTGGAACTCTCACTCGCCAGATCGTAGACGCCAGCTAGTCCGGCACGGATCCTACCCACAATCTCATCAGCATCGCGGATTTCTTCCAGGAGAAAAAGCGCCTCTGCGTAATCATCCCGCGCTTTTTCAAGGCTTCCTAAATAGCGATGTAATTGACCTCGGAGCTCAAGACCCTCAACCAAATCCTGTTTTGATAAGAGATCCGTCTCTAGTCCCGCCCTAGCCTTCCTTACAAGATCATCGGCCAGATTCCGAAGATCATCTCGCGAAGCATCCACAAGAGGTTTGCCAAGGAGCTTTTCCAGCTTTGGGAGAGAAGATTTAAAAATTGTAGGCATGATCTAATATCGGAAAAGCGAGCTAACAAAGCCTTCTCTCACTTTTGCCCAAGAAGTTCCAGACAATGATTTCTAGTATTGGGAAGCTTTCCGTAGACTTTTAAAATACCAAGGTGAGCACCTTTCCCCAGCCCTAACATTCGTGCCACCTCCCGCTCAAAGTGAAACATTGCCCGACGGCTTGCACCATTTGTCTCCAAATGCTCCAGACCGCGTCTCAGAAGATCCCACATTCCTGGCTCCGGGTGATCTAGCTCTAAGACCAATTCCAACAACTGCCCAAAATATCCTGCCACCAAGGCATCCCGATAACTAGACCTCAGCCCTTCCCGAAAATCCAACACCGAAACCTCTTTGAGATGATGTAATTCCCCCTTTTTACTCCTTCCCCACTCGAAATCTGCTTCTACAAAAAGATCCAGTCTACCTGCAAAAGCGCTCTTTGCCCGACGTGCGCCCCTCGCAACCGTTTTAATTAAGCCGGCCTCTTCGCTTATCCAATGCACAATCAAGCTGGTGTCAGTCAACTTGGTCAGTCGAATGATAGTTCCCCGCCCGCTTTCCATTGCAAAAGCATAGTTTCCTATTTTGAAATCTCAAATCCATTGATCTCAGCCCACCAAAATGCCAAACCGCTCCGTGCCCAATTCAGATCATGCTCCAAAAGATGCCCCACGCTCGCCTTTTGCGGGCTGTCTCATCCTAATCGTGATGGCCTTGGTCATTCTTGTCCTCATCAGCTCAGCTGGATACTTCCTTAAAAAGCAAACAAACGCTTACAAAACCTTCACCGAAGAGATAGCCAACCCTGCGCCCATCGCCGATCCAAAGGCTCACGAGACAGAATTCAACTCACTCGTCAATCGCCTTCGCCATTTCGACCACGAGGTCAGCAATGATCGTGCCGCCCAACTCTCGCTATCCGCGCAAGATCTCAATCTTGCGATCGCCCATTTTGAGCTCCTAAAAAGCTATCGGGGCCAATTTTACTTTGAAAAAATAACCCATGCCGACATCAGCGGAACCATTCACCTACCCTTCAATTCTACCGCCAAACTCCCCAACTTTGTTCGCAGTTCCCTCAAAATCGAATCACGGGAAAACAACCTAAACGGAACCTTTACGGGGACCCCCCTCCTCACCGACGGAAAACTAATCCTCAACGTCTCAAAAATCACACCGAGCAAAGGAGAACTCCCGGAAGAACTCCTCTCCGGAATTTCACGTTTCTTGATTTCCGGCGAACTCGAACAAAAAGCTGAAGAAGATCCAGAAAATATTCCGGAGCTCCTGAAAGTCCTGCGTAAACTAACATCCATCGAAATGCGTAATGATTCCCTCGTTTTCCTATACTCCCCTGATTCAAGGCCACCCAGCGTTAAAGAAGAGTCCGATGCGATGGCCACAAAAGCCAAACACCTGGTTGCTCTTGGCGCCGTCATTTTCATCCTGACCATGATCCTGTTCTTCATTTTGATGAGCCGTCGCCAAAAAGCCAAACGAGACGCCTTGCGATCCGCCTGATTCTTGAAAAAAGATTGATAAGCTAGGCTCCAGGTGTCGTTATCCTAGCATGCTGAAAATCAGTCTAACTCTCGCAGCTGCACTTACACTCGCAGCTACCGCCGACCCAACCGATAAGCCCGCCGAAGCCGCTAAGCC
>DCQM01000146.1 GCA_002323895.1 Akkermansiaceae bacterium UBA1518
ATACTATCTCCGCTGGTGAAAGTGTATTTATCAACCTGAGGCTTGATATTCAGCTTCTCGATTCCATCGAGAGCTTCAAGCTCGGCAATCTGAATCTCGTTGTCAAAGTGTCCGATGTTACAAACGATCGCCTGATCCTTCATCTTCTCCATGTGCTCAGCGCGGATGATGTTGAAATTTCCGGTGGTCGTGACGTAGATGTCACCCCAACCGAGAGTATCTTCCACGGTGAGAACGCGGAAACCTTCCATCGCGGCTTGGAGAGCGCAGATGGGATCGACTTCGGTCACCACAACCTGCGCACCCTGGGCCCGGAGAGCCTGTGCACAACCTTTGCCCACATCACCATAACCGCAGACGACTCCAACCTTGCCAGAAATCATCACGTCCGTGGCACGCTTAATTCCGTCGATCAAAGACTCACGGCAACCATAGAGGTTATCGAACTTCGACTTCGTCACCGAATCATTCACATTAATGGCAGGAAAGAGAAGCTTCCCGTCACGCTGCATTTGGTAGAGGCGATGAACCCCAGTCGTGGTCTCCTCGGAAACACCTTTCAGCTCGGGAACCCAAGCGTGGAAAATACCGGGCTGTTTAGCGTGGATATCTTTAAGCAGCGCTTTGATCACAGCTTCTTCAGTCGAAGAGGCAGGTTCGTTGACCCAATCAGATCCATTTTCAAGCTCATACCCTTTGTGGATGAGAAGGGTAGCATCGCCACCATCATCAACAATCAACTGGGGTCCAAGTGGAAGGCCACCATCAGGGTTAGGAAATTGAAGAGCCTGCCAGGTGCACCACCAGTATTCTTCGAGGGTTTCACCCTTCCATGCAAAAACAGGATAACCAGCCTCGGCCATCGCAGCAGCGGCGTGATCTTGGGTTGAAAAAATATTGCAAGAACACCACCGAACATCAGCACCAACAGCCCGGAGAGTTTCCATTAGGACCGCAGTCTGGATCGTCATGTGCAGCGAACCCATCACGCGCACTCCATCGAGAGGCTTGGCGGGACCATACTTTTCGCGGGTGGCCATAAGGCCTGGCATTTCATGTTCGGCAACATCGAGTTCCTTACGACCGAAGCCGGCGAGTCCGATATCTTTGACTTTGTAATCTGACATAATCTTTTTCTGTTTGGGGTGAAATTAAAGAGCTGCCTTGAGATCATCGACTTTGTCGACCTGCTCCCATGGAAGCGAAGCTGAGGAATATCCAAAATGTCCGTAGTTCGTGGACTCTCCATAAATGGGACGAAGAAGATCGAGCTGAGCTACGATATCGGCTGCTTTGAAGCTGAAGACCTCTTGGACCGCTTTGACAATTTTTTCCTCATCGGCCTCGTTCGTCCCAAAGGTATTCACGTTAATACTTACAGGATCAGGATAGCCAATCGCGTAGGCCAACTGAAGTTCGCACTCTGTTGCGAGCCCAGCAGCCACGATATTTTTGGCGACCCAACGTGCCATGTAGGCAGCAGAACGATCGACCTTTGAAGGATCCTTTCCAGAAAAAGCCCCGCCACCATGACGACCCATCCCACCGTAGGTATCTACGATGATCTTACGCCCGGTCAGCCCGGCATCACCCTCAGGCCCACCGGTCACGAATCGCCCGGTCGGGTTAATAAGATACTGTGTATCATCGCTGAGTAAGTCACCCGGGATAATTTTTTCAATGAGATCACGCTTAAGAATCTCACGCATTTCAGGCGTATCAATCTCGGCTGCATGCATCGTGGAAACCACAACAGCGGTAACACTCACCGGTTTCCCGTCCACATACTTCATTGACACCTGAGTCTTAGAATCTGGACGAAGCCAAGTGTGCACTCGATCCTTTCCAAGATTGGTCAATGCCTCACCCAAGCGATGAGCATAAGCTATTGGAGCAGGCATCAGTTCTTCGGTCTCGTTGGCAGCATAGCCAAACATGATCCCTTGATCTCCCGCACCTTGTTCGGCGGTATCTTTGTGATCTGCGGCATCGGCATCCACCCCTTGCGCGATATCCTGAGACTGCTTGCCGAGAAGATTCATGAAGAAAAGGCCATCGGCATCAAACTTGGAAGTATAGCTATATTCCGTGTTGTCAGCATACGCTTTGTCGTATCCGATCTTCCGGACAGCCTCACGAGCCACCTCTTCGTAATTAAACTTGGCGCCTGTCGTAATCTCTCCGGCAAGGACAAGAACATTGTCTTTCACCAGAGTTTCACAAGCCACACGTGACTTGGGGTCTTGCTCAAGACAAGCATCGAGGATAGCATCGGAAACAGTATCACAGACTTTGTCTGGGTGTCCTTCGGTGACGGATTCTGAGGAGAAAATGAAGCTTTTGCTCATGGGTCTTTTTTTGATATCATCGAATCGCGATTCGATGATGCGAGTTAAGCTACCATTTACATGCCGTCAATTCTCAATTCCCTCAAAATGATCTCCGACCCCACGCGGCTGCGGATTTTGCTGCTGCTCGGAGATGAATCACTTTCAGTCGCAGAGCTCCAACAAATCCTCGGAATGGGGCAATCTCGAATTTCGACACAGCTCTCCCAGCTCAAAAAAGAAGGACTCGTCGCAGATCAACGCTCGGGGAAGAACAATATTTACTCGGCCCAGGTCCCTCCCGCCCTCAAAAAAATCATCCGCGAGGCCGGCAGCGAGCTTCCAGAATGCGCCAAAGATCAATCATCCCTCCGGCACATCCTCCGGAAACGAAAAGACCAAGTCCGAGCCTATTTTGACGAACTCGCCGGAAAATTTGGCCGCGAATACGTCCCCGGCCGGTCCTGGAAAGGGCTTGCCGAAGCAATGCTCAAAATCCTCAACTACGATACCGTCGCCGATCTTGGAGCGGGCGAAGGCACTCTTTCCCAGCTGATCGCCCAACGAGCCAAGAAGGTCATCGCGATTGATAGCTCAGAGAAAATGGTCGAATTCGGCCAAAAGCTCGCCAAAGAAAATGAGCTCCCCAATCTCGAATATCGTCTTGGCGACATCGAATCCCCACCCATTGACGATTCCTCCGTCGATCTCGCCATCCTTTCCCAAGCCCTCCACCATGCTGAGCACCCCCCCAAGGCTCTCTCAGAAGCCCACCGCATTCTCAAACCCGGAGGTCGCCTCATCGTTCTAGACCTTCTCCAGCATACTTTCGAAAAAGCACGCGAACTCTACTTCGACACCTGGCTTGGTTTTCCTGAAGCCGAACTTGCAGAAATGATCACCTCCGCCGGATTTTCTGAGGTCGAAACAGCAATCGTTGATCGCGAGGAAATCCCACCAAATTTTCAGACACTGCTCGCCAGTGCCGCCAAATGAAACTCCTTTGGAAATCCCACCTCATTTTTTCGCTCATCGCCCTTCTCGGCTCCTGTTCGGTCACCATCCCCAACGCTCGGCTTCCGGGCCCGCCGTTACCCACAGTGCCCCGGGCCAAGCCTGTGGCTCTCACCGCTCCCGCCCCCCTCTCTACTTCTACCCCATCAGAAATTGCTCCCAAAGATCCTCCGCCGCCCATAATCCTGAAAGCCAACCCCCCACATAGTCACCCTCTTAGAGTCAGCTCAACTTCGCTCAACGGCACCACCTTCACCGCTGTCACTTTTGATGGTCGAGACTACTTCCTAAAAGTCATTGACCAAAAAGAAGGTCCCGGCACCGAATTCGCTCGCGCTGAATTTGCAGGACAAGGAAGCCTTGCCGCTATCAATGGCGGATTTTTTAATCCCGATGGGTCTCCTCTCGGCCTTGTCATCACCGATGGACAGTCAAGAGGAGCATTCAACGCCTCCTCCTTTTTGGGGACTGGCATCATTGATGGCGAAAACACCACCCTTTCC
>DCQM01000088.1 GCA_002323895.1 Akkermansiaceae bacterium UBA1518
GGTTCGTAAACCACGTCCCATTCATCGGGGGAGCCAAATGATAAAGCTGGATCGTATTGCTAGACAGGGTGGTCTTGAGATCGGCTAAGATGGTCGGAATTGAGAATTCCCCTCGGTAAATTGCCAAGGCGCGATGGTTTTGATCAAGGAGAATGGCGAGTGGAACTGAGGGTTCGGGTGTTCGATCAAATAGATTTTCTTGAAACCGATGGAGTTTGCGAGCGGATTTCTGATCAATGATTCCCCATTGAAAAGAAATCTTGGTCTTTTCAATGAGTTTGTAGGCGGGGCTTAGGTTTGATTTTGGCCCGTCGATACCGTCCGCTGAAAGAGCAATGACTGTTAGTTGGTTTTCATGGATCGCTTTCATTTGTGAAGCAACTTGTTTCAAATTATTTTCACAACTTAGGCATTTGCTTGACCACAAGAGGACAAGTTTGGGGCCTCGAGTTTGGGAGGTCGTCAGAAGTTTGGCAGCTTTGTCCCGATAATTGAGAGTTGGGAAAGGAGCTCGCGCAGGGAGGATAATATGGGCGTTTGATTGATGCGGAGGACGTTTCAGTTCTTGATGGTCCAGATTGATTTCTCGGCGAGAGTTTAGTTGGCGTGCGATACCCGACCCTTGTTTAAGATGGAAGCGGCCCGCTTTGATTCCTACGAAAAGTTCCTTTTTTCCTCCCGGCCATAAAACTTGTGCGCTGAAATCCTGTGTTTCTTTACCCAGTCCGAAGTGAAGCCACTTGCTGGACTGCGAGAGGAAAAGGTCACCTGCTTTCACCGATTGAACCCAATGTCTGTTTTGAGAGGAAGGAAGAAGCTCAACCACTGCTCCAATGGCATCCCGGTTGCAGTTGGTGCCTTCGAGCCTAAGGGCTACCGAAGGATGGCTCTCCTTCTTGTTGACCATGAGTCGAAGTCGCGGAGCGGAGCGGTTACGATACCAAAGATCAAGACGCCCGTCCTGATCCCAATCGACGATAGCGAGACCGCGTCCATCCTCACTTTGATCAAGCCCAGCCAAATGAGAGATTTCGTGGAAAGCGCCCTCCCTTCCGTTTAGGTAAAAGCGATTTTTCTCATTGCCGCTCCACGAATCGCCGTTTCGAACCAGCTTCATTAGTCTGGTCCAACCTTTTGTGTAATCATCAATATTTTCGGAAGGTGACACGACCTCACGCCAGAAGAAACTTCACAAATCATGGTCGCGGGAATTGCTGAGATAGCCATTCGCGACCACAAGATCCTGCCAGCCGTCATTGTTAAGATCGGCAAAGCCTGAGCTCCACGCCCACCCACCGTTTGTAATTCCGCTGGCAATGCTAGCGTCCTCGAATCCATCTTTAGAGGCGGTGAGAAGGGTATTCCCTCGGGCCATCCTCTTTTTTCCCGCTTTGTAGTCTCGCTGGAAGGAAACTCTTTGTCCGGCTGAGGAAAACATATTTCCGATGAGCAAATCGGGCGCACCATCTCGGTTGCTATCGCCCCAAGATACCGACATCCCGGCTGCCATGTCCTCGACTCCGGCTTTTTTAGCGATATTGGAAAACTGTCCGTTGTTGTTTTGATAAAGGCAATTTCGACCAAAATCATTTGCGACATAAAGATCGGGATCGCCATCGCGATCGTAGTCCTCCCATGAGGCGGAGAAACTCCAGCGCGTATTATTTTGATCAAGACCAACTTTTTCGGTGACGTCTGTAAATTGGAAGCCTCCGAGGTTGCTCAAGAGGACATTGCGGCCTCCATTTTCTGCATCATTAAAAGGGGTAGGGGAGCTGGCTTCGAAGCCTCGTTTTTTGGGTTGGTCGCCTGCCCCATAAATGCAGGTGTAAATATCGAGGTCACCATCGAGATCAAAATCGGCGGCACTTAAGGAAAACGGATAAGGAGCACCCGGAAAGCCACCGCGTAGTTTAAAGGCCTGATTATTCAGATTTTCGGCAAAGGTAATCATGGCGATCGTAGCAACGACGAGGTCTTGGTCACCATCGTTATCGAGATCGACGAAAAGAGCGCTTCGGGAGTCCTCTAGCCACGCAACACCCCAATCGAGCGCAACCTCCTTGGCGGTGCCATCGGCTTGTTGGAGATAAAGCTGATTGGGAAGGCTCCCTCCGTCGCAGACATAGAGATCTTCGAGGCCATCGCCGTTCGCATCGCCAACTGCGAGCCCATGATGCCCGGTCAAGGAAAGATCACCAATTCGGGTGATCCGTCGAGCCCAGTAGTCGATCCCGTGGAGGACTTGCGGCTCAAAACGGGGGTTTCTTCCAATGACTGTATTCGTGGCATCATGAAACCAAGGGCCCTCCGAGATTATAGTTTTGAAGTTTTTGACCCTGAGGTTTGTGAGCTTAGCTGGTTTTGTATCGGTCCATGAAGTGAGCCAGGTTGCCGAGTATTCTGCTCCCGCACGATCGGCTTCGACATGAATGTGCGTCGTGCGGTTCTCAACGCGGATGACTTTGAATTTTATTTTTCCAAGTGCCTTAATCTTTTCAAGGAGAGCTTCTGGATTGGTTGGTGTCTGGATTCCACCCTCCCCGGAACGTCTCGTAATGTCATCCCACAAGGGGTCGGCTGGCTTATCTGGCTCCAGTGAAGTTGAGACGAAACCTTCTGCCAAGAAGGATTGAATCTCTTTAGCGGTTTTGCTGTTCGACAGACTGGCGAGTCGGGAGAGCGCTATTCGGGATAAGGCTTCTCCAGGCCATCCTTCCGAGGCTTCGGAATTTGGAAGCCCAAGGTCGAGGGCTAATTCTGTCAAAAGGGTAGCCTCTTCGGCAGATTCAGGGAGCCGGTCGGACCGAGCCATCTGTTTGAGGGTGAGGGGGATTAATTCGTTGTTAAGATCCGCAAGCAAACAGCTTGTCGAAACGAAAAGCAGCGAAAGAACGGCCTGAAATGATCCTCTCATCGGAGATTGAGTGTCACCCGATTTCCTCTCCTTCACAAACAGGAAACTTAGAATCAAATTTGGTCCCTGATACTCAAATGGGTCGAGTGAACTAGGGGAGATTCTCAATAACCTTAATTGAATTCATCGTTAAAGTTGATTCTGCCTGATTTGCATCGAAACTATTAGCTGGGTTGCTTGGTTGATCTTTCTCCCACCTCTGCCTAGCCTCCGCCTCGGCCATCAATTGTCCCAAATTTTCACCTGACCTATGAAACCCTCAACTTCCCTTGGATGCCTCGTTGCTCGTTGTTTCCACACTTTTCCTTTTGTCACTGCTGCCGCCCTAATCTTTGGTGTTTCTTCTCCGAGAGCCATTGCTGCGCCTGTTCTTGTAGAATTTATGGCATCCAATGACAGTTCCCTTTATGATGAGGACGGTCAATCATCTGATTGGATAGAGATTTTTAATCCTGACCCTACTTCTGCCGATATCAGTGGGTGGTTTCTTACAAACGATCCTACAG
>DCQM01000094.1 GCA_002323895.1 Akkermansiaceae bacterium UBA1518
ATATCACCTTCCGACATCCGCTTAGCAGCCTGCTTATTGAAAGATTTACGCATCTTTTTGGACTGTTTCTCCAGTGATTCAACCGCCGAAATCACATCGTCTGGCGTCTTATTGAGAAGGTAAGTCTCAACTTTTTCGAAGATTCACTGGCCGATTTAGGACCATAAAAAAATGTGGGCGGCCTCACGGTCGCCCACATTTTTTTGATTCTTAAGCTCAGGAGAAATTAGGACATCACCTTGGTCTTGCCGGGAATGGCACAAGGGTAGAGTCCATCCTTTCCTGGCTTCGGCCCAGGATCGGCATCCCACGCAAAGGATTTCGGCATAATTGAGAGTCCTTTCTCGAGCGCATCGGCATACTTAATTTCCTGCCCAGAATTGGTCGCCATGCGCCCCAAAATGGCCGTCATGGTGGATGCTGCGGTGTAGTAAGCATTATTGATCGGCTTATCTTCGCGAATGTGGCGATAAAGCTCATTATGCTCAATCTGGTATGGCGAAGTCTTGTCCTTAGAACGGTGGCGCCAAACAGTCTTGCCTGCAGCATCTACAATACGGCCCGGATATGCTTTACCGCCCTGACAACCAATGATCTCGGTCACACGATTTAAAGCTCCCTTTTGATGGCGGCACTGGGAATTCATAACAGTTCCATCCTCATAGGTAAACTCGACATAGTGGTGATCAAAAATTTCCCCGTAATCTTTGCCGACCCTGACTTGGCGTCCGCCCATTCCTTGAGCTTTGACTGGAGGACCGCCCTTGAACCAGTTCATGACATCAATGTTGTGAACATGCTGCTCAACGATATGGTCACCGCAAAGCCAGTTGAAATAATACCAGTTGCGCATCTGATATTCCATCTCCGTCATACCTTCCACTCGCGGCCTGACCCACACACCGCTACTATTCCAGTAAACTTGGCCATAGTTGATATCGCCCACGATTCCCTCCTTCAGCTTGGCTAAAGTTTCAATATAGCTCGGCTGGTAATGGCGCTGAAGGCCACAAACAACTTTAAGCCCTTTCTCATCAGCTTTCTTTGCCGCCTCAAGAACTTTGCGAATCCCAGGAGCATCGGTCGCAACCGGCTTCTCCATAAACACGTGCTTCCCTTGCTGCACCGCATACTCAAAGTGCTGGGGGCGGAAGCCAGGGGTTGTGGTCAAAATCACAACGTCTGCGGCATCAATCGCACTACGAAAACCATCGAAACCATCAAAAATCCGATCCGCAGAAATATCCACCTTATCGGCATACTGCTGACGGAAGGAACTTACAGCCTCTTCGGCACGATCCCGGAACGCATCAGCAACTGCAACCAGCTTAGTTCCGGGCACGTTGAGAGTCTGGGCAGTCGCACCACGTCCACGTCCACCGCAACCCACTGTTGCCACTTTGATTTCATCACTGCCACCTGCTTGCGCAAACCCAGCGATAGGGAGCGTAGCCGCTGCTGCGGCACCCGTCTTGAGAATGGCCCGTCTGTTTGTATCTTGAAGATCGCTCATCTTTTTACCTTACGTTGTTTGTTGGGAGAATCTAACGAAGAAGTTCATCTTCGTAAACCACCGTCAATCCCGCCCGATTCAAAATTGAAGCCCCAAATTCACAATCTTCTAAAAATAATGCCAATAATGCGTGCCCCTGATGCTGTACCATGAGCGAAAATGCGTAATCAAGGTTAGTCTCAGCCTCATAAAGTTTGTTCAGACATTTCTTTAAATCCCCGCATTCTTTCATCTTCACTACCAAAAGCTCGGTAAGGGTATAGGCAATCCCCTGCTCCATAAACAATTCCTCAGCACTATCCGGATCATTCACAATCAAGCGCGCCACCGTAGCGTCACGAGAATCCTGTACACTGAGACCAATCACATCAATTTCACGGCGACTCAAAAGGTTTGAAAGCGAAGAAAAAGCCCCCACTCGGTTCGGCATCATGACTGAAAATTGCCGGACAAATTCCCTCCGTTTACTCACATCTTCACTCACCGTCATTCTACCTACCTAAAGAATTATCAGAATCTTCGCTTTTGTTCAATCAACATCTGGGTCAGAAAGTCGTCCTGTGACCGAGGACTATCTCAACCGCTTTGGCGGCATCGCTCGACTTTACGGCATCGCTTCGCTCGAGCGATTCTCCAAAGCACACGTCATGGTTATTGGACTCGGCGGAGTCGGATCCTGGACCATCGAGGCCCTCGCCCGCTCCGGTGTGGGACAATTCACGCTTATCGATCTAGACGACCTATGTGTCACCAACACCAACCGTCAAATTCACGCTACCACCGAAACCATTGGGCAATCCAAAGCGATCGTTCTTGCCAAACGAATCCTCCAAATCAATCCCGACCTCCGCTGTAGTGTTGAGCAGACTTTCTACTCCGAAAAAAATTCCGAAGATCTCCTTTCCAGAGCCCCCGACGCTATTGTCGATGCTATTGACTCGGTCCGAGCCAAATGTCACCTCCTCGCAACCTGCCATAAAAAAAAGATCCCTGTCATTACGAGCGGCGGCGCGGGTGGCCGAATTGACGCCTCCCAAATCCGGGTAGATGACCTTTCCCGCACCTTTGGAGACGCCCTCCTTCTTTCGGTCCGAAAACAACTCCGCTCCGAATACAACTTCCCAAAAGCCAAAAAAAAGGCTCCAAAATTTAAAATCCCGGCAGTTTTCTCACCAGAAGCGCCCCTCTTTCCAACTTGCGATGGAAAAACTTCCACCACCCGTCCCAAAGAAATGCCTGGCAGTATAAAATGCGACGCTGGCTACGGAGCCGCCACTCACATCACTGCAACCTTCGGCAACCTACTCGCTGGATGGATTCTTAAAAAACTTCAAGCCGCAGATCCCGCTACCTAAACTTGAAAATTATTCCACGAGATCGATCCAAAAGTGTTTCTTCGCCTCGGCGGTCGAAACAAAGGAGCTTGGTCTGACACTTCACTGTTTTCCAAAAAAAAGCGACCCTCCGAAGAGAGCCGCTCATAAAAGTTTAAAGATCGTTCGAAACCCTAGTTTACGCCCTTCTTCGACATCTTGGTGCCCTTTGTCGATCCTTGGCGCGCCTTGAAGCGTGGATTCGTTTTGTTGATAACGTAAAGAGTCCCCTTACGCTTGACGACTTGGCAATCAGCGTGGCGGCGTTTGGCGGAGGCTAGGGAAGAAAGAACTTTCATAGGATCAGACGTTGAGGGCGGGAGACTACTCATCAACTCCCGTCTGTAAAGCCCATTCCTCACAAAATTTCGGGTGCAAGTGAACCTCTGGCATGTTTCACTCCGGTAACAAAGGTTTACATGTCGGAGTCCTATTTTCAAGAAGCAGTCAATACCCCAGAGACTCCCGAAGATCTCACTCTGCGCCCCCCTGGCTTCGAAGATTTCCACGGGCAAGACAAAGTCACAGAGCGTCTTATGCTCATGGTTACCGCGGCTAAAGGGCGTGATGATGTTCTTGAACACGTTCTCCTCTCGGGGCCCCCTGGTCTTGGGAAAACAACCCTCGCCAACATTGTTGCCACCGCCGTTGGCACCACTCTACACACCACCTCTGGCCCTCAGATCGAGAAAGCGGGTGACCTCGCCGGGATTCTTACAAACCTCCAGCGAGGCGACATTCTTTTTATTGACGAAATCCACCGCCTCCATCCAGCAATCGAGGAATATCTCTACCCCGCAATGGAAGATTATCGGCTCGATATCATCATCGACTCCGGCCCCTCAGCTCGGTCTATCCAACTTCAACTCCCAAAATTCACTCTCGTCGGCGCCACCACCCGCTCTGGCATGCTCACTTCCCCTCTCCGTTCTCGCTTCGGTTTGATAAACCGTCTCGACTATTACACCCATGAGCAGCTTTCCACCATTATTCGACGCTCCGCCGAAATCCTCGATATCGAAATCGACGAAGAAGGGGCTATGATCATAGCCTCGCGCTCCCGCGGTACTCCACGAATCGCTAACAACCTTCTCCGCTGGACCCGCGACTTCGCCCAAGTGAAATTCGATGGGAAAATCTCCGCTCCGATCGCCCAAGCGGCCCTCGAAATGATTGAAATTGATGAAGACGGCCTAGACGAGATGGATAAGCGTATTCTCGAAGCTATGATCTACAAGTTTTCCGGAGGCCCAGTCGGACTCTCCTCCCTCGCCGTCGCTATCGGCGAAGACGCTTCGACCCTTGAAGAAGTGCACGAGCCCTTCCTAATCATGCAAGGATTCGTTAAACGCACTCCGCGTGGCCGTGTGGCTATGCCCGCTGCGTTCGCTAAAATCGGGGCAGCTCTTCCACCCAATCACTCAGACCAAACTTCCCTTTTTTAAAATAATGTCATTACACAACAAGCTCCTCGAAAGGGCCAAGAAGGCTGGGCTTCGCCGCACCAAGGCTCTCGAAGCCATTCTCACCTGCCTCTCCGTATGCAACCGGCCGATGACGTTAGCCGAAATAACTTCTTGCGGTCATCTTGCAAAAAAATGTGATAAAGCAACCGTATTTCGACTCCTTCAAAGGCTTAGTAATATAGGTATGATCCGTCGTCTTGGCCTTCATGAACGTGCCGCTTACTTCACTCTTCTTATTCCTGGCCAACACCGCGACTATCTTATTTGCACCGACTGCGGCACCATTGAATCTATAGATGCTCCCTGCCCTGTCCATAAACTAGAAGAAGAAATCAGGAAGAAATCAGGATTCTCAAACCTCTATCACGAGCTCGAATTCTTTGGTCGCTGCCCGAAATGCACTGATTGAGAACGCGAAAAAATGACTCGTCTACGCTATGAAAACATCCTGAACTAAGGAGCTGAAATTTAAACTCCATGCTTCATGCTAGAATAGAAAGAGCAATATTATGAAAACAACTTTTGGTTTGTTTTTGATCATAATCTCGATGATCACAACCTCTTTGGCAGAGCTCTACATCACAGAGTTCATGGCCATCAACGGTAGCACACTAAAAGATGAAGATGGCGATACATCCGACTGGATAGAAATCTTTAATTCCGGATCCGAAAAAATTAATCTTGGCGGATACACTCTAACCAATGATGCAACTTCGCTTAAAAAATGGACCATGCCGCCAATCGAATTAGATGGTGGTTCTTTCCTTCTTGTATTTGCCTCGGAAAAAAACCGCCGCGTATCTGGCTCCGAACTCCACACAAATTTCAAAATTGCTAGTGAAGATTATCTCGCTCTGGTCGCCCCCGATGGGTCCACCGTAATTACGGAATTTGGTTCCGCCGCCGATCCACTCCCACCTCAAATCGAGGACACCTCCTATGGTCTTATGCAAAATGGCAATCGCACTTCCGCGATTCTCATCGCCTCTGCTCCATCAGGAAGAGCTCTGGTCCCTGCAAATGGCTCTCTAGAAGAAACCTGGCAGAAACTTGCTTTTAACGACAACTCCTGGATCTCGATCACTGCCGGCGTCGGCTACGACGAGTCCACGACCTATGATCCCGAATACGGTCCAGGTGGTGATCTCGACAACAACCTCAACAACCTCAACACCACCGTCTATCTCCGCTTTCCATTTTCGATGAGTGCAAGCGACTCCATTTCGGAACTCACGCTCAAAATGAAATATGACGATGGCTTCGCGGCCTTCCTAAACGGAGTTCGTGTCGCAGGTGCCAATGCGCCAGGAACGCTTGAGTGGAACTCCGAGGCCACCGGGCAGCATAACGATAACGAAGCAGTCACCTTGATTGACTTCAATATATCAAAACATGCCCAACTTCTTGTCGATGGTCCGAATCTCCTCGCGATTCAAGGCCTCAATACCTCCATAACGAGCTCCGATATGCTAATCTCCCCGGAACTTCACGCGATCCGAGTAACCGAGCCATCCATTGGCGGCTCCGGATTTCTGGACACGCCCTCACCCGGTAGATTAAATGGAGAAACTTTTAGTGGCTTTGTCGCCGATACCAAATTCTCGGTCGACCGCGGATTCCATAACACATCCTTCAATCTGGAGATCAATTCCGCCACTCCCGGCGCAGAAATTCGCTATACCCTCGATGGCACTCCCCCCCGCACCAATGTCGGTCAAATATACACTGGCCCTCTTTCGATCACCGCAACCACCATTGTCCGAGCTATCGCTTCCAAGCCTGATTTTCGGCCAACTAACATCGATACTCACACCTACATCTTCCCCAAAGACATTGTAGCACAAGCCCGTATGCGCGACTCAGTCACCCAGTCAGCAACCCTCGGGCCACAAATGGTCGACTCCCTGAAATCGGTGCCCACGGTATCCATCGTCACCGATAATCCCGGTCCCTTTCAGAATGAAAGCGGAGGCAACATCCGCAGTGAGTCGCCCGCATCCGTGGAGATGATTTTCCCTGACGGCACACCCGGCTTCCAAGAAGATGGTGGGTTAAAGCATTTCGGTGGATACTACACCAACTTTCCAAAAAAGAGCCTCCGCATCGGCTTCCGCTCGAAATACGGTGCCACCAAGATCCGTTACCCAATCTTTGAGGGCTTTGATTACAAGCACTACCCACCTACCGACCGCTTTGACGTCATGGATCTCCGCAGCGGTTCGCATGACATGAACAGCCGCGGTGCCTACATGTCCAACCGTTTCACTGATGACTCTATGCTAGACATGGGTAACCTTGCGCCCCATGGCCGCTTCGTTCACGTCTACCTCAATGGCAGCTACTGGGGGCAATACCACCTGCGCGAGCGCTGGAATGCCGATATGGCCTCAAGCTATTTCGGCGGTCCCAAGGCGGACTATGACGCGGTCAACCTCAACGACAACTTCCGCGCAGATGAGAAAGTTTACGACGGCACTGGCATTTTCTGGAACGAGGCGAAGGCACTGGCATCAGGCTCTAACCCTTGGGAAAACAACGACAACAACATTGATGTCGCTAACCTCATCGACTTCATGCTGCTGTGGGTCAGCGGAAATTCAGAAAGCGAGGTTAGGCTGCTCGGCTCCAAGGCCCAAGGGCAACCCTTCCGCTTCCAGATGAAAGACGCTGACGGATACCTGCGCAATCCCGGGCACTCCGCAAACGATGCAGGACCATTAAGCCTGATGTCACGCCTGCGCAGCGGCAACACGGATTTCGCGATGTTGCTCGCGGATCGAATCCACAAACACTACTTCAATGACGGGGCAATGACGCCAGCGAAAAATATCGAACGTTTGCAGAAGCGGGTCGACGAGGCACGGCCAGGCTTCATTGCCGAGTCCGCACGCTGGGGGAACCGCTTCCGTGAATACCAGAACTGGCTGAACTACCAGAACAACCTAGTCAGTAACCACTTTCCGGGCCTCGCTCAAACCATGGTTGGACGCTTCAAATCTGCCGGAATGTATCCAGACATCATTGCTCCAGTCTTCAACCAACACGGTGGTTCAATTTCAGATGACACCCCACTCACCATGTCGACCGACGCCGACAAGATCTACTATACCTTGGATGGCAGCGACCCACGCCTTAACGGCGGCGCCCCAAATCCTGCCGCAACCGAAGCGTCATTCAACGGTGGCGGCGGACCCGGCGAACAGCAACCTGTCACTTATATGACAACCGGTTACACATGGAAATATATCGACAATGGATCCGATCAAGGCACCAAGTGGAGAGCAATCGATTTCAATGACACCGCATGGTCGTCCGGTCCCTCACCACTCGGTTACGGTGGAGACGGCGAAGCCACCGAACTCAGCTTCGGAGGTGATTCTGGAAACAAATACGCAACAACCTATTACCGCACCGCGATAGAAATCCCGAACCCAGCTGTGTTCCTAAACTTCCTCCTACGCGTAAAGTATGATGATGGAGTCGCGATTTACATCAATGGTGTCGAACAGTTCCGCCAAAATCTTGGGAACAACGCCTCCTTCGACGACTACGCCAATGGCACCACTTCAGATGAAGGCGGATGGAAGGACGCCACTATTCCAGTGTCTGCTCTCGTCTCTGGCACTAACACTATCGCGGTGGAAGTCCATCAAGCCAGCGGCACGAGTTCGGATACCCGCATGGATCTCACCCTGCGAGGGCAAACCACCAACGTTGGCGGTGGTGACAACGTCACAAGTCCATTTAATCTCAGCAAGCCCACCCTGCTCCGCGCCCGAGGTTACAATAGCACCAGTGGTGAATGGAGCGCACTCAATGAAGCGTTCTTTTCTATCGACTCAGTTCCAGCAGACGCCAGTAACCTCGTCGTTTCCGAATTCCACTATCGCCCGGCCAAGCCGACCACAACCGCAGAACTTGCCGTCAGTTCAGACCGCGATGATTTCGAATTTCTCGAACTCCTCAATATCGGCGAGAGCGCCCTTGATATGAAAAACGTCCGCTTTTCCTCAGGGATCAACTTTAGCTTCCCCGACAACGTATCCCTCGGAATTGAAGAACGGATTCTTCTTTTACGTGACCGTGCCGCCTTTGAAGCGCGATATGGCCAACCATCGGTTCAATCGTTTGAATACACTGGTCGACTCAGCAACGACGGTGAGCAAATCCTCATTCTAGGCACCAGTCCAGATCCTATCAAAGACTTTACCTACAATGATCAGGAACCTTGGCCCGCCACCGCAGATGGCGAGGGACCTTCCCTTGTCCTCGTTGACCCAACATCGAATCCTGCTCACAACGAACCCAATAATTGGATGAGCAGTCAAAACGAGGGCGGATCACCGGGAACTGAAGAATCCTCGGGACTTACCTATGACACTTGGGCTGCTGGCTTTGACCTCCAAGGAGGCCCGCTCGACGACGACGATGGTGACCAACTTCTCAACTTTTTCGAATTCCTCCATGGCTCAAGCCCAGTCGATTCATCCGACGCACCCGGACCCGTTGCCTCCGTGCAATCGATCGAAGTCGACGGTTCAACCAACGACTACCTGACCCTAACCTTTAATGAAAACTCTGGAATCAGAGGCTCTCTTACGGTTGAAGTTTCCACCGATCTTAAAAACTGGTCAAGCGATCCTTCTTTGACAAAAATAGTCACGCGTATCGATAACGGAAATGATACTTCCACCATCACGGTGCGAATCGCTTCGCCTGTTGGAACAGATCAGGACAAAACCTATCTTCGTCTCCGTGGCCGCTAAACTCCGGAAAACCTCCAGAACCGAGTATTCACAGTTGGACCTTCCACGTTCGACGATCAGTATCTTGGTGTCCTCATTCGTCTCATGACATCCAAACGAACCACTGTTCTCGCAGGCCACTCCACCACTAACGCCACTCTTTTTCATCGCTGCCGTTTCCTCGTTGGTGACTCCTCGGTCGCTATCGACTTCGCCGATGGCACTTCTACCTACTTAGTCCGAGACATTGAAATGGATCGCGCCCGTAAAGCCGTCCAGGCCGACCAAATTAAGTGTGCCGCCGACTTCATTCCGGAAGGTGGACTCTCCGGGGATCGTGATACAGCCCTTGCCCAAGCCACCGCAGAGTGCCTTCGTCAAGCTGGAGAGTCTAACATCACAGTCGACCGCTCGCTACCCTACCTTTACGCCCACTTCATACAGGAAGCTGGAATCTCTATCCACTACTCGGCTGACTTCGGCGTCCTAAACCGTCGAATTAAAGATGCTCAAGAAATCGAGCATCTTCGGCTCGCTCAAAAAATCACCGGAGAAGCTATGACTTATGCTTGTCGCACCATCGCTCATGCTAATCCAGACAAGGAAGGAATCCTCCACTACGACGGAGCGGCTCTCACATCCGAACGCCTGCGTGCAATGATCACGGTCTTCCTTCTCGAACGTAATTTTTCAAACTCGCACGACTCTATCGTCGCCACCGCACCCCATGTTGCCGACTGCCACCACTATGGAACTGGGCCCCTCAAGACGGGGCTTCCTACGATTGTCGACATTTTTCCCATGGACAACACAACTCGCTACAATGGCGATATGACCCGAACAGTCGTAAACGGGACGCCCTCTGATGAGGCCCTCAGAATGCACACCGCCGTCTGCGAAGCCAAAGCTGCCGGGTGTATCTCCTTAAAACCAGGCACCACCGGTGAAGCGGTTCACCTTGCGACCACTGCCGTTCTCAAAGAACACGGGTTCGCGTTAGCACGCGGAGACAGTGAACATGACACAAAACATCCCTTTATGAGTCATGGCACCGGACATGGGATCGGACTCGAAGTCCACGAACCTATCCTGCTCGATCATGGTGGCAGCAAAATTTTCGAAAAAGAAATCTTCACTGTCGAACCCGGCCTCTATTCCTCTACCCTCGGAGCCTGTCGCGTCGAAGATATGGTCTTGGTCACTTCAAGTGGCCACGAAATTTTATCTCCGCTTTACGAAGGCCTTGACTGGAAAGACTGATTTTCCGAGCAGCCAAAAAATCCTAAGCTCATCAAATTTAGCGAAACAGGATCCAAATCTTGGTCTACCAAGCCCTCGCTTCTAACGTATTAGGTGATCGCTTAAAATAGACCCGTTACACATCAAAGCACCGCTCAATAAAACGTCTCACTAGAAGATGGGAATGACTTCGTCTAACTTCCTTTTAGTTCCAAAAAAGTCCGCACTTTCACTTGGCAAAACGCACCGATCCTCTTACCTCACCAGGGATGCTTTCACAAGAAACGATTGAATGGCCAGACCAAATTGAAGTTCTCATAGATCGACTTGAAAACGAATCTTCTGAACGAGACTTCACTCGAGAGGAACGGGCTCTCATGGATATTTATGAAACCATCCCCATCCTTCAAAGCGATGACTCACTCCACGAATTTTGGCAAAGCGGAATAGATCACCAGCGAATCATCAACTCCTTCGAACTCATCGGAGCCACCAGTCTCGTCGACCCTCTCAACGCCAGTCGTTGGTGTGAAACCCGACCCGAAGATCGCAACGATTACAGTGAAACCGAAGCGAATCACCTTGCAACTATCGAAGAGGAACTGATTGATGGGATGGATGAGCTAATTGACTTGCTCCTCGTCTTCGTCGAGGAAGAAATCAATTAGCGGCCCGTCAATCACATTCAGAATTACCGACCCTCTTCTCACTCGCCCTCAAGCGCGAAGCGGTAGAACTTTTTACCAGCCTCAAGAGGCATAATAAGCTCATTAATCCCGCCAGGAGACGTCCAGTTTCTAAAATCATCAGTCTCTTCAATCGAGAAGCGAATCTTAATGCTATTGTTCGCACGATCCGGCTGCAGGACAACAGATCCCAAGCGGGCATCCTTGACTTCACCAAGGGTCAGACGGGTATCTCGTTCCTGAACGACCAAATTGTATTCTTCACGTGTCGGCCTTGAATCGCGCTGGGCAACCATTGAACTATAGGCAACTTGCGTTGGCCGAGCGTCCCTTTGTTCAATCGCAGTGTTGTAGGAAGAAATTGTCGTCAATTCGTAATCCAGAGGATTGCGCGTCACATCCCCTCTTCCTGTGATTCGGGCGTTAAGAACTGAATCCTGATAAACTCCTTCGAGATAAAAGATCGTTACTTCCTGAGAGTCAGATGACAGTTCTGCCTCTTTAATGTCAGTGATACCATCAGCATCCGTATCCACAAAGCGTTCATCTCTTTGCTCAACGACATCTTGATAAGCTTCCTGAGTCGGTCGAGCATCACGCTGCGCAACAACCGCGTTGTAAAGCGTCTGACTAGTCAAATTATAATTAGCAGGATTATTAGTGACGGCATTTCGACCTTCTACCTGCGCCGTTAACACAGCTGTCTCAAAGATACTTTGGAGATAAAAAGACGTTTCTTGTTCAGAATTTGTATCCAATTCCGCCTCTTTTAAATCGGTCAACCCATCTCCATCGCTATCCACAAAGCGGGCATCTCGCTGCGCAATAATAAGGTTGTAGGCATCTTGTGTTTTGAGCTGATAGATTTGTGGATTCGCAGTAACTTCGGTGCGTCCAGTTTGGCGTGCATTAGCAAGAGCTGAATCATAAGCACTCTGCAGATAGAAATTTGTTTCTTCTGAAGCATTCGAAGCCAATTCGTTTTCTTTATCATCGGTGAGACCATCACCATCGCTGTCAGGGAACCGAGCATCACGCTCTGCCAGCACCGCTGCATAGGCGTTACTTGGAGTCAGTTCATAATTCTGAGGATTAGCGGTGACATCGGCACGCCCCCTCTCCCGAGAAGAAACCATGGAAGCATCGAAGGCATCTTTTAGATAGAAAACTGTCTGAGCTTCCGGATTAGTATTCAGCTCCTCTTCCTTAGCATCAGTGATTCCGTCCAAGTCTGAATCTGCAAACTTAGCGTCCTCAGTAGTGGCAAGAGCGAATTGTAGGCCACCAGAAGTAGATTCCCACCCTTCATCGGCAACCTGGGCCAGTGCAAAATCAAAATTCAGAGGTATTGTATCGATTGAAAAGAGAGTTTCGACATTTGGATCCGTTTCGAGCTCCTTCTCCTTATCATCAGTCAAACCGTCTCCATCAGTATCAAGGACACGCTCATTTATTTGCGCCAACAATGCGTTATAAGCGACCCTTGTTGCTAGATTGAAGTTCTGGGGGTTAGCAGAGACATCGTCACGACCAATTTGAAGGGATTCAGTAATTGCTCTTTCATAGACTTCTTCGAGATAGAAGTTCGTTTTTTCGGCAGAATCGGTTGCAAGCTCACGTTCTTTTTCGTCAGTCAAACCATCTCCGTCTGAATCAAGTAAGCGGCTATTGCGCTGTTCCAAGACGACGTCGTATGCCTGTTTGGAAATCAGCCCAAAATTCTGGGGGTTCGCTAGAACCTCTTCAACCGCTGCCCCTTTAGCATCCGTAAAAAGATTCTCAAAAGTATTTTCAAGGAGAAATGATGTCTGCTCAGTGGCATCGGACCCTATTTCCACCTCCTTTTCATCAGTCAAGCCATCACCATCACTATCAAGGAAGCGAGCATCGCGCTGGGCAACAATGCTATTAAACGCAGCACGTGTTGTAAGTTCAAAGTTTTGGGGGTTGAATAAAACATCATTCCGACCTGTTTTTCGTACAGCCTCGAGGGAGATCTCATGATCATCTTCGAGAATAAATCTAGTTTCAGTCGCTAAACTCGATTGCAACTCTCCTTCTTTGAGGTCGGTGAGCCCATCTCCGTCGCTGTCGAGATAGCGAGCATCTCTCTCGATAACAATGGCGGCATAAGCCTCAGCGGTAGGACGAGCATCACGTTCTGCCAATACCGCGTTGAAAGCGTCTTTTGTCGTGAGATCAAAATTTTGTGGACTCTCAAGAATGTCATTGCGGCCTAGTTGCCTAGCCTCAGCAATCGCGGTGCGATAGGCCGAACGAAGATAGAAGACGGTTTCAAGGGATTGGTTCGTTTTAAGTTCTGCCTCCTTGAAGTCAGTGAGCCCATCACCATCAGAGTCAGAGAACCGTTCATCACGTTCCGCTACAACTCTATTATACTCTTCGAGCGCAACAAGCCCGTAGCCAAAAGGAAAAACCACAACATCATTTCGGCCTGTCTGCCGGGCCGCCGCAACCGCATCTTCAAACCCAGTGTTTTCCAGATAGAAGACAGTTCCATCATTTGGATCTGTCTCGAGTTCAGCTTCCTTGAGATTTGTAATACCATCTCCGTCGGCATCTTCGAAGCGCGCATCTCTTTGAGAAACTACGAGATTGTAAGCCTCTTCGGTTTTAAGGCTGTAGTTTTGAGGGTTGGAAAGGACTTCCGCTAGTCCTGACTCTCTTGCATCAGCAATTGCACTGTCATAAGAGTCTTGAAAGTAAAATATCGTTTTTTCAGAGGGATTCGAAAAGAGCTCGCTTTCTTTTTTATCAGTTAATCCATCCTGGTCAGTATCAATAAAGCGACTATCCCGCTCTGCAACTACAATCCTGTAAGCTACCAAGGTGGTAAGCTCATAACTTTGAGGGTTTGCCGTGACATCATTACGTCCTACCTCTCTCGCATCAGCGATTGCGCTGTTATAAACCGACTGTAAATAAAAGCCGGTTTTTTCAGTCACGTCAGTTTTAAGCTCAGCCTCCTTAACGTCGGTAATCCCATCAGCATCGGTATCCACAAAACGAGCGTCGCGGTCCGCTACCACCGCATCATATAAGGCAGTCGCGGTAAGATCGTAAGCGCCAGGAGCCCCAGTCACGTCGGACCGCCCAACGATACGCGAATCAATCACGGCCGCCTCGTAAGCCTCTTGAAGGTAGAACACAGTAGTCTCAGTAGTGTTAGTTTCCAGCTCAGCCTCTTTAACGTCAGTAATCCCGTCAGCATCCGTATCCACGAAACGGGCGTCCCGGTCCTCTAGAACATTGTTATAGGCGACTCGCAAGTCACTCAATTCCCTGAGAAGGTCTTCTATATTTGTGGCAGTTTTCGGATCAAGGTTAAGACGGACCTCCGTGGAGTCACTTAGCCCGTCGTTATCAGTATCAGCAAGGAAAGGATCGGTGAGGTAAGTAACAATCTCCTGCGCATTTGTAAGACCATCATTATCAGTATCTTCCTCCCCGTCACGAGTTCCGTCGCCATCAGAGTCTACTAAGATCGGATCAGTATTGGTGATAGTAAGCTCGACCCCGTCAAGGAGACCATCCGCATCGGTATCGGCAACAATTGGGTCAGTTGAGCCATTAACTTCGTCCCAATCGGATAATCCGTCGGAGTCGGTATCGACTAGCTCAAAGTTCGTCCCTAGAATATTTTTTTCCCGATAATCAGAAAGTCCATCTCCATCCGAATCGTCAAATACTCGGTATTCAAAACCTTGTTCAGTCGAGCCAGAAGCATTGGATACAACCACGCTCCAACTTCCATTTTCGGTAGCAGAACCCAACAGATTAAAAACACGACTTTGTCCTCCTTGATCAGCACCAATTGCACTGCCGTCAAAATACCACTGGAATTTAAAATCAACGGGATAACCATTAATTGGAGTCGCATTGATTTTTATGGGCTGATTTAGAGTAGTTTCATAAAATTCCTCAACTTCCAGAACAGGTGAAGACGGTTCAGGAGTATAAACCCGATAATCAAAAGTGTGTGAGGCAGAGCCCGCCGTATTAGAAACAACAACCGTCCAAGTGCCGTTATCTGCCGCGCTTCCTGCAAACATCAAAGCAGCCCCTCCCCCTCCTTGGCTAATGAGATGAGCATTGCCATTATAATACCACTGGTATGTGAAAGAGCTTGGAAATCCATCCACAGGGGTGGCATCAACGGTAAGGGTTTCACCCTCTTCAGACGGATAAAAATCTTTAAGGTCAGCGCTGAGGATCGGAGCCAGAGGCACGCGGACAGTCGTGAGTCGGATCGCTTTCTCAAAAGTAAGCCCAAGACCAGTATCTACTTCGGTCATAATATCACCCACCAACAAGGAATCTGAGGTCAAGTTTTCGCTTGTAATTGTGATATCCGCGGCGCCCAACCCCAGCACGTTCTCGGTCCCAAAAGTCAATCCGGAGTCGAAAAGCGCGAAATCGGTAGAAGTAGAAAGACTGTCACCATCTCCAATCACAACATAAATCCTCTCACCAACTGGAGCATTTGTTGTTCCCGATGGGATTGGAGCTGAACGTTGCAGATCAAAAAAACCAGCTGCAATGCCGTTAAATGAACTTGATCCATCCCCGAAGACCTCAAATTCATCGAAATTGGTAATTTGCTCAGGAGGAGTCGAAAAAGTCCCCGCAGCGACATAGCCAGCTCCGCCTTCAACAGAAATACCCGTATTATCCAAAATAGGCACGGCTGTAGGATCGGCCAATTTGATATTATTGAACCAAACAGTGAAGCCCGAGCCCTGACCTACAAGCAGAACAAAAGTAGTTAAGTAACGAAGCATAATATTATATGTAGTTGTTGATTATCTTAAAGACCTAATATTAAGGAAACAAGTAAGATTTTTAAAGTCTGTAGACCCCGCATAGGCCATTTGAGACTGAAAATGGGAATTTTAGCCGAAGCTCAAAAAACTAATCCATAATCCTTCCCAGATCAATTTAAGTCTCAACCGCCCCACATGAAACCACTCAGGTATGCCCGAACTCAGTTATTTCACCATCAGGCACAAAAACTGGCTGAAGGAATGAGCCCTCAACCATCTAATAAAAACCCCTCCTTAACTTTTCCCGCAACAAGAAGAATGCCTTCTGGAAAGTGGGATTCCCAAGATCATCATTCAACCTTGGTGCAGGAAATGAAATTGTGATGAGATTACCCTCAGCGGTTCCTTGGACAGAATCATCGATCTCAATGAAATCTAGGCCGCCAAGTAAATCCAGAGACCAGAGCAACGAATAAAACCGGCCCGGCTTAGAAGTGAAGGTCAAAGAAACCGCCTCATCACCAGAGTCAAAACTTATATCCGTAAACCTCAAGCTGGCCAATGAGGTTCCCCGTTTGGAATCATCGCGGCAAAGATCTGTTCTGGCACAAGCACCTCATCATAAATCCTAACTTCATCGATTAGACCATTGAAGCTCTGTCCAGCAGGACCAGCTGCATCACGCCCGTGACCACCAATGATCAAAACGGGAACTCTCGACTCCGTTAACAAAGACAACCTTATCGGTGCCGTCGTATGATAATGTAAGGTGAGCCCACTCACCAGGGGTAG
>DCQM01000042.1:0-25752 GCA_002323895.1 Akkermansiaceae bacterium UBA1518
TACCCATTGCCGCCAAAGCATTTACTGGTAACGCTGGGTTTCTCGAAGATTTCGGAAACGAATGCCGCTCGGCAAGAGCAATCCATCGTCGGCTAGGCTACTACAGAAAAGATCATGAATGGCGTAAATCCGATACTGTTACGATTGATGTTCAGAAAGGGCTTACTCTCAAAAACTATTGGGTGGTCAACAAAATCGATCATGACCGCACCTTGGCAATGGAGTTAAGTAGCAACAGATCGATGGTTCCACAACTTCTTGAAGGCCAGCCTCTCGCTGAAGGAAACCAGTATTCATTTACAGTAAAGCAGCCTGATCTCCCGACCTTGGATTCACCAAGAGTAGAAGAACTTAAGGCTGAAACAAATGGCAAGCAGGTTCTCGTTTCTTGGTCCATTCCAAAGACTGCTTCGCCCCAGTATCAAATCAAAATTGAGATCTTTAATAATTCAAAATGCTTCGGAAAACCGGTCGTAATTCACGAGGAACGCATGCCAGTTACGCGTCACGCCCTGATAGATGTCAAAGTTAAGAACCCCACCGTGCGCTTCTCAATGACTGATATTTTTGATCATTCCATCGAGCCTCTTGTCATCAAGGCCGCTTCTGCGACTCCACCCAACCAATCCATCAGCTTACCAACTGCACCTGGGCTCAAGTATGAACTCTGGCACAAAGAAGAAGATCGCCACGTTAATGTCATCTACCCTCCTAGCGAGAAAGCAGAGCAAAGTCGAAATGAACGACATTATTGGCTTTCGCTTGATGAAATCGAGAGCGGTCGCCTCATTCAACAAGGGATCTGTAATGGCTTTGATCTCGATCTGAGGGGCAAACGCCGGGAAGGATACGCTTTTCGTTTTCGTGGTTTATTACGAGCTCCAGAGTCGGGATTTTACCTTATCAGAATGAAAGGCACCGATGGATACCGAATTCGCATTGACCAAAAAGAGACTCTTCTTTGGGATGGCTTACATGGGCCCGAGGATAAAGTTACTGGATTACACCTCGCAAAGGGCCATCACCACCTCGCTATTGATTATTTTGTAGACCGGAATAAACCCTTTTTTCAGCTCGAATGGCAGGGCCCGGGAATTCCTCGCCAGGAAATCCCCTCAGCTCTTTTGCTACACGAGGCTGGAGACGCTCTCCCTGAGGTGAAAGTCGTTGTTAGGGCCGACGATGATGGGGGCATCAAAGCAACCGTAAAAGCCGAACCCAATGGGCGTAAAATTGAACGTATTCTTTTTTACTTTGACGAGATGCAAATCAGTTCAAGTAAAGGAACGACCCTCATCTATGACGGAGTGCTACCCGGCGGCAACCACCATGTTTGGGCTCGTCTTTTTTATGATGGAAATCACACGATCGATACTGATCCTGTTCCCATTTCCGTTGCGATTAAGAAACCATCTGGCTGGAACCTAGGAATCGCCGGAGAATCAGATTCAACTTACAATCTTCTCCAGCACTCTGATCGCTCTTTTTCCTTTGTTGGAGAGGGTGAATACGTAGTGCATCGCCCCGTGACAGGTGACTTCATCTTGACTTGCAAAATTGATCAAATGGCGGGATTACAGGGAGAACCTGTAAATGGAGATTCCTGGGTGGGGCTGACTGTCCGCGAGCATCCCGAGAAGAATAATTATGGCTGGGGACGTGAATTCGGAATCATGCAAGTTGCCCAAAACGGCTTGCGCACTAGTCCCGATCACGGTGATGGAGCCGGAACACGGCAGAGCTATCAGCGGTTACCTGATGGTCATCGTTGGCTACGAATCACCCGTGAAAAAAACGTCTGGACCGCTTGGAGTTCCGCCGATGGCGCAACTTGGTCCTTCGGCGCTCGCCACTTTAAAAAGCTCCCAGCAACAGTTGGTGCAGGGATCGTATTCCGAGCTCTTCCACAAGACGCTCAGATGTATTTCCGGGCATCAGTTTCAAATCTCACTCTAGAGTCCGGAACCTCTCTTAACTCAACGGCCAAGCCCCTTGCAGCGACTGGAACCAGCTCCTCGCAATTGACAGGGTTGGCAGTAGCACCATCTGACCCCAATATTATTGTCGTTAGGACAAGCCACGAAGGTCTCTTGCGTTCCACGGATGGCGGAAAAACATGGGCCCCTGCGAATGGTCATCTTCAAGGAGCCTCAAATGCAGTGCGGAGTGTTGCGATCCATCCGACTAATCCACTAATCATGCTCAGAGCGTCTGGACGGGCTGATTCCAAAGGAAATTTTAAGGGAGGGCTCGATCGCACCAATGATGGTGGCAAGACTTGGAACCGTTTGCTTTTCAAAGGTGATTTTGACGCTCTTGGGCCATCCGCTCTCTGTGGAGAAATTCTCGTTTTTTTACCAATGGACCCAAAAATAATTTTTGTCGGTTGCGAAACACGCGGACTTTTCCGAAGCGACGATGGCGGCGACACATGGGCCTCATTAGGCCAGAAGGGCCATCGCATCACCGCGATCCATGCCAATCCCTACTTTCAAAATCAATTTGGACAAACCGTTATTGAAACGGTCACCTGCCCTGACCATTTCATGTCTCTGTTGGGACGGGGTGATCCGGTCTTCACCACTCAATCTAATGAGGCTTCTATTCACGTTTCGCACGACAATGGAAAAACGTTCCAAGAAGCGTCCAGCCGTTCCGACTTGGGATACTACAACATTCTCTCTCTTCGCTGCAGCCCTCACCATTGGCTGTATGGAACTTCTCACGGACTTCTCTATACCTTTTCGCAGGGGCGAGACAGTTACCTCTATTCAACTTCTCTAGAGGTAGATTCACTCAGACCATTCACCGCTTTAGCTGGTAGTATTGCAGGAACACAATTGTGTTCCCGCAAGTTTGTCAGCGCCATCAACCCAGCAAAGCCGGGATACCTCTCTCGGTGTGACCTTGGCGGAGACGTGTGGGCCTGGACTATCAGTCAACAAGACGAAGCATCAGCCACTATCGCAATGGCAGCAGCTGATTCCACGGAATCGTCTTCGGGAGAATCTTGGTGGATTCTAGAATCAAATGGTCTATTTCGAACCGATGACAGTGGCATCACCAAACATAAGATACTCAAGCCCTGAAGCTAACAATCTATCGTCCTCAACTCTTTTTTCTTTCCCTTCTAGTCTTATCAAAAGCGACTACCAATCTCTCCAGACTTAAATCATAAGCTGAAGGTGTCCCAGCCGGCAGACTATTTCGCTATTTTAGGTCAGAGCACGCCGAAATTACTGGCAGCAGTCAAAAACTAAATGGTCCAACCTTCTAAGGTTGCAGTGCTATCGCCAATTCGGTCAGCTTTGACGCCCATCGCTTTCGCGATTGAAAGCCACAAGTTTGCGATAGGAGTCCCTGGTGAGTGTCGATCGTGACGGTTGGTTTCAAAAAGACCGCCACCACTTCCAGCAATCAAAGTAGGCAGATTATTACAAGTGTGGTGCATTCCACTTCCAAGACCCGAGCCCATGACGAACATCATGTTATCTAAAAGAGTACCCTCTCCCTCTTCGATGGAATCCATCTTGGTGGCAAGATGAGCAAATTGTTCCATGTGAAAAAGATCAAGTTTTTCGAGATCACGAAGAACCTCTTCTTTATTCTGATTGTGAGTCCAGCCATGATGACGAATCGGTTTTTCAAAGATACCATGAAACATAAGCGGGCTATCCCATCGCTCGGGAGCCACCATCATACTAGCAACACGGGTGAGATCGGTTTGGAGGGCTAAAATCATCAAATCCCCCATCACTTGAATATATTCATCACGCCGCATTGTCGTCCATAATTTACCCGGCTCACTTAATTCAAGATCTCGAATATCGTCTTGTCGTTTGGAAATCCGTTCGATTTGTTGTTCGACGGTTCGTATTGATTCTAAGTATTCCTCTAATTTATCCTGATCAAGCCGCCCAAGTTTCGGCTGGAGGTCCTTAGCATCTTCCCGAATAAGATCTAAAACACTTGCGTTAGCTTGATGCTCTCGAACCGAAAAAAGACGATTAAAAACTAAACGAGGATCCTTTAGAGAACGTGCGACATGACCATGTCCATACCATGAGATATTGTCGAAATAGACGGATTCTCGATTGTCGGTATAACTGTTGCAGGAAAGTTCTAGGGACCGAAACGCGGTAGCCTTGCCTGCAACATCAGCAACAACTTGATCGATGGTACGTTTAAGCGGGTAGCCAGCTGGAGAGAGTTCATCTGGCCTAGCCGTACTGAGATAGCAGGTTCCAGCCTGAGCGTGTCCATCAGTTCCAGGAACCTTGATTCGATCAAGATTAGTATGAAGTGAAATCTTCTGCCGAATACCCTCGAGAGGCTGAAGGGTGGGGCTAAGCTCAAAATTAATCCCAGTCGAAGAAGGGTGCCATGCTTTTTGAGCAACTCCATTGGGCGTGTAAAAAAAAGCTAACCGCTTTGGGTGAATGACTTCGCTCTTAGTCTTTGCCTGCATCACTTCAAGAAGTGGAAGAGCTAAAGCAGCCCCATATCCCTTCAGGAAAGTACGACGCGGAAGAGTTCTGTTTTTAAGGATATTCACTTTGGTAATCTCTAATTGCTTTTATTTCGGAAGGGGTGGCTCATGGCGACCTCTAAAATTAAGGTTGAAAATCGGCCATGATCCTCCATCGCTTTTCCAGTGATGCGATCAACTGCGAGCTTGTCTGTCACCTTTAATTCGCGACCTAAGGCATAGGATAGAAGATGCTCACTGAATCCTCGAATGAACTTCTCTGGTCGAGCAAGGATCGCATCTTTAAATCCTACGATGTTTTTAAATTCAATTTCGCCAAAAAGTTTTCCACTTGCATCAACTGGGAGACCGCCTGCGTAATCATCCCGCCAACGCCCAACCGCATCGTAATTCTCAAGAGCGAAGCCCATAGGATCAATCTTGGCATGGCAACTAGCGCATGTTTGGTCCGAAGCGTGTTGTTTAAGACGGTCGCGAATTGTAAGCCCTGATGCCGCAATAGCGGCATCATCTTCCTCAATCTCTGGCACAAGATCGGGAGGCGGAGGCGGAGGATCATTGAAAATGACCGTGGCAGCCCAAGCCCCCCTTTTAATGGGACTGGTTCGTAAGGGGGTAGAAGTCATCGTTAGGACAGCCGCGGTGCTGAGAACCCCCCCTTCCTTCCGTGTTGTTAAAGCCCTACGACTGAAGGTTTGTGAAGTCGTGTTAAATCGATTGCGATTTCCTTTCGTTCCAAAGGGGCTTTGTGGATTAGCATACCAAGACTGCAGTTCATCAGAGCGATAGGAATAATTACTATCAATCAAGAGCATTATCGAACGGTCCTCCACCTGAATGCTCTCGAACAAGAGAAGGGGTTCGACCATTGTCTGAAGACCAAACTTCCATTGCTCACAGCCAATCCGTGCATAATATTCTCCGAAGCGATCAAAGTCGGGCACTGCTGTCACAAGTTGATCGAGACGCAACCACTGGCGTGCAAAATTCTCAGAGAGAGCTCGGCTACGCCGATCAAGAAGCATTCGACGAATTTCTCTTTTGAGAATATCGGGTTTCCTAAGCTGCCCTTTTTGAGCCACAGAAATCAGTGCTTCGTCAGGAAGACTACTCCAGAGGAAGAGAGCCAAACGCTGAGCTAATTCGTAATCAGACAGCGGAATTTTCTTAGAGGCCTCTGATTTTTCTTCAACCACATAAAGAAACTTTGGCGAAGCTAGAGTTGCCGCAACGACATTTTTAAGTGCTCGAGAATGAGATGAAGTCTTTTGTTTTTCCGACTCATAATAGTTGGCGTAACGATTCAAGGTGATTTCAGTGACAGGCCTTCGGAAAGCTCTGCCTAGAAACGGACGCAACTTTTCCTTAATTGGGATGTCATCTTCCTTGAAGAAGGTATCTGCTAACTTGGTGTAAGAATCAAAGTTTGGGCTATCGACGATTGATCGTCCAAGTTTGAGCAAGCTTTCTAGTAGAATCGTTGAGGTACTTAGTTGTTCACCTTGGTTATTGAAGCCATGTTCGGCTTGCAGATCGATCGCGAATGGATTTACGCCTTTCAGGATTTGTCGTTCAACTTGGTTCTTTCCCAGCGTTCGATTACTCACGCGCACGCTCCTTGGCATAACGCCAGAAGCAGGGTTAAAGTGATTGCTCCCACGGATCGACTTCTCAGGAAGAGGATAAATATCACCCCGAAGTTGCAGGAGATCACGAACCGCGTTGTTATATTCATAACGGTTAAACCGCCTCATCACAACCGGCTCTAGAATCGTGTTTTTTTCAGCGTATTCATCTACAATCCTGTTGAAAAAATCGGAAATTTTTTTCCTTTCCCCGGCACTGGGTTGCTCGCTTTTTTCGGGAGGCATTTCACCGAAACTCACTGCTTCAGCACCCAGTCGAGAAGTTTCAACCTGCTGAGAAAACTTCGCTCGGGATCCCATCTCTCTCAAATTCACCTTCCCTTCCACCTTCTTTCCTGCTCCGTGGCACTCATAGCAATACTTTTGGAGTAAGGGTTGGACTTCCTCAAAGGAAATGGAGTCATTAATTGGAGGGGGAGAAGACCTTACTTCTTTTATCGGCTTCTTGGGCTCCAAATTCTTGGCAACGAGATAATCGACCCCCATAAGATACCCAGTCTTACGAAAGGGATGTGCTTTTACATTAGCCCCAGAAAGAACGAATTCCAAACGCTGGTCCCCAGCTGCAAGATTGAATTCTCCAAGATCTATTAGCTTGCTGACTTCCACCTTATTTGCATAAAGGTCGATACTTTTGAGAACCGGTTTGCCGTTCAAGTTAATGGTAAAAACACCGTAATCGGGTGCCTTTGTAAGCACTATGGTGATCTGATGCTTACCCGCTTGTGGAATCCTAAAACTTGTTTTCATGGATTCACCTATCTTTCCGTCCCAAAGCAGATGAGATCCACCACTCCACTGAGGGCCAAAATTAGCCATATCCTGAATTCGCGATCTCCCTTCTATCGCTAAGGATTCGCCCTCCCATTTCTCCGCCTCCCCTTCTGCGACCGACTGTTCACTCCGAATGGTATGATAGTCAAATTGGGCGGTAAGGGTTTCTTGTGCCATCACTAATGAAGGGAGAAATCGCAAACTGATAAGAGACACCCAGAACTTACATCGCACTTTCCATTTGAGACCAAATAGTCTGCGCGCTTTCCAGTATCGCACCCAACTTATTTTGGATTTTTTCGGGGGAAGGGAATCAGTTTTCTTCATCACTCGAAGAGGCTTGGTGACGGCGCGACCTCACGTCTAAATAGACCATAGCTTTACGGTCTCAAAAAAACGTTTATATCAGACAGCTCATCTTTTCCATCATGATCAATTAATCTCAGAGCCGAAAAGACCACCCTACTCCCAATAACTCCGAATAGTTTGTCGACCCAAATTTTTTCCGCATCTCGTTACTTCGTAATTGGTTGAGAGATTCGGAGATAGGCGAAAAGGTTTCGAAGGGCAGCGTCATCCAGGCCATTAAGAAGTCCAGGAGGCATTAGACTTCGACCAGCGGGCTTAAGAGAAATAATTTTTTTGCGTGGAATAGTGATGTCAGCACCATCGAAGCCCCGCAGGACGATACTGTTAGTATCTTCATCGGAAAGAAAGCCACTCAGGAGCCGTTTATCGTTAGTCGTCACAACGACATTTTCATAGCCTTCTCGAATCTCTGCATCTGGCTCAAGGATACTTACCAACATTGTGCTCAAGTCGTCCCTTTGGTAGCGGGTCAAATCAGGCCCGATTGCTCCACCTTTAAAAAAGAGCTTGTGGCAGCTGGCGCAGCGCACCATGAAAATGGACTCTCCAGCGTATGGATCTCCCGGTTGGACAGAAAGAATTTTTTCTAAGGCATCTAACTGGAGAGACGGATTTTTCTCTTCGACATCAGGAAATTTTTCGTGAACCAGATCATTGATTTTGGAATTATCGTGGAGGACAAGACGGGCCAAAAGATCCCGATCAAAATCGTCGGGTGGAATATCATTTGGTCCAACGGCTTGCAAAAGAGTTAAAGCCCAGACGGGCCTAGAAGAGAGGAGATTGAGAATGGCGGAATGAAATTCTGGAGAGGACTTCGCGTAAAAACTCACGAGAGTTTCTCCAATCTCCTTATCGTCATAATTTTGTAAGGCGACTATTGCGTCTCGATTAAGAGATGGGGCATCCACCGAGATTGCGAGAGCGAGAAGCTTCTTCCAAACCTCAGCATTACCTTGGTAGGTTCCAAAAGCTCTGATTACTGCGAGCCGGTCTGCAGAAGTGGCCTGCGAATTAGAAAGCAGCTTGGTGCCTTCTTCCAGAGCTTGCACCTCTCCTCGCCGTATACGCATCGAGAGAGAAGGGCGACCCAATCTCGAATTCAGCTCGTCGGGAAGAACTGGAATTGTCCTTCCCTCAAATGCTTTTTCAAAACCTCCCATCAAGGCTGCGCGCGCAGCCAGATCCGGCGCGAGTTCCAGAAGGCGCGCGCAACAAAGAAAATCGCCTCGGGTCCCCGCTTCTGCAAAGCGGCGCATTAGGCGAGGCGCAATATGATTTAGAAAGAAAGGTGATGCCCACAGCTTAGGATTAGTAAAAACTTCCAAGACAGCCTCAGCTTGGTCCTTGCAGTAAGCCTCCACCACATGCCACGCCATCAGCGGAATAAAAGGATCCTGAAGATGATGAGGCCGCTCAATGATTTCCTTAGCAAGCGCAAGTCCTTGTGCGTATTCAAGGCAACCTGCCGTCGAGAGGATCTGACACTGAACCTCGGCATTTGTTTCCCTCCTAGCAAGCTTCAGGATTTGATTAAAAAGTTCAGGCTCAAGTTTCCCATCATCGCCGGAAAGCCTTATAATCCAAGCCCGCACCATCGGAACCGGATGTGCAAGGAGCTGGATTGATATTTTCGGCTCAAGTTCCCCCATTTGGTGGAGAGTCCAAAGTGCCTCTAACGCTGGATGAGGACTCTTTTGATTGAGGAGGTTTTTTAATTGCGGGACAATGGTCGGATCCGCCCGTTCACCCAGCAACCGAACAGCAGTTTGTCGGTGCCAAAGATTGTCATGATTGAGGAACCTGACTAATTCTTTCGATGTCTTCACTTCCAAGTTCCGGTCTCGGATCAACGACTCCTTTTTACCCCGTAATCGATAAATACGTCCGCTATCAGGATCAATCTGACCTTGGTAATTTTGTCCGTGGGCAATGTATTGTTCACGAAAATCTGAAATAATCACACCACCACAAGGGGCATTTGCTAGGTAAACTGGTCGGAAGGTGAGATCCTTGCTTCGAAGAGGAAATCCCATGTCAGAAGTTTTAAAAGTGCTGCCCAACACACTCCGGCTTGAGGTGATGAGATAGTGGTGTAGCGGATCAACACTAAGCAAAGTCCCTTGCAACCGGGCGGGAAGAGCTGGGGCATCAACAAAAATCCCTAAATGAGAAAAACGTGGAACTGGATTGGTGCTTGCCATCATTGAGAGTTCCCCAAAAGCAAACGGATTTGGAGGAGGGCCAAACTTCCCAGGATTCTTTCCCTGCTTCAAATATTGTCCGTTTTGCACGAAGTGTACGCCCCGAGTTTCGCTCCCATTGTGGCCACTAAAAAGCCGGCCTTCGGCATCGAAACTAAGCCCGAAGATATTACCTCCGCCATCAGCGAAGACTTCAAATTTTTTGGAAGAAGGATGATAGCGCCAAACAAGGGGACCTTCATTGTAAATCGGTGGATCATCAAATCCAGGTCGAGTTACCCTACTAGTGGTCGTGCTGCCCTGACCACCGTAAAGCCATCCATCAGGCCCCCAAGTGAGACCGTTAGCCACGCTGTGAGTATCTTCAAGCCCGAATCCCGTAAGTCGAATCTCAGGATCTCCATCAGGAATGTCATCACCATTTTTATCTTGGTAAAATAAGAGATATGGAGTGTGCATGACCCAAATACCACCCCAGCCCCGCACGACAGAATTGGCCATATTGAGCCCTTCAAAAACATTTTTGCCTGTCTCATAAGTACCGTCACCGTCGCGATCTTCGTGCACGCTTATAATGTCTACTCCTCGGTCATGATGGGGCGGCGCGGGAGGAATACGATTATACTTCGAACGATAATACTGGTCCCGCCCGGTCATCTCGAGACCTGCTGGATAGGGATACTGTCGATATTGAGCGACCCATAAGCGGCCTCGGGCATCAAAACTGAAGTGTGTTGGCTGAGCAATTTCTGGCTCGCTCAGTAAGCCCTCGACAGCAAGATCGTCATCGGTCTCCAATAGGAGTAAATCTTTCCCGGGAGGAATCTGTCGACCACGGATAGGGTTAATTGTGCGAGCCAGAGGACGGCTTGAGAGCTTAAATTGACTCCCTAAATAGGCGGCAAATTCCGGCTTCTCGACTTTAACCTCGAAGTCAGCAGCATCAGGCTGAGTAGTCGTAACCTCCCACTCCTGATCTAGCACCAGTTCGTTGAAATAATCGATCAGCACCGGAGCCGAAGCCAAGCCCCTAGCAATGCCTTTGCTATCAATATGAATGACAAGCGCGTTGAATTTATTCTTTATCAGGATATCTTTAGGAATCTTAAAACGTTGTTCTTCACCCAAAGGAATTCCGTCAGACTTAATGATAATTTTGCCATTCAAGAAGACCTCAAATTTTCCTGGGAGGTCAGCCATTGCGATAACCGTAGAGCTACGCCAAAGATCCCGCTCGTCCCCTGCGGAGGTCACAAGGCGATCGGGGACCTGAAGAAAACAACGCGCCCATAGTTGCTTGGAAATCTCGGTAGTTCTGGTCGGAATCTTAGTTCGGGCCCATTGAGCACCTCTGACATCCACGATGGCAAATAGAATACAGCAAGCTACGAAAAAGGAACGGACAACCATTGCGCTATCATCACGATGGAAGACAGAGAGAGAAGCAAATTCCTCAAAGCTTTAATCGCAATAAGCCACTCTTGTCAGACAACCCTACCCTATTTATTTAATTCCACATAAAGAGTCCGAGACAAATCTCCACCCTGATCTTCAAATACCTCAACGGCTCTTTCACTTAGCTTAATGAAGCATAACCCCTCTTTACAGTAGATTCGCCCATCCAATGATTTTGATCGCGCAACTCCTATCGTGGCCGCCCTTATTCCCTCTCTTAAATTCTGCTTAGAATCAGATGAAGAATACTCTGGAATCTGGTGAGTGTGAAAATTGACTACCCCAGATACCGAAACTTCGAACTCAGCTGTTTCTAGAACCTCAGAAAAAATAGGATCCGGGCATTCTTTCTCATGGGTGTGCCAAGATTCACGGACACTTTTGAGAAAGCCTGCTTCTTCTTCACCGATTCGATAATTCACCAACTCATGGCCTCGAATGAGCGTTCGAATTTTGTTATATTCTTTTTGAGCATTCGAGTGCCCACAGGAACTGAAGGAGACAAGGGCAAGAAAAACCAAGCTTATAGCCATCTTCCACCTAACCCTTTCTTTTCCCCGCATTATCAGAATTTAAAAACACTGGAACAGTCAAACCAGCTTTTTCCTAGCTAATCAGTCAACAAAGTATCCAGCTATAAAATCAACAAGACTATTTAGCACGGAGCATTTCAGCAATCTTAGGCCGGTTCTCTTGAAGTAAACCGTAATCAAGTTTGAATCCCACAGGAGCGAGAAGTCCTTCTAAAAATTCATAAACTGGCCTTACCTCCTCAAAGGAACTAGAGACACCATCCAAAGCTGTAGCGCCGTCATTCGTCTTCACCGTCTTATCTGCCCCTTTTTCTAAAAGAGCCTTCACAAGTTCGACACGGCCGAAAAATGAAGCGACATGCAGAGCCGTCGCGCCATCATCCTTCTTCACCTCAATATCCGCACCATTTTCAATGAGCAGTAGGGCGATCTCAGTCCGATCAAAAACCGCGGCTACTTGCAAGGCCGTGCTTCCGTCTTCGTTAACGGCCTGATTTAAGTTCATTCCCTCTGCGAGGTATTTCTTAACCACTTCTTTGTTTCCTAGAACCACTGCATTCCCGACCAGCTCCGCTTTTATAGCATTGGAAGAAGCATCGCCCCCTGACTCTTGAAGCATCTTAGCGATCTTTGGCCGGTTCTTCTTGAGTAGATCGTAATCAATTTCGAATCCAGCAGGAGCAAGCGCCCCTTCAATTATCTTATAAAATGGCATTAACTCGTCAAAGGGCATCATCACTATAGAAAGAGCCGTCGAGCCATCATTTGTTCGTGCGCTGGTGTTTACCCCCTTATCTAACAAGGCCCGCACAATTTCCAAACGACCGTAAAAAGCGGCAGCATGAAGAACTGTCGAGCCATCATCAATTTTCACCTCCAAGTCTGCGCCAGATTCGATCAAAAGAAGCGAGATCTCGGTATGATCAAAAGTTACCGCCATCACCAGTGCCGTGCTCCCATTTTCGGCAACTGCTCGATTCAAGTCAGATCCCGCTTCGATGTATGCTCTGACGACCTCGAAATCCCCTTCTACAACAGCCTCTTCGAGACTTTTTGCAGGTTTTTTTTCTAACGAATCTTCTGATCTTTTTTCTAGATTAATCGAGGTCGCCTCCTCGTTAAGTGAAGTCGTAGCATCTCCTCGTTCTGCTGCAGAATTATCGGGATCCCCGCAACTTACTTGGAAAACGCAGAAAGCTAATAATAATATTATTTTTTCTTGGATTGGTCTTTTCATTGGTTCCATTGAATAAGCGCTAACTCGGTAGTCGTTTTGCAAGCGCCCTAGTTTCTTCTTTATCATCCCCATGATATTATATCGTCATCAGAACCGAAAAACGAAAAAAATATAACGACTCCTTTGAAAAGGTGTCCTCCATTAGAATACGATCTTCAAAGACATCGTCACCTTCTCGCCTTGGACCAAAATATCCGCATGATTTTCTGTCGCTTCCCAGGTGGCCCAGGTTCAGTCAAAGCAACGAGCTTCGAGGGATCGAGCTAGGATCTTTGAAAGGCTGGACATCTAACCAAAAAATTATCCAAGTTATCTTGCTGCTAAAAGAATAAGCACTCTCCCTAGTCTTTATTTAATTTCGCATTAAAAGGCGCAATTCTTTTGGAAACCACTTGTGCAAGCTCTCTCAAATCAATCTTTCCCAAGCCTTCAACCCTCTGATCCTCGAGCTTCGAAAGGTCATATTCATAAAGAGTTTGAAGCCACAATAATGCTCCTAGCGCTGAAACAAGCTCCCCCGAGTGACCAAGTTCATCATTAAATAACTGTCGCTTCTTTCTCTTACTCTCGGCCCTTGTTTTTCGGTTTGGATCCAAGATATACTTCACTCCAGATAATTTCTGATTCCGTAGTCGATCAATGAGTTCGTAAGCTCCAAGGGCATATGGGCAAAATAAAACCTTATTTTTCGGATACTTCTCTCGCAAAGCAGCAATCAAAGTTTCGTTAAATTCGGTGACTTTTTTTTGCGCCATCTTTGATGCCGACTGTTCCACCTCATGAGGCTGCTTTGCCCAAGGAAGCGCGACCATAAATGTGACCTCTGAGTTTTGGGCAATCGCAAAGTCAAACCAACGACTGTAATGTTCTATCGAGCTATCCCGCGGTGAGTAGTAAGTCATTACTAGAAGATCAATTTTCTTAGTCTCTAGAATTTTCTTCGCTTGCTCACGTTTCTTTTTCGCAGCCCACAGGCCACCCGGAGAGCCGTTTGCACCACCACTAAAAACTGAATATTGGGTATGGCCCTTGATATCGCTTGGGATCATTTTCGCTAATTTCCATACACTCGGCTGGAAAAAACTATGGCCCATATATAGTCCATGATATCCCTTGATTTCACCCTCTTTCAGAATGGCGTTGCTTGGGGAATTTTGAGCCTTAGGCGGCTTAATCACCTCTTCCCGTATTTGAGACTCTTCTTCACCCCTCTGCTGGGCCCTAAAGGCCCTTGCTTCAATGAGCGTCAGAACTCCGTCTTTATTAGTATCGGCCTCAGGGAATTCTTTGAGCGCTTGTCTAAGCCGCTCGTTATTTTTTGAAGAAATTTCCCCCTTTAAAGGAGAAGCAAAAAGGCTGGGCGCCAGCAGAAGTGAGAATAAAAATACGCAGATTTTGGGAGTGCTCCAAATCCAGTTTCCCCTATCAATTAAAAGCTGGTCACTTGAAACATTAACGGGCGGCTCTTGAGAGTAAAATGTCATAGCAATATTTAATAAACTTCGTCGTCGGACAAATGTTACGAAAAAAATCAACAAAACCACCCCATTAAATCGCTGGTGACGCGTATCACGCTTCCGATGGTGCTAATTATTTAAATTATCACCACTTTTGGCTGTGACTCCTAGAAACGTGACCCAACTCAATTTCCCCGACTCCATCTCCAAAAGAGTCTTAATTGAAGGTGTCAAAGTCATGAACGCCTGCCGAAAGCGTATCCCCTCGTTGGACAATTTATTCGATGATAATCGATAGGCTCTAAAAGCACTGGAAAGAGGAGACTGAATAGAAGGTTGGACTAGCCAAGCCTAACTTGTGTTGATTAGGTTCCGGCGTGAATTCTAGGAACCAACTACCCTACTACGGGTGGATGATAGTCGCTCTCGCAGCGCTAGCCATGGTCGCGACCTTACCTGGACGAACCGTCGGTTTAGGGCTAATCACAGAATCTTTGATTTCCGAGTTTGGCATGACCCGTACTGAATACGCGAGGTTCAATATGATTGCCACCTTACTGGGCACGGCTGGTGCCTTAATCGCTGGGCCGCTTACCGATCGTTTCGGCATACGTGTCACCCTCTCAGGGACATTGATCTTATTAGGCTGCTTGGTCATGACCATGAGCCAGTGGATGACGGCGGCTACCGTAATGGCCTTTTTAATTCTGACGCGTACGGTTGGGCAAAGTGCGCTATCAACTATCAGCGTCACCAGCGTTGGTAAATGGTTCACGACCCGCTTGGCAATTGCTATGGGTGTCTTCTCTGTAATCGTAGCTATAGGTTTCAGTGTGGCAATCGTGGGTGCCCAGACACAAATTGCGATTGTTGGCTGGCGCAAAGTATGGATGACAATAGGCCTATCAGTCCTCATATTGGGTTTACTGTGTGTCGCGTTGGCGAGACGAGGAGAATCGTCTCAACAAGCCAGCGAAGAGCTCGGAAACGGGACCGTTCTTACCTTACGAGAAGCTCTTCTTACACCGTGCTTCTGGGTTTTTGCTATTGGAATGGCTTTATATGGCGGTTTGATCGCAAGTGTGAGTTTGTTTAATGAATCGATCTTGCGAGAATTAGGCTTTGGCCAAGAGACATTCCGTTATGCCATGGCAGGACTGATGAGTGCTGGCTTATTGGGCAATATGATAGCAGCATGGTCGGCGCGCCGAATCGGATTACCACGTGTGATGGCTGTCAGCCTTGCGATCTTAACCATTGTAATGCTCACTTACGCCCGCTTGCAATCAGACTGGCAAGTCATCACGCATGCCGGTATTTTCGGCTTCTGTGGCGGCGTGTTTTCCGTGCTGTTCTTTACTGGCTTTGGTCAAGCCTTTGGGCATACCCACCTTGGCAAGATTCAGGGCTGCGCCCAAGCCTTGGCTGTCATTGCTTCAGCTTTAGGGCCTTGGTGGTTGGCCGATGTCCAGCAGCGCCTCGGTAGCTACTTTTCCGCTATGACAAGCGCAGCGCCAGTGTTCGCCTTAGTCGCAATCTGCGCTTGGTTCACCAAGATACCCTCAAGGCAATCGCTGTAATCGATCATCACTATTTTTTAATCCAGCCTCTATAGGACCGATGATCTTCAGCTTGAAAAAATTACACGCTGAACCTCCCGAAATCGCTATTATCTTAGGCGCTAACAAAATGGCATAGAGGGAAACAGTAGAGTTTATAGACGTCCGATCATTTACAGACAAAATATGAATGCCTTGGGCAAGTAGGCAGATCTCGTAACTTCTATTAAATTTTTGCGATTCCCAATCGAGTCACTTTCAGCCCGAAGTAGAGAAAGGAAAAGAGGGTTTTTACTCAGGGCTATACAAACCGCGTGTCGCAATATCTAGGATATCACAAACATTTTTTTTGAGATTTTTTCCAACTGATATTTCGTCGCCAATTCGAAGATACTCTCGGTCAATTTTGTAAGGAGGCCATGACGGTAAGCCTTCTCCGTTTGGATCCCCGGTTCTCGCAAATTGAACCCATTGATCAGCCAGGAGTTTTGCAAGAAAATCATCTTTAGAATCAACATGAGTATTAAACACATATTTTAACTCTGCAGCATGAGGAGCCCAACCATTTTTAACGAATTCGTATTGGTAGGTGGCCGATTTCACCTTTCGCATCCCTTCCAATAGCTGCCGGGCTGGTTGCACAAACCAACTATCAGTAATATAATTTACCGCGGCTTTTTGAAGTTCTTCCTGGCTTTCACCTGGATACAACGCCAATACGGTATCTGTTTTATCCTGGTAAAATGCCTTAAGCTTGTTCGTAAAAACCTCACGGTTTTTAGACTTTGCGAAATACCAAAAATAAGCACCTTCATTTTTGGTTGTACCAATCATCGTTGGAACATCAGCCTGCTCACCCCTTGAAAAGATTTCTGCAGGATGAGCTGATAACAACCAGCCATCAATCGTTACTCGAGTTTTAAAATAGGACGACCTAGCTACGATTTCTTCCCCAGAGAGCTTTCGTAGATCTTTTATCGATAGCCCATCAGCATACTTAAGACCAATCTTCTCTGCACTCCCTACGGGACCGACCGCGTCTTTGAGACGAACGATATTAGGCTCAGCCAATTTATTGACGTATCCAAACATCCAAGGGCTCTGCATGATTGCCCGGGCAAAGAGCCCCTTCGCTAAAGGTGAAGAACATAGGGCGCTCACGCTAGTTCCCCCCGCTGACTCCCCAAAGATGGTCACGTTATTTGGATCACCACCAAAACCCTTAATATTTTTCTTAATCCAGCGTAACGCTGCAATCTGGTCGAAGAGACCATAATTTCCCGAAACCCCTTTAGGAGACTCGGCAGACAACTCAGGGTGCGCTAAAAAACCGAGGGCTCCTAAACGGTAATTCAAAGAAACAAGAACGACATTACGATTTGCAAACCCTTCACCGTCTGAATACCCCTTATGTCCATACCCTTGATTAAGGCCACCTCCATGGATCCAAACCATGACCGGCAAATTAGCCTTAGGTTTCCCAGCTCGCTTCGTCCAAATATTCAAATACAGACAGTCCTCATTCTGTAAGATTGATTCGTTATTTTTTAGTTTTTGTGGGGCTGCCGCGCTAAATTGGTCAGATTTCCTGACCCCTTCCCACTTCTCAGGAGGTTTCGGCAAACGCCACCGAAGCTCTCCTACTGGAGGGGCAGCATAAGGAATTCCTCGAAAAACACGTAAGTGAGTTTTCTCGTCCAAGACGAGTCCTGAAACCTTTCCGTGTTCCACCTGCACGTGGAGTTGCTCCGAACCAAAGGACAAGCGAATGCTCGCTATTAGTAATGATGCTAATATAGTTTTCATTAGTTTTATTTCTATTGAGAGTGAATTACAACAGCCTTCATTTTTGTGCCAATCACAAATCAGCAAGGCCAAGTCATATCTCTAATGCACATATCATCCAACGGATTCTTCCTGTTTTAAGAAATGCCAGAAAACTCTTGAGCGAAAACATTTTTCTGTGAAACGAGAGGTAATCTATCTTTCAGCCGTATTTTCAATATGAGCCGTTACTTCCACCTAGCTTATAACATTCAATAAAAATTGTAATCGATTTAAGACCCATGTAGTCGCCATTCTTCTCTAGAACTATCATTTAAATCTATTGGGACCGTCCCTTCCAAACTACTCACCTAGCACAATCCTCGATGCCGTCGCACCCACATACCAGCACTACCGATAGCACGAAGGTCCGTTGTCTTAAACGCGAAGAGTGGAAGCCAGGCTATATTACTTGGGAAATAACGAGTAATAACTCCAAAGTAATCGGACAGCCTTTCAGTTTCTCAATTTTCACTAAAGTAAAAGTTACCCAAAGCCGTGGAATCCATTCCAGAATTCGTGCCCATAAACGGGATTTCACGATGCAACAATCCCAGAATCTGTCTGTTCCTTTCTCTCAGCTCAAAGCATTACCTTACCAAGGAAAATCTATCCAAATTGCACTCGAAGCCATTCTAGAAGGCAGGAGCAAAACTAAACACACCCCGAAAATAATTCATCATCTCGAGAAACCTTTTTTCCAACGTGCTCCACAAGTTCGGGATGCCGGCAATCTGATCGAACCAAAAGACATCTTCAATTTTCGTAAAAATCTGCAAGTGATTCCCTTCCACAATCAAATAATCACTCTATTATTAATGCTAGTCGGATTGGTAGTAGTCGCTGTTATCAATATCATCGGGGTCCACGATCAATTTTGTATCGACGGCCAACAATATGTAATGTCTCGCACCGATAGTGATGGAGATTTGCAAAGCCCATTCCTTTCAGCGCTCGCAGCTAGCGGGGCTTTTGGCGCAGTAATCTGGATGTTAATAAAGGCACAGTTACGAAGATACATGCATCTCGAAAAACGCCCTATTGCGGGTGGCCTTGTGCCAGGACTAGTCTGCCGGGCTGGCGATTTATTTTATGGGAAATCGCGAATCGATCTGAAGAATATTAAACTTCGAGTCGTGGCGTGTAATCAAGAGAAAGGTCAACGCATCGAGGGGCATGGATCTAACAAGCGGACTGTTTCTTTTTCAAATCCAGTCCAAGGATTATTGATTTACGAGAAGCACATTGATCACATCACGGCAGGTGATTCAGTGGAGCGTTGGTTCCCAGAAGAAGTTTATTTTGACCGTATTTTTAATAACTTATTACCGCCGATGATGATAAGCTCGACCCATGGTTTAGATTTATACTGGGAAATCCAACTGATCCATAATGACCTCGTCGATCAGGAGCTAATCGGAAAAGTTCACAAACTAAAAATTCAGGATTTTCTTGAGCGCGAAAAAAACATTCCCAAGCCGGAAGTTGGACCCATTGGAACTCTTCCTCCCAAAAGAAAAACTTAGCACAAAGCGATTTTATGATGCGCATCGTCTGTGCGAACTGAATCATAAAAAGTCGAAGTGGGTCGTTTTTTGTGGTCTGAGTGGCTCTGGAAAGAGCACTTCTATTCAGTGGCTGCAAGACCGATATTCCGATATCGATTTTCTGGTAATTGACGAAATTCGGACCGTGCGCGAGCTACTAAAACTGGTGCTTCTTTCAAATAAGATGGGGAAAAAAAACGTCCTGATCGCCAGTCATGTTCCAGCATTTTTTCATAGACTAATACGGCCTCTGTTCTATCCGCAAGTGATCGTGAAAACAGACAGCGATCAGGGGCAGATCGAAAAATGGCTGACTGATCGGGGAATTCATTTCTCTTCGGAAACAGTAAAACGATTCAAACGACGCTATGGCATTAACTATCTTGACCTTGGCCTAGTGATGAAAGAATTTCCAGGACTCAACTTTGATGATTCTTGGCACCGCTTCGAAAAGCAGTGCAAGGTAAAGCGCACTCCAGAGTGAAGGCAGAATTTAGGTCATGGATTCTGCACGAACAACTCTCCAGAGCTTTTATCATTCCTCGGTGACACGATAATAGCGAGTCGCAGCTCCCTTGATATCATCTCCCAGCTCAGTGAATTCTGTCAAATCTCCCTGAGAAGGATGACCATCGGTGAGTTCCAACCAATCATCTAGATTAGAGCTTGCCTCAATCCGATAGCTCCGATTAGCACGAGAAAACCACTTAATTGTGACGTTCCCATTTTCTTGAAGAACAATATCATTAATCTGCAAATCTTTTGCTCCTGGAGCTTCAAAACCCTCTGCGCTCGGTCCACCCAGAGCCTCCATCTCCTCATCCGATAGTTTTCCATCAAGGATTTGGATTGAGTTTACATACCATTCGCTTCGCTCATCAACGTCGTAAAAGAGAATAGTTTCAGGCTCCATAGCACGACGAACATGATCCTTATTTTGAGGTTTCCACTCATCTTGCAAAACACCATCAACCCACTTTGTGATGACTTTTTCGTCGGCAAGATCAACCGCGAATCCGATTCGGTGCCACTCATCAGGAGTAAATGTTCCATCCCCATTATAACCTCCGCCACCTTGGCCCATATTACCTCCCTGCCAGAAGAATGTCGCATCGCCTGGGTTTTTCGTAGGAGATGCTTGGATGATGGCTGAAGCCCCTCCGCCGCCAACCCTCATGACGTCCATTAAAAGAGTATAACGATTCACATATCGCCCACCTCCATTCGGAGCAATGCCGTGAAGCAATTTGTAGCCTACGCGGCTCCCAAATGGCACATACATGACCTCCGCCGGCTCACCACCAATATCAGCAATCTCAAAACTCGTAGTAGTTCCAAATAATGTATCAGATTCCGAAACCTCATCATTGAAAAGTAGATCAGAACCAATCGTAGCACGCAGTCCATTCGAGAAATCCCATTGACCAGTCACCATTGGGGGCTTCTCTCCCAGGGAATTCGCAAAAGACCATTCACGTGTAAAACTTTGCCCGGAGGAATCTAGATACTCTAATACAAGCTCATTACGATCACTTTGCCTTGCTGGAGGTGGCTGATAATTAATAGTCGTGCGACCATTCCCACTACTTACCGTTGCCTGCCCAGTGATATCTACTCCATTAAAGCTCAATTTCACTGATTGTGTATTTACCGTTGTTTTATCGTCGCGCAGCAAAATAGTAATCGGTTCCTCTGGTGAGATGTCAGCAACGCCCGGCACCGGAGATACCTCAGCAATGTAGGCATGACTGTGATGGGGGGCGGTGCTTTCACGAAAAACAACAGTCGTACCATCAGAATTTACCAACTGGTTCTGCTGCGAAAACTCCAAACCTGAATTGCTATCTTGCGTCCAATAGACGAGGCGAATCGGGTAAACCCCAGCAACCGGGGCTGTAATATTAAACTGAAAATTCCAGGGAGTTGATTCGAAAGGGGGCGCGTCGTCGGGACGGACAAAGGTCGCTAATTCCGTCGCAAAAAAATCGCGTGGATTAGTACCAGTTAAAACAACAAGTCCATTATCATTACTCGGTGCCGCATCAACCCGGTCCACAAAAACTTGGGCATCAAAGGTATGAGTTCCAGCTGATAATTCTACAAACCCAGAGATCTCAGTGGTAAATAAAGAGTAATGATCGCCAGTGCCCGGGATACCGGGAAAATTAGCATCATCTTCAAAATTGGTAACAAAGGGGAAACCGTCAACATCGAAAGCCTCGAGAAAGTTGATAACATCTACATCAAAGCTGCCGTCAGGGTTTTCTCCTTTCTTCGCTTCATCAGCTACAAGCTGTCCCTGGGACATAAGAGTTCCATTAAGCTGTTGGCTAGCACGTGTGAAAGAATTTGAAATTTCAGAAAATAAGGGTGCCTGTGCTGTCACGACTCTGAACCCACGATTCTGACCCGCCTCAAGCGGTCCCGCAATTCCCGCTGGGATGACAACAGAATCCTTTGCAACGAAGTTTAAATCTGTCCCTGCCCAAAAACGGAGTCCGGTGTCTAGGTTGATCGTCGCCGTGTCTCCAAGATTAGCAACTGCTGCAAGGTTCGTATTATCACCATTTCCAGCAGCAAAATTCCCTCCGAAAATACCAAGCCCCGCCGCGTTTCCGCCGCTCCAGTTGTTCAGACTGTTCACTGCAGTCGTCTCGGCAGTCGTTCCGCTGCTAGCTCCATTAACAAAGAGCTCCCATTCGATTTCGCTGGCATCGTATGCCCACACAACTTCGACATCTCCCCCTGAAATCTGCGCTTCAGTCAAATTATGAGTCACTACCCCCAAGGCATTTCCACCATTCGATGAATGATACACGCTCAAAGTCTTACCAGCTTGATTGTAGGAAACGCTTGTTCCAATTGTAGCCCCTCCAGACTCCCAGATAACACCATTATCGGTGCTAGCACCTGCGATGAAATCGACGGAGGCTGCAAAGGTAGCGTCCTTAGTATTAACCTGAACGACCCCACCAATAGTCTTATTTTGATACGTCGGCAACTGCCCAATCGCATTGATAGTCTGGGAAGGATCTCCTAAGTCTGCAAGAGAACCCACACTCACGGTTTCCGATAAAGCAGCGCCAGTGAGAAAAGCACTTAGAGTAGCGGTTCCCAGACAGACTCCGGAAAGAAAAGCAGAACATAAATCCTTCATCTCGTGGGTGTAACAAAATCACAGAGCCTAGAGCAACCTGTCTTTTAGATAATTTCTCCCAAAGATCGTAATATTAACGAGATCACAAAAACATAGTCCAATATTGACAATAAATCGCCGGGAACACCGTTAGCTTTTCTGAGAGATTAGATAAAATAAACCCTCAAATGGCGTATTTGTTCTCCCTTGAGACACCCAAAAAAAGCTAAGAATTCGCACGACTTTTCTAATGAATATAGACAAAAAAATCATATGGTTGCTCTTTGGACTATTTATCCAAAAGATCAGCGCACTGCCAATTGAAGAAGGATGGCGTATCCAAAAAGGTGATAACCCGGCATGGTCTCAACCCAATTTTGACGATTCAGCTTGGAAAGCTATCAGAGTGGGACAGCCGTGGGAGAAGGGAGGTCTTCCGAAATACGACGGTTATGCCTGGTATCGCCTGAAGCTTTTGATCCCCAGCACTTTAGATGAAAAAGCGCTGGCTGAAAAATATCAGAAACTACTCCTGAATCTTGGTAAGATTGATGATGCCGATACTACTTTTTTTAATGGTGTCAAAGTCGGAGCGACCGGCGATCCTAGAAATCCAGGCAACGCTTGGACAGAGGAACGAAAATACGTAATCCCACTAAATCTTGTCCGGTGGGATAAAGACAACGTCATTGCTATAAAAGTATTTGATAGCGATGGTAATGGTGGCCTGCACAAAGGACCTTACACGCTCTCAGCACCAGATTGGCATCACTTTACTAGGGTTAAAATAGGGCTAGGCCGCGGTGACGGTATTTATCCAAACAACAAATCGACCAAATTGACTGCTGTCATCATAAACGAAGGCCTTGAAACTTTGAATGGCACAGTCTCCTGGCAAGTGCACGATGAAACCTGGCGGATCAAAAATCGCGGACCCGCTTTAAGCTCCCAAAAAACTGAATTACCTCTTGAAGCGAATCGTGATACTCACGTAACTCACCAATTTTCACCTCCCGCCCCTGGCTTCTACCACGTCACCTGTTCCTTTAGTAAAGGAGATGATGCTAAAAAAGCATCTCAAACCATGTTGATTGGCTTCGCTCCGGAAGAAGCCAAACGGCTTCCCGACACACCAGAGGATATGGAAACTTTTTGGAGCGACGCGAAGGCAGAACTCGCAATAGTTAGACCCAAATTTAAAATCAGCCCGAGTCCCAAACACTCTACCTCTGAGGTGGCGTGTTATCTCGTAGAAATGCGCAGTCTCGGAAATGTTCTCATCCGAGGGTGGTTCCAAGTCCCCAAGAAAGATGGGCCCCATCCAGCGCTCCTCAGAGTGCCGGGTTATAAGGGTAACATGCAACCTATTACCATGATAAATGACATAGCGGTCCTTTCTCTCAATATTCGTGGCCACGGCAATAGTCAGGATGAGATCTCTAGCGAAGATTTAGAATTCGTCCTAATGGGCGTCGATAAGCCTCAAAAATATTTCTACCGTGGTGCCTTCATGGATTGCCTTCGCGGGCTCGACTTCTTAGCGACTCAACCGGAAGTCGATGCTCAACGAATGGGGGTCACCGGAGGCAGCCAGGGCGGCATGCTTTCTCTCGCTACTGCTGCACTGGACTCTCGAGTTGTGCTTTGTGCTCCAGATATTCCTTTCGTCATTGATTCCTTCCGAGCTTTTGACACGACGGAATGGCCTGGGAGTATCTTTCGTTACGGTTTTAAAGCGAATTTAATCAAGCGCTCCGTGGCCTCTAATGTTCTCCGCTACTTTGACCCTAAAAATCTTGCTAGTCGCATCAAGTGCCCCGTTTTTATGGGAGTGGGACTCCAAGATCCAGTGACTCCCGCACCCACAAACTTTGCAGCTTACAACCAAATCACAGCTTCAAAAGAGTATCGAGTTCATCCATTTGCAGGTCACGGTTTACCCGAGGAACATTACATCGAACAACTCGCATGGATTCGGAGCCAATTTTCCAAGGCGAACTAAAGCGTTTTTCAGATTTTAACTGGGTTCCCTTATTCATGCTTAGTCTTCCAAAATCGACCTATACCGCCCTCGGCATCATCCTCTATTGCCTTTTGTCACCTGCTTATAGCACGCCTTTCGATCAACCGCCCGAATGGTCTCGGAATGCGATTTGGTATCAAATTTTTGTCGAACGTTTTGAGAATGGAGATTCTTCAAATGACCCCCGCCCAATCGACATGGAAGGATCATATCCAGGATTTGTTCCGGCGGGTTGGAAGATCACTCCTTGGGGGCACGATTGGTATGAGCAGGAAAGCTGGGCCAGGAAAACAGATGGAGATTTTCACAAACTGGTCGCGGCCCGACGCTATGGAGGAGATCTCCAAGGGGTCTTAAACAAGCTAGACTACCTCCAAGACCTCGGTATCACCGCAATTTACTTCAACCCACTGAACGATGCTCCGTCCCTACATAAATACGACGCTAGGAACTACCGACACATTGACCGGAATTTTGGGCCAGACCCAGTTGGAGACCATACAATCATCAACAAAGAAAATCCACTTAACCCGAAAACTTGGTCTTGGACTTCTGCGGATCGTTTGTTCCTAAAACTCATCAACGAAATCCACCGTCGCAAAATGCGCGTGATCATCGACGTCTCGTGGAACCATACCGGCAATACCTTCTGGGCCTGGAAAGACGTCGTGAAGAACCAACAAAATAGCAGGTTTCGTGATTGGTATGATATCAGCGTATTCGACGACCCAAAAACTCGTGAAAACGAATTTCAATTCGAAGGCTGGCTCGGAGTGAAAACGCTCCCCGAGCTTAAAAAAGTAAATGTTTTGGGGAAACGAAAAGGACATGTATTTGAGGGTGATCTTCACCCTGAAGTAAAAAAGCACATCTTCAACGTCACTCGGCGATGGATGGACCCAAATAACGATGGAGACCCAAGTGAGGGAGTTGATGGTTTCCGCCTTGATGTCGCTGCACATGTCCCTCTTGGCTTCTGGCGAGACTATCGAAAATTTGTTCGTCGGATTAATCCTGAGGCCTTGCTACTCGGCGAAGCATGGTGGACCAAATGGCCCGACACCCTGATGGATCCACGCCCATTTCTCCAGGGAGACACCTTTGATTCGGTAATGCATTATCAATGGTATAAGCCAGCACGCCAATTATTTGCCGATGCCGGAGCTGGACTAAAACCCAGCGAATTCATTGCGAAAATCAAACGGGTCTATGCGGGATATAGCCCTGCTCAATCACAGAGCCTAATGAACCTTGTCGCGAGCCACGACAGCCCGCGATTAAGCACCTCTTTTTTAAATAAACAAAAATACAAATTCCAGATGGGAGCTCGTGGAAACAAGCAACTAAAGCTCGGCCCTCCAGACAAAACCACCACCAGTCAAATCCGCATGATGTTGTTGCACCAATTCACCTACCTCAGTGCACCACACATCTGGAACGGTGACGAACTTGGTATGTGGGGAGCAGACGATCCCGATTGCCGAAAACCTCTCCTATGG
>DCQM01000042.1:26143-27331 GCA_002323895.1 Akkermansiaceae bacterium UBA1518
CCATTGCCGTCACTCCAAACCAAGAGCGGTTTAGCTACCAAAAAAAACTAATCTCATTGCGTCGAGGACGTCTCGAATGGACTAGAGGAAGCTCTCGTTTTATTCTCGCTAATGACGAAGCCCTCACCCTCGCCTATCTTCGTGAAATTGACCAACATCGATCACTGGTAGCTTTCAATTTTTCAAATAAAGCTCGAACCCTCTCGCTCGACAATCAATCAGTATCAAGCTTCGAGCTCCTCGTAGCATCTCGCCCAGAGGCCCTACTGTCAGGAACGCTTGAAGCCCGCACCCTGCGCCTCAAACTCGCACCTCTCTCTGGCGTAGCCCTCCACCTGAACTAGGGGCAGCTAAGTCCAACCTTTGAGGTTGCGACTAGGGCTCCCAATTCGTTGGAGTTTCCCAGATAAGGGGTTCACGGATACTAGCTGCTAAACAACCCCTCGCTGAGCAGAGAACTACTCGTCAACACGAACCAAGATCTCATTCCGTCGCATAAAGGGAGGAGTGAAAGGGGGGTCATAGCTGGCCTTCTCCATCACCGACCTTAAAGTGAGGTTCTGTTCTTTGACCCATTTGGCGAGTGTTTGACGTGCTTTCTTGTCTCTAGCCTCGGTCCAACGACCACTGTAGCGATAGACCGCAAAACGTCCTGCTTGTCTTTTACTGACGGCGATATTGTTGTTATTGGCTTTTGGAGCTCCATTCTTTGCAACTTCCTCAGGAAGAACGAAACTCATTTCTTGAAGATCACCACCTGCCTTTGAGAAGACTGGCGTTGTCATGGCGATCTTTTGTTCGGTTTCGTTTTTCCCAGAAATATATCGGAACAAGCTCATGAAGCCGGAATTTTGGTTGTTATTGCCTTTTTTCATCGTTGCTGTCGCGACAACGATTTCAGGGTAGTCTCGAATCTCAAAAGCTCCATCAGTTGAAACTGTTTTGTAGGGCGCGGACTCGTATCCACCCCGTCCCAAAGGACCGCTGCAGGAAAAGAGAACGGTAAAAAGGAGAGCCCCTCCGATGGCTAAGGCAATAGAAAATTTGGTTTTCATTGAGATAAGATTAAATAGACAAATAGGTTGAAGTGATGATCGAGCTAAGCAACGGCATTTCTAGGGAGAATATAACGTCTCCCTTTCTTTCTGTTAGAGTAACACACGAATCGTTAATGGCAACATTCGCTAA
>DCQM01000151.1 GCA_002323895.1 Akkermansiaceae bacterium UBA1518
ATGAGCATGATAAGAGGAAATATCGCCATACTAGCAAGAGCTTTTTGGCCACTACCATCTTGAGAGGCAGCTACAGCATCTTTGACTTCTTTGCTCTGATCTGCTATGAGGGCGTCAACTGTTTCAGCCTCAAGGCTCTGGTAGCTAATTGATCCATAATAAATGGACTTATCCTGAAGGACCTCCGAAGCGACACTTCCATCGACAACAAGTCCAGGAACATTTTGGGCTTCTTCAAGAGACGCAAGTTCAGCTACTGCCTTTTTTTCCTGAAGGGCCCCAATATACGGGAATCCAAGAACGCCCACCGCCAACATTCCTATCCCAGAAACTGAATTAAGCGTGAGAGCTCCTCCGCGAGGAGTTTGCTCAGAAACAATCCCCAACATTGTTGGCCAGAAGAATGTCTTACCTAGAGCATAAAGAGTAGCCGCCGCAAAAATCAATCCAACTCCTGAGGCACCCGAGAGCGCCAAGAGACCTGCAATCGCAAGGATTGAACTCAAGATCAGAAGCGGGAGTGGTTGTAAGCGGTGCACGATAGGCCCTGCAAAAAAACGAAGGACCATCATAATGACCGATGTGTAGACTAAAATCCAACCTGCGTTAAACGTAACCACTTTCCCCATAATTCCAGAAATCCAACCGTCCGTTCCAATCTCGGTTGTCGCGAGTGGGGTCATCAAGAGAATCAACACCAACATCAAAGGACGGCCGAGACTCTTTGTATAGATTCCCAAGCCGATTGCCATGGCAGCACAGAGGGCCATCCAAATGGGACGATAACCCGCAATTGCCTCGTCGAGTTGGAGGAACATCAGAATCGCAACGACCGCAGCTCCACCAAATCCGAATTCCCCGAGCATATCACGATAGCTCACACCCGCAGCAACGCGCTCCTGAATAGGAAACTGACAACGGATAAGCATCACAAGATAGATCACTGCCGGGATGAAGATCAAACCCAACTTCACTTCCCAGGACGTTCCCCCCATAAAAATCACAGCAATACCGGCTATGACAAGACCACCAGGCCATCCCGCATGAAGGATATTGAGCCATTTCGTTTTATCTTTATCAAAAAGAGTAGCAACCACCGGATTAATAAAAGCCTCTACCGTTCCATTACCGAGCGCTAGAATCAAGCCACCCCAGAGGAGTAGGTCTTTTGCAAGCTCGGGATTGGTATCAGCAACGGAAAGACCGTAAATCCCCATAATTCCCCAGATGATCTGGGAAGCTGCTGCGAAAATCATCGCAAACTTGTAACCAACTTTGTCAATAATTAGGCTGAATAGGATGATGCTGATTGCGAAAGGCCAAATCTGAATACCTTTGAACATTCCGACCTCAGCGTCATCAAGACCAAGCAGCTCTTGTGTAATAGCAGGGTCATCCAACAAAAACATTCGGGTAATGAAGCCGAATGCCGTAGTAATTAGGGCAATGAAACAGCCCCAGAAAAGGGCCATACTTGGTTTGTCACTGTCACTCATATATAATAATTTTTGATGTTTATTTGTGTGCCCCAAGTTGGGGAAGGCGAAAGTCTGCCCAATCTGCTTCACAAAACAAGCAAAGGATTGCCATAATTCTAGTCTGCCCAACAAAAGAAACGGCGACTCCCTAAAGGAAGCCGCCGCTTTTACAAAAGATCACCGCCCGGACGATTTCTCGTTTTAAACCGGGCGGTGCTTAAATTTAGTGAGGCCCTATTGAGCCTGACTAGGTCACCAAGGCAACCTTTGATGTTCCTTTCGGAATGATTGGTTCATAGGTGTTTTTTATGAATCGGTCGGGAGACTGTTGCCTTTTGTGAAGGAGCACAAGCGGAAATCCTTTTTCACGCAGAAGTCTTCTGCAAAAATAGCTCCAGCCCGTCAGTGAGGGCAATCCAACTTGCCTCAATAATACTATCGGACACCCCGACGGTCCCCCAAGTCGCTTCGCCATCAGTGTGCACGATCAAAACCCGAGTTTTTGCAGCAGTCGCCTCTTCCCCGTCGATAATGCGCACCTTATAATCAACGAGCTGTATTTTTTCTAACTGAGGAAAAAATGGGGTCAGGGCCTTTCGCAAAGCCCCATCCAGGGCATTCACCACGCCGTGGCCGGTCGAAGCAGTGTGACTGGTTTTATCACCAACATCTAATTTCACGGTGGCCTCACAAACCGGCGCGTGACCATCCTTGTATTTTCGGAAAGAACATTGGTATTCGTGAAGAGTCCAACTGCGGGAAGATTCACCAAGCATCCGGCGCACCAAAAGCTCAAGCGAACCACCGGCTGCTTCAAAAGAATAACCAGCCTGCTCAAGGGCTTTGACCTCGGTCAATATGGCCTTGGCCTCATCACTCCCCTTTTCAAGTTGAATCCCAAGCTGCTCGGCCTTCATGAGAATATTTGACTGCCCAGAGAGTTCACTTACCAGAATCTGTTGCTCGTTTCCTACCTTCCCTGGCTCGATGTGCTCATAAGTCCGAGCTAGCTTCTGCACGGCATTTACATGCATTCCACCTTTGTGAGCAAAGGCAGTCCGTCCCACAAAAGCCGCTCGGGCGAAGTGGGGATTATTGGAAACATCATCCACAAAGAAAGAAAGATCGCGCATTCCCGAAACATCGGCAACCGCCTTGCGGCCCATCTTAAGCTCAAGAATTGGGATGACTGAGGTGAGATTACAATTTCCAGTTCGCTCTCCATATCCATTGATCGTTCCCTGCACTTGGGTCGCACCTGCATCGACCGAAGCAATCGCGTTGGCGACTCCGAGCTCACAATCATTGTGAGTGTGAATCCCAAGTGGAATCTCTGGAAATGCCTCGCGCACCACCTGGCTCATCTCAGCGATCTCTGACGGAAGACAACCTCCATTTGTATCGCAGAGCACGAGCCAATCAGCCCCACCTTCCACCGCTGCTCTCAAGGTTGCCATCGCGTGTTCAGCTCCATCTTTGTAGCCATCGAAAAAGTGCTCCGCATCGTATACGACTTCACGCCCCGCTTCTTTAAGATAATGGCAGGTGTCCCGAATCATCGCCTGATTCTCCTCAGCCGTCGTACGGAGGACCTCGGTCACTTGAAGTTCCCAGCTTTTCCCGAAAATGGTAATTACCGGTGTGCCAGCATCAATCAGAAGCTGGACTTGAGGGTCATCCTCGACAGCCAAATCAGCTCGGCGAGTGGACCCGAAAGCAGCGATCTTAGCATGATTCCAGGTTTCTTGAGAAGCTGCCTTGAAAAACTCAATATCCTTAGGGTTCGACCCGGGCCAACCACCCTCAATATAGTCCACCCCGAAGTCATCCAACCGCTTGGCGATTCGAATCTTGTCTAGGCCAGACAGTGAAAACCCCTCGCCCTGAGTACCGTCGCGAAGCGTGGTATCGTAAATGCGGACTCTTTCTTGTTCGCTCATCGTTTGTATCAAATCGGATCAACCGGATCAGCTCAACCGCCCGGCTAGTCGACAAAGTGCCGCGCCCAGCAGCCAGTGGCAAGAGTGAAGACTTCTCTAGTTGATTTCGCCTAA
>DCQM01000109.1 GCA_002323895.1 Akkermansiaceae bacterium UBA1518
ATTTACTTTGCTTTCTAAGGTCCTGCGAATGATTCGCGCCAGTTTTAGTGATCGTCATCCAGCAGGAATGATCACAATCGCGTGCGTTGTTTTATTGGTATCAGCAATATTTTCGTATTATCAAACGACACAGTGGAATCCTGAAATACGATTTTGGAAGGCTGCTGCCGTCGCCAAATCAGAATGGATTGATTCGTTAAGAAAATCGGAAGAGACCCCTGTAATTATCTGCCTTGGCGGATCAGCGACCGGGTTTGGAATTGACGCTGAATATGCTGATCGAGAATTGGGTTGCCGGCTCGTGAATTTTGGATTGCATGCAGGAATGGGAGCTGATGCTTTGACTGGCTTCGCGCTTTCCAAGGCGAAAAAAGGGGACACGGTGCTTGTGATGCTAGAACCGGAGTTATTAGCCGATAGTGAAATAGAGACGGCGCTTGGGGTCCAATTTTCTCATGCGATTGGGGAGCGAGAAATTTTAAATTGGGATGGGGCGACTGCAAGCTTTCACTTGGCAAGTCTGAGGCCTGGGGCCTCGAATATTTTCGGGGTGATTGGGAAAATACTGATGGGACGGCCAATGTATCGATACCAGCTCAAAGATATGCGCAAGGGTGGCTTGTTAACGACACCGGTCATTTCTAGGCTTGCTGCTCGTAACTCTTCGCCAGAGAGCTTGTCGGAGTCTGCCAAGAAACTTTTAAAGGATTTGGTGTCAGTTGCCCGCGAGCGTAAACTAGAAGTGATCTATGGATTGCCATGGGTTTTTAGCGATGAGGAAAACGCACACCTGGTCCGTGGAGATCGATCAAAATTTCTTAATGATGTTGAGAAGATCATGCCGGTGATTTATGAAGAAGGTTTGGGTGTGAATACTGAAAAAATTAATTTTCGAGATTCTCCCCAACACCTTTCAGAGATGGCAGCAAGGAGAAGAACCGAGCGACTCGTCAAAATTCTTCAGGAAAAATTTGCGGTTCGCTAGGGACCCAATATGAGATTTTTAATACCGTTGTTAGATGGCCAATAATATTCACACCCAGTTTCATCGCTTCGTATCTTCTGGCGAAAAAGAAGATCTGCTTGGCCAAAAGGGCATGGTTCTTTGGATGTATGGACTCAGTGGTGCGGGTAAATCTACGATCGCGGCTGCCTTGGAAAGGGAACTTCATAATGAAGGACGCTTTGTGGTCATTCTAGATGGTGATAATTTTCGACACGGCCTCAATTCGGATCTCGGATTCAGTGATGAAGATCGATCTGAGAATGTGCGGCGCGTTGCGGAAGTTGCTAAAATGTTTGCCTCGCAAGGGGTGATCGTATTGGTCGGAGTGATAACGCCGAAACAGGCCCTCCGGGAGCTCGCAAAGAAGGTAGTTGGGGATTCTTTTGTCGAAATCTATATCCACGCTTCATTTGAAACCTGTGCTTCCCGAGATCCCAAGGGGCTTTATGCAAAAGTTGCTGATGGAAAAATCAAACAGTTTACTGGAAAAGATAGTGGTTTCGAAGAACCCGATTGTCCTGATTTGCTGATCAATACGGAAGAGCTTGAGCCTTCAGTAGCAGTGAAAAAGATCAAAACACTCTTGCCAGGACTCTAAACTGCCCATAAAGCCTCCTCAAGGCCTCAAACCTAATTAATCTGACAATCTTAGTCAACAAATGTCTAATTACAATCTAAGTCATCTCAACCAATTGGAAGCAGAGGCGATTTTTATTCTTCGTGAGACAGCGGCCCAATTTGAGAATCCAGGCCTTCTTTTCTCGGCTGGTAAAGATTCGATTGTCATGGCTCACCTTGCGCGGAAGGCTTTTTATCCTGCTCGGATTCCCTTCCCTCTCGTTCACGTTGATACTGGGCACAATTTTCCAGAGACCATTGCTTTCCGTGATGCCTACGCAGAAAAAATAGGAGCACGATTATTTGTGGGTTCAGTCCAAGACTCGATTGATAAGGGAACAGCGGTGGAGGAAACTGGTGCTAATGCTTCGCGCAATAAGCTTCAGACAGTGACTCTTCTCGAAACAATCGAGGAGCAACAGTATGATGCGGTTCTCGGCGGCGGCCGTCGCGATGAGGAGAAGGCGAGGGCGAAAGAGCGTTTCTTTTCGCACAGAAATGACTTTGGCGAGTGGGATCCTAAAAACCAGCGCCCTGAGCTTTGGAATCTTTTCAATGGGCGCAAGCAATCAGGAGAGCACTTTAGGGTCTTTCCTTTGTCCAACTTTACCGAGATGGATGTTTGGATGTATATGCATCGTGAAGGAATCGAATTGCCAAGCCTTTATTATGCCCACGAGCGCGAAACAGTAACACGAAATGGAGTCATCTTGTCGGTTTCGGAATTTGTTCAGCCGCGTGAGGGTGAAACAGTTGAGGTTAAGAAGATTCGTTTTAGGACGATGGGAGATGCCACAATCACTGGTGCAGTTGAAAGTAGCGCAGACACGATGGAGAAGATTATTGAAGAGGTCGCTGCGGCGCGTCAGACCGAGCGTGGCAATCGTGCAGATGACAAGCGATCTGAAACAGCGATGGAAGATCGAAAGAAAGAAGGCTACTTTTAAAAATATGAAATATCCTATCCACCTTTTAACCATTGTCTTTGCTTTAATGACGGTTTGGCTCCCGGCATTGAGTGTTGAAGATTTGCAGTTTTCTTATGAAGCGGCTGTCCTTGAGACAAATGAGGGCCGCGATAAACAGCTTGGAACATTAAATCAACGCTATCTGACTGCGTTATCTAAATTGCGGGAACAGGCCCAAAAACGAGGAACCTTGGATAAAGCAGTCGCTATTAAGAATGAGGGGATCTTGATTGAGGAAAAAACTTGGCCGATGCCTCCTATTCCGCAAGCCGCTTCTAAAGCGCTCGAAGGCCCAAGACGGACCTACTTGAAGGCTCGGTTTGGGATTGAAAAAGATTGGGCGCTGAAAACAGTAATGTTGGCCGATAAAATGGAAAAAGCCCTTAGGGCAAAAATAGTGAGTCTTACGAAATCTGGGAAGCTTGAAGAAGCCCAAGGAGCTCAGGTGCTTCTCAAAAGGATCCAAGAAGATCCAGAGCTTGCCAACGCACGTGAGCTACCTTCCAGAGTGATGCAGAGCGGAAGATCTCGCGCTGGGTTTATCGTCCGGAGAAATGGTGATGATCTGGAAGTTCTGGTTAGGTATGACAGTAAGGGTAAGATTAGCTTAAAAAGTCCGGTTGAAAATGTGGTTGAGAAAACTGGTGGAAAGCGAGAAAAAGGAAGGACAAGTGCTCGAACCTTAGGCGAATTTGTTGGTTTAGGGTCTGAGAATACAGAACGACATATTGCCTTAGATTACACTCCAAAAGATGGGAAGTTAACTCCAGATGAAGTTGTTGGAGTCGATGTCAGTTCTAAAAAAGATGAGGGAACAATCTATAAAATCCGGAACGGCTCAGAAAATGCCTATCTTGGGTTTTCAAACCTTCTTGGGACCCTTTCTTCACCTGCCACTTATCGCGTCATTGGAGAACTAAAAATTCCTAAGGAAAATAACACCCTTTCGGGGCTCTTTTTTAAGCATGGAAATTCAACGGGCACTATTATTGGTGAGCAAATTATCGGATCAGGAAATTGGGAAACCGTGATTAGGGAAGGTGCGGGAGGATCAATTTTGCCTCTTTTTCGGATCCACTTCTCTGGATTCAAGCTCTCTGACATCAAAAGAGCTTGGGGCGATAAAGTTTTCCTGAAGAATCTCCGAATTGAATTTATTAAGTTTTCGGCCCACATCGTCGAGCAATATGGCGACTCAGGAGAGGCCATCATTACTGAAAAAAATCCTTCGAGACAAAGGCTCCTCGTAACAAATGGAGTTCTTGTAGGAGGCCTTTAATTTTTAGATTACTACTTATGGATCTCCTTCGCTTTACAACCGCTGGCTCTGTGGATGACGGCAAGTCCACCTTGATTGGACGATTACTCTATGATTCCAAGTCAATCTTTGAGGATCAACTAGAGGCGATCGAGGAATCTTCACGAAAAAAAGGAGATGAAAACGTCAACCTTGCCTTACTTACAGACGGACTTAAAGCTGAGCGTGAACAGGGAATTACGATTGATGTAGCTTATCGCTACTTCGCCACTCCTAAACGAAAGTTTATCATCGCGGACACTCCCGGTCATATCCAATACACCCGAAACATGGTAACTGGGGCTTCGACTGCCAACCTTGCGATCATTTTAATTGATGCCCGTAAAGGTGTCATCGAACAAACAAAACGGCATTCATTCATTGCGAATTTGTTAAGCATCAAACATGTCGTCGTTGCGGTCAATAAGATGGACCTCGTAGATTACGATCAAAAGGTCTATGATAAGATTGTAAAAGACTATCAATCCTTCGCCTCGCGTCTCGACAACTTGGTGGACATCACCCCAATCCCGATTTCAGCACTCAACGGTGACAATGTTGTTGAGAAGTCTGAGAAGATGTCTTGGTTTGAGGGAAGTAGCCTCCTTTATCATCTTGAAAATGTGTATGTTGGGGGAGATGAAAATCATGTCCAAGCTCGATTTCCGGTGCAATGGGTGATCCGTCCGCAGAGCGATAAATTTCATGATTTCCGAGGCTTCGCGGGTCGGGTTGCGGGTGGTGTTTTTCGACCAGGGGATGATATCACCGTATTGCCATCTGGCTTTAGCAGTCGAGTCAAAGAAGTGTTTCAAGATGGTGAGGAGATGGAAGAGGCTTTTGCACCTCAGTCGATTACAATAACTCTCGAAGATGAGATAGATATTTCACGGGGTGACATGTTGGTGAAGGCGAACAACCCGCCTAAGCAAAGTCAGAACTTAGAGGCGATGATTTGCTGGTTTTCAAATCAGACTTTAAACCAGCGTGCGAGACTCATCATCCGGCACACCACGCGGGAGACTCAGGCGATTGTGCAAAAGATGAGTTATAAAGTGGACATCAATACCTTGCGCAAAGAAGAGGATTCCTCGTCATTTTCACTCAATGAGATTGGTCGAATTTCCCTGAGAACGGCAGCTCCCTTGTTTTATGATTCGTATAATAACAATCGTCAGACTGGATCATTCATTCTCATTGATCCGGGAACTAATGAGACGGTCGCTGCGGGAATGATTGTTTAGATAA
>DCQM01000148.1:0-4346 GCA_002323895.1 Akkermansiaceae bacterium UBA1518
ATACCACAATCGGACTCTGTCGAAATAGATGGCAGCGAGATCTCCTCCCGAAGCCCCTCTTCGAGGAGCCGATCTACTGGCATTTCCTTTATTTCTTCCAGCTGGTTTGTTACCGAGGGAAGCGGCTGCTTAGATGGTCGCCTGAAATGATTTCCCAGTGGGTTGGAGGCATTGCGTTTCATAGATAAGAGGAGGATAAATTTTTCACCCCTACTCCGCTAGACGTTTAAGCTTTCGCTTCATAGATAACTTTGCTGCAGTCGGCAGACGATCCACAAAGAGCACTCCATTAAGGTGATCTGTTTCATGTTGAATGGCTCGAGATAACAAGCCATCAGTTTCCACAAGAATCGTGCGACCATTAAGCAGCTCTAAAGTTGCTTTAACTTGAGCCGGACGACGAACCTCAGCATTGACCCCCTCAATACTAAGACAGCCTTCGGTTGCTAATTCTTTCTCACTTCCAAACTCAAGTGATGGATTTATAAATACCAACGGCATAAGATCATCGAGGGAAGTTTCTTCGCCGTCGACTTTCAAAAAGGTAATGCATTCGGGATCATGGGATACATCCACTACCGCCATTTGAATCTCACGATTGACTTGAGGCGCAGCGAGCCCGACCCCCTGAGCGTGGACCATCGTCTCAATTAAATTTTCTCCAAATTGCTTAAGTTCGTCGGTCACTTTTGTGATCTTACGGCATTTTTTACGAAGCACCGGATTGCCATACTGTGTAATTTCAAGAATCATGATTAAGGATTTTCGGTGGGGAAAGAAGAGCTTGATGATTGGGGTTTTTCAACCAAGTAGTAAATTTCCTTTTCGGAATAACCAGCATCAATGGCAGCACTATGAGCTCCCAGAATTTTCTCAAATGGGCATTCTTTGTCTACTCTAAGGGCGAGTTTCAAACCAGCTCTCTCTTTCAGGTTGGCGATGAGGTATTCCTTCAACAAACCCGGAACTACTGGCGTCCCATCTAGTTCAGCACTACCATCTTTACCCAGCGACAAGGTCGACCGAGTTTGCTTAGTCGTTGTAACCTTCATCGAATGCGCTGATGGCAGCGAAACCTGGATCTCCGGCTTGAGTTTCTTTTTTTCAAAATCATCCGGGTCTTTCATCGTCACGATGAAGAAAAATAAAAGCGTCACCAAAATATCGATCAAGGGAACGATCGAAACCGTGGGGGGCTTCCGGGCTGTACGATTAAATTCCACTCAAGAAACTTTTATGATTTGTCGCGAAAAAAAACGTGTTGGTGACAAGCCGAAACCACTCGCCCTAGCAGGACTTCAAGCCGAGCCGAGAACAGCTCAATTTTTCGGCTAAAAACACCTTGGGCAATCACCGCCGGAACAGTAATTGCAATCCCTACAATAGTCGTACTGAGTGCGGTCGCGATACCGGCGCGAATTCGCTCGTTATCATCCAAATCAGAAAAGGCTGTGACCAAACCGCTCGCCGTGCCCAATAATCCAAGCAGGGGCGAAATTGTAATGATGACATCCAGAACCGACATTCCCGCATTCATTCGGACGATTTCTTCTCGAGCAGAGGATTGCACCGCCTCCTGAACTTCTCCCTGTGTCTTCCCTGCATTACCAAGAGCGACCGAACAAAGCCGTGAAAGAGAGTTTTTCTCACGTGCAAATTCGCTTTGTAAATTACCAAGCGTTCCTGCCTCAAGATGCTCTTCGAAACGCTCGACTTCACGTCCCAGCTCATCGGGCACGACCCGTGAACGCTTTAGGCTGATCGATTTCAGTATGATAACCGTAAGACCAACTAAAGAACATATCCCGAGTAGGATCATGAAAAACCCCCCCCCTCTGAAAAAATTCCACGTTGTTTCGAGTGCTTCAGAAAACTCCATTTTTTTACTTAATGATAATTGAAAGTGACAATGATCTCTAACGGATCACCAGCGAGTTCCTTGATAACATCTTTTGGCATCTTCGGAATTTTAATCCCACTAAGCGCTCGCAAGATCATTCCCCACTGGGTCCCTGAAGCTCCGACCATGGCCATTTGCTTCTGCCGTGACACCTCGCCATTTTTGTTAACAACAAAGTAAAGAGTCACATTACCCGGGGCAAGAAGTGAACGATTACTAATATTTTCCATCTGCCAAACTGTTTCGAGCTTTTTAAAGATTTCTCCTTGGTAACGGCCAATCGCAGTATTGGCAACATTGAGTGAACCCTTACCATTCGCGCTGATTACTCCAGCAATACGGGTCTTTCGGGATCGCGGAGCGAAGCCACCGTTCTGTTCAGCCGCTTCGCGCTGATCCTTTGCGGGGCGCTCGGGCAAATTCTCTTCAACCATTTCATTCTCCGGTTTGGCCAGGTCCTTCTTCCGACTATCACCAACCTCCTCTTCTAATAATGCCAGAGCCTCCTCGATCGAGGCTAATCCATCCTGCGGGACTACCTCGCGTGCTGGATTTTTCTGAAACGGTTTAGCATCACCGGTCATCCTAGCGGCTTCTTGATTGATATCGTCTTTCCCTTCCCCAACATCTAGCGAATCTTTAACACCAACATTCCCACTCACTGCATCTCCTCTAGCAAAATCAGAGTCGAAAGTTTTCGGGTCATTGATGGTAACTTCGTCCCCGGAAAGAGCCGCCCTATCATCCTCCCCAGAAACTGCTCCTTGGTCGCTAGTCGCAGTCGTATCACGCTCACCAATCAAATTTGTTTCTTTGGGAGGTTCCACCGACTCCTGGGCCTCGTTTGTTTGAACAAAAGGCTGAGACGGCTCTTGCTCCTCAGACTCTTCTGGCTGCTCAGGTTCTATTGGAATAACCGAAACCTCAGCAGGCTCTTCATAAACCATCTGCATTTTGATCAGATCAGGCCTTGGCTCAGATTCCTTTTCCTCATAATCAATCCGAGCCGAAAACAAATTTGAGGCCATGAGAATAACGAAGAGGAAAAATAGGCCGACATGCGCCCATGCTGCGATCAGCAGAGCAAAAACAAAATCACGTCGGTAGATCAGACCATTCATGGGGACTGCAGGAGTCTCGCCTGATGAGAATAAAAACACAACCCCTTAGCCCACTAGGAGATAGCCTCCGACCAGCTGGCCTAAGAAATTTCCGTGATAGAAGCTGCCTAAACTTCCCTGCCATTAGGGACAGAATCCTCAGGATTTTTAGATTAGTAACCCCGAACCACAATTATACCCCACGAATTTGAGTTCGACCCTTAAAACAAACTCCTAAGTCTAAGGTCTAATTCGCAAGCGATTTATCCCAAACAGCAGTTTCCATCAAACCGCTTTGCACCCTCTAAGAAAATCGTTCTAGGTCTTAAAATCTCGCGACTGAAAAACCATCCAACCGAGAATAAAAAGAGTCACGCAAAGGCCCATCAAAATTGAATAACTCTCCATGATTCGTTCCCAAGGAACATTTTCCTGGAGAACGTAAATCCAGTTTGCCATGCGGAAGGTAATAAATACGTCTTTATGGTTGGCTAGAAAGGGGATGTTCTGCAAAACGAAATCAATAAAAAACACACTCAAGGCCATCACGGAAGCAGCGGCCGGCTTGATCTTCAGGCAAGAAAAAAAGAAGCCTAGAGAGGTTACTACACACATGCTCAAACCCATGAAGCAGGCCCCGGTAAAAAGCCGCTGGAATGCTTCATCGCGATCAGGATAGACCGCTAAAATATACATTTCGGGATTCCAGACAAACAATCCACCTTCACTTCCCATAGCAAATAAAGCCATTCCATATCCGGTTAACCCCACAAAGATCACAAAGGTCACCGTGTAAATTATGACGGCACAGTATTTAAGAACCAGAATTCGCAACCGAGACACTGGACGCGATAACACCATCCGCATATTCCCATCCTCCGTCTCTTTCGCTACAATATCGCCAGCAACTAACGCAAAATAAATTGAACCGAGTAAAAACATACTAAAGCCCATAATCCAGTAAGTTGCCGTCAATGATGACGAAAGAAGCTCAACCGGGATGAAGTTTCGTTTCGCCAAATCTTCAAATTGCTCTCGCCCGACATAGATCCATAGAGAGAGAAGTAACGCTTCAAAGATTAAAAACACAACATAGCCAATATAGGTGCGCTTTCGGGCAAAAAGCTTCTTAAGCTCACCTTGTAATTGTTGGAGGAACATCATGGCTTGCTCAAACTACTATGTTCCAAATAGACATCTTCTAATGATCGCCTGACCGGCGTCACCTCACTGACTTCTGCGCCCCGTTCAATCAAGGAACGCACCACATTGGGGATCTCAGTTCCCTCGGGGAAAACCCACCGATCCTCACCTAGCTTCTTCCCGCCAAGATCACAGACTACTCC
>DCQM01000148.1:4749-70869 GCA_002323895.1 Akkermansiaceae bacterium UBA1518
GCCCCCTCATAAACTAATTCGCCGGCCCGAATGATTGCAACCCGGTCGCACATTTGCTCCACTTCGGATAAAAGGTGTGAATTAAAAAGAACGGTCATCCCCCGCTCTTTCCGAAGCCCTAAAATGAAATCTCGGAACCACTTAATCCCTTCAGGATCAAGCCCATCAGTCGGTTCGTCCAACAAAAGAATCTCCGGCTCAGGAAGTAAGGCCTGAGCAAGAGCTAGACGCTGCCTCATCCCATGACTATAGGCTCCAACTTTTGAATGAATTCGATCGGTTAAGTCCACCCGGTCAACCACGTTCATCACCGCTTCCTTGTCGAAGCGTCCACTCAAACCCACCAACACTTTGAGATTATCCCAACCACTCATGTAATCGTAGAATGCTGGGGCCTCAAAAATTGAGCCCACCTTACAAAGTGCTTGTTGCGGGTTTTTTCGAACTGAAACTCCACCGATGAAGACCTCTCCACTTTCAGCGCCCACCATACTAAGGATAATTCCAAGCGTGGTACTTTTTCCTGCACCATTATGGCCGAGGAGACCATAGATTTCCCCGCGGTTGACCTCAAAAGAGATACCCTTCAATGCATCCTTCCCTGCAAATTTTTTTGTGAGATTTTGAACCTTCAGCATCACTCAGTTTTCACATCAAAGTCCAGATCCTTCCCCGCTGATAAATCAAGAAAAAGAAAATTCGTGCCATTTTCATCTCCATGATATGCCTCCTTGTCATGAATTAAGGGAATCTTTGAACTCCCACGCGACATTCCCATCATAATCACTTTAGTCCGTTTGAAACCACTGGCACGGTGATTCCAAAAATAGCTCGACCCGGTCTTACGATAATCCTCGTGGTCGGCCGGACATTGAAAAACCTCAGGCCCATCCACATAGGGACTAAGGACCTCCTCCAGAACATTATTCCCACCAGAATGGGACTTCCTCCCCATTTTGATTTGCGGGAAAAAATTGCCATTTTCAGCAAGGTAACTCTCAAGAGCAGTACCCAAACCTTTAAGTCTTGTGACGCATTGAGCAGATTGAGCTGTCGACTTCATTCCCCCGAAAATGGGTAAGCCAACACTTGCGAGCGCGATCATAATCCCCACCACCACTACTAGCTCTGTCACCGTGAAACCACCCCTCATAGCCCTACCTTTGGCTTAGCAAAGCCCTGAACAATCTCACCAACCGCATCCATGAAAGGGAGTAGCGACATCTTGATATCAGCAGAAGCTCCCTGATAATAGGAACTAAATCCCTTGCTAATCACCACGTTTAAAATTTCAGGGTCCTCTTCCTTCAAGCGAGCAAGCGCCTCAGCACCTTTTCCATCGGTCATATCCTGAACTGATCTCTCCACCATTTTTTGGCGCTCTTCGGAAGGCATTTCGTCGAATGACTTCATGAGCCTCTCCATATTCTCGTTAAAAATTAAATCAACAAAGCGAAGCTTCTCCTCCTTGGAAAATCGAAAAAACATCTCGATAACCTCACCCTGTTCGTCGAGCTGCTTCCGCTGCCTCAAATCAAGTCGGTTGAGCGTCCCGGCTATTTCATCGATACTTTCTATCCGCTGCTCCCTTCTCGACTCCGAGTAACTTGTCAGTTCTTTAATAGACCAATCCTCAAACTCGGCGTGTCCGATCATACCTGACACCTTTGCCGGAGTCGCTTTCCTTGCACCACTCCAACTCGTCACCCCCCAAACCATCGCCCAGATTAAACCTAACACGATCGAGCCTCGAAGCAATGTTCCCATGTTCATTTTTTCTAGCTTAACCCCTTTCTCTATGGGTGCAAACGATCATCATAGATCGTTATTTTCGAAAAGCGGACCGAAGCTCTGAGAAGCTGGTCACTCTTAACGAGAGCACCCCGATTCCATAAATAGTTGCACCAAAGCCCACCAAGATTGCAGTCGAAATCGCTTTTGACCAGGGGCCTGCATCAATCCAGCCAGCCATCAGCGCCTTCGCCCCCAACAATCCCAGAGCCATCACCAGACTAGCAATCACCATGCCACGAAGCCGACGCCAATTCTCTGCACTTAAGGTCACAAATCCCCGCAAACCAATCCAAAGTAAAACTACATTTACCCAAGCTGCGATTGAGGTCGCAATCGCGATCCCAACATGCCCAAAGAAGGGGAAAAGAACTAAGCTTAATACAATATTCACAACTACCGTGATCCCAGCCATCCACATCGGAGACTTAGTATTCTCCCTCGCGAAGTATCCCGGCTGCAGCACTTTGATCAAGACATACCCCGGTAATCCTATTGCGAAAGCTCCTAGCGCCCGACCGGTTTGAAAGGAATCCGAAGAGGTAAATGTTCCCCTCTCAAAAATGACCGAGATGATTTCTTGCGGAATTACCATCAAAGCAATCGCCGCTGGCACGGTCACGATCATAGCCAACTCTAGCCCACTCACCATTGTCGCGCGCGCTTCACCTTCCTTACCACTATGAAGCAATCTTGTAATTTCTGGTAACAACACCATCCCAAAGGCAATTCCAATCATTCCGAGCGGGAGTTGATAGATCCGGTCTGCATAGTAGATGTAAGAAATCGCCCCCTGTTGGAACGAAGCCACAATCCCTCCGACCAACAAATTGATCTGCTGGATTCCAGCTGCTATCACGCCGGGTCCCATCAGGACCAAAAGCCTCTTGAAGCTCGAATCAAAAACTGGCTTTTTAAAAACCACAGGCAAACCGGCTCGAAAACAGACCCACCAAAGCACACCCAGCTGTAAAAAACCTGCGAGCGCTACACAGCAAGCCAAGGCGACTCCCCGCCACTCGACAAATTGCACTAGCCCCAGCAATCCACAAAGAAAAACCAAGTTCAGGATAACTGGAGAAAAAGCGGGGGCCGCAAACTTTTTCAAGGTCGTCAAAACTCCGCTAAGATGCGCTACCAGCGCCATACAAAGCAGATACACAAAAGTGATTTGTGATAGTTTTACCGTTAGATCATAAGCAGCTGGATCATTATTGTAGATCGCAAGCTCTCCGCCTCCTGAGGCCATCCCCTTAAACACCGCATAATCGTGATCCGGAGGAAGGGGGATCCGCAGAAGCCCACCGTCATTTACAAGCCAGCCTCCATCTTTAAATAGCTGATCTCGAGCAGCTTCTATTTTTATTTTTTTATCTTCCTCGGTATCAGTATCCTTAAAATTGACCTCTCCGTTACTTTTGAAACTCTCTAAAACAGCCGACGCTAAATCAACCTCTTCGCCTTCCGCCCTGACCTCTCCACCGAAAACCTCACCAAAAACATCAACGAAAGCAGGATTACCACGCTTAACGACACTAAGATTTTCAAAATTGGTTTCCCCCCCTTTCGTCTGTAAATAAACCGCTTTGGCACCCCGCAAAGGAATCCGAAACTCTATTGCCTCAGTGCCAAGTTTTTCTTCAGCCTTAGGTAGGAAACCAGGCACTACCACAAGCATAATCGCAGCCATCAGAGGAATCGCCAAAAGAGTTAGCAAGCCAAGGGTCCCGAACAAAATCGTGAAAGCATTATTGGCAAACTGCATTGCCGAATTACACCCGTCCCTCGTAACCCTTTTCCCGAATAAAGGGATGAAAGCCGCATTGAAGGCGCCTTCGCCGAAAATCCGACGAAACATGTTGGGAAAGCGAAAGGCAGCAAAAAAGGCATCCGCCACCATTCCAGTCCCCAAAAACCGTGCAATCAAGATGTCACGCATCACGCCCAAGATTCGGCTCATCAGGGTGAACCCGGAGATCGTCATCAAAGAGCGAAGCATGCGGGGGAAGAATGGATTCAACCCGCAACAAGCTCAAGCAAGGCTTTGCTAAAAGGTGAAATGCCTAAAATGGCCAGAACCAGAATTTTCGGCCAGGGGCCTTTCGCTGATACTGTCCGTCGCCCACACTTAAAACCTCTACCCTCACTTGGGTCAGCCCATCTTCCTTAAAACCAAGTTTAGAGGCTGCCCTGGGTGTCACGTCGATGATTCGGCCCGCAATGAATGGCCCCCGGTCGTTGAGACGCATTTTAAGAACCTTTCCATTTGAAAGATTAGTCACCTTCACACGGCAAGGAATCGGAAGTGTTTTGTGCGCGCCTGAGATATCCAAACGCCCCACCCGCTCTCCAAGAGAAGTGTTCCCACGTTTGAAGCCAAAAAAGCTGCTCTCATCATACCACGAGGCAATTCCCTCCTCGGAGTAGTGGAGAGCACTCTCAACACTCAAGGGCTGATAATGCTGCCCCCGGATAGTGTAACCGCGGGTCTGATAACCTTTGTAATCAGGTGTCCCACATGAAACGAGAAGCAAAGCCGTAGGCAAAGCAACGAGAGCCAATCCTAAAGGCAATCTCATCCTACTCAACATCCCTGGCCTTGATCTCCGGCAACGTCCGAGCAACTTTTTCCTTGAGAGCCTTTCCAACCTGAAACTTAACCACGGCGCGGTCGGGAATTTTGATCGTTTTGGAGGGATCTTTAGGATTTCGCCCAGGCCTTCCCTTAGCGATCCTAGTTTCAAATGTTCCGAAATCGCGGATAACGACGTTGTTTGCTGCGGCCAATTCGCGCGAAACAATATCAACGACGAGGTGTAGCATTTTTGAAGAGAGGGCCTGAGTGACTCCTAACTCGTCGCTTATTTCTTGGATAATTTCTTTTTTAGTAAAATTTGCCATAATTTGGGGGGAAATACCGCCATCTTACGATGAAGACTTAGCACAATCTGTCAAAAAACTTAGGAAAACTAATATATTTTTTTGAATATCCTAATCACATCTCTTTTGTCGTCCTAAAATGGAGTTTCACAACTTCCGGCAACTTTTCTCTACCGAATTTTTGGATGAATTTACGTGCAAATTCTTTGACGGCAGAACCAGCTCCCAACGGAAGCTCCAAGCCTACTTTTTCGGAAACACGATCCATCCAATCCAAAAAACTCTCTCGAGCTAAAATAGACCCGGCTGCTACCGCGATATCATTTTCCGCTTTAGTCCGTTCTTCAAAGATTAGCCTTACCCTTCGATTTTTTAGCTCTCTTGCGATTAATGGCGATTTGGTGAATTGATCCGATAAAGCCCTACCGCAGGATGGAACCCGAACTGATAAATCCTTAATTACCGTTGCGTGACCTCTTGCTAGCATACGATTCACGTTATTATATTCCTCATAAAGCAAGTTATACCTCGCGGGAGCCCATCTGATCACCTTGTATCCACTTCCAACTTCAGCCCGAATTTTAGTAGCCAGCTCCCGAATCCTCTTACCCGAGCTGATTCTCTTACTGTCCATAATACCGGCATTCAGGAGGGCGCGCGTAATCTCGGAATTCGTATAAACCCCGGCTACCACAAGCGGTCCAAAGTAATCCCCCTTACCGCTTTCGTCGATACCGAAGTGGGGTTCAAACATCTCCGCCTGCCAATGCTCCTCATAGCCCAAACGCGCCTCGCCAATCACTTCAGGTTCGAGAACAAATTTCACAAATTCCTCAGTCTCTTTTCCTTGAACCAAAACTTTGGGCCCTTTGCGATACACCGTGACATTAAGCTTCCCTCTCTTAGCTGAATAAAGAGCGTGTTCCTTTTCTTGGAAATCAAAGCCTCCCCTCGACAAGCAGTCTTTCAAGATCGCAACCTGCTCATCTGACAGAGCCAAGGTATAAGTGACTTTCCCCATTCGCGGCATAACTCTAACGCTTTTTTCCCGAATTCCCAATACCCGATTTGCGTTGGCTCAGATAGGCTTCATCCTTACCCTTCTTACGAAGCATGGACAAACCCAGGGCACAATATCATCCGGTCAAAAATAAGCGCCAATTCCGGAATGCCCTCCTTGAGTGGTTTCAGGAAAATGCAAAATCCTATCCATGGAGAGAAACAACTGATCCATGGCCGATCCTCGTATCAGAAATCATGCTTCAGCAGACCACGGTGGCCTCGGTTATCGCCAACCGCCGCTTTGAAAACTTCTTACAAGAATTCCCTAATATCGAGACAATTTCTGTTGCCCCAGAAGAAAAAATCTTACGAGCTTGGGAAGGGCTCGGTTATTACAATCGCGTTCGCAATCTTCAAAAAGCAGCTCAGACCATTTTGCAGAATCATGAAGGCAAATTCCCCTCAGACGCTGAAACCCTCGAAACCCTACCCGGAGTTGGTCGTTACACTGCCGGAGCTGTGAGTAGCTTTGCCTTCAATCACCCTGCTCCCATCGTTGATGGCAATATCGCTCGGGTCCTTTCTCGACTATTGGATTACCACGAAGAAGTTGATTCCACTGAAGGACAAAAAGTGATTTGGAAGACTGCTAGGGAACTCCTAGCCCCATCAAAAGCTAGGCTGTTCAATTCGGCTCTCATGGAACTTGGGCAAACCATTTGTTCTTCCAAATCTCCAGCCTGTCTTATCTGTCCCGCCCGAAGCTTCTGCCAGACAAAATCCCCTAGTTTCCTTCCGGTCAAAAAGCCCCGTAAGAAATTCGTCCAAACTGAGGAACACGCTTTTTTCTGGATTGAGAGTAACCGAATTCTCCTGTCAAAAGGCCATGATTCTCGTCGCAAAGGTTTTTGGAAGCTTCCTCTTCGCTCACCAGAGGAGTGCTCCCATTTGGATTTCCTCAGTCAACATCGCTACACCATTACGCACCACAAAGTCACTTTGTATCTTTACCACGCCAAACCACCGCATCTTCTCGAAGGTGAAGAATATCATTTCATTTCAAAACTTTCGAAACTTCCTATCGCCACCCCCATCCGAAAGATCCTCAGCGCGAAAGCTTCGGAGCTTGAGCGCTAGCCCGAGCAAACTTGACCTAGGGTCCCGCCTCTCCAAACTTTCATAATCTCAGCGCGACATCTTGAGTATTTCGGAGTGAGCCGGCGCTATCCGGCCAAACTAATGGCGAGAATTGCGACGAAGCAGACGAAAAACAAAAGATAGAACGAGAAAAAAGTTCAAGATTGGAATTGGAAGCGCACTGCCGCGGCCATCCAAATCACCGCAGTCTCAGTCCGCAAGACAAGTTCACCCAAACTGACCGGGGCAAAGCTCGACTCAAAAATCCTTTTATATTCTCCTGCCGAGAAATCGCCCTCTGGCCCCACCATCAAAACCACACGGTCGGGAGCCTCAAGTCTATCGAGTAGTTCCTTTAGAGTTTTAGTTTCTGAAGTGAGCGCACCAACAATTCTAGTACCGCCCGGTTCAATATTCTCCAAGTAATTATCAAGCAATGCGGGAACCATTACCTCAGGCAGATGATTCTGCCCACACTGCTTGCAAGCCTCTAACAATGTCCTCTGCCACTTTTCCCGCTTCGCCAAAGCCTCGCCAGTCTTGAATCGAACATTCCCTTGATCACTCACCAATGGCTGAATCCGATTTACTCCCATCTCGGCCGCCTTTTGCAAAATAAGATCAAAACTCTTGCCCTTAGGAATCCCAACCGCGACCTCAAGCTGTGGTAACAATGCTGAAAACCTTCTTGTATCAATTATTTCTAAGCACGCTTCATTTTTTGAAATCGCACGAATCGTAGCGTTGGCCTCTTTTCCATTTCCATCAAAAATAACTATATTATCTCCGACCTGCTTTCGCATCACCTTAAAACAATGATGAGCCTCGCCACCTCTTAATGTGGGATTCTCATCCCACTGGTCGGGTAATAGAAAAAAGCGATCCATCTTGCGGACTAGCTATCGAAAAAGCGTTTTGCCTTTTCAAAAAACGACTCCTGAACCGGCGAATTTTTCTCGCCAATTGATTCAGTGAAAGCCTCCAGCCTCTCACGCTGATCAGAGTTGAGTCTAGTGGGAACTTCTACCTGGACCTCGACATGAAGATCACCCTTCCCTCGTCCATTTAAAGCAGGCATTCCTCGATCACGCAAACGGAAGGTCGTTCCACCTTGCGTTCCGGCAGGCACCTTCATGGTCGCACTCCCCGTCAAAGTTGGCACCTCTAATTCCCCTCCCAGAGCCGCCGTTGAAAATGGCAAGGGCACCTCACAATAGAGATCATCACCATCACGCTGAAAAACATCATGATCACGCAAATGCAGGAATACATACAAATCTCCCGCCGGACCTCCACGCATCCCCGCATCACCTTTACCGGTTGAACGAAGTCGGGTCCCATCATCAACTCCAGCCGGAATTCGAATACTCACTCGCTCGGGCGCTTGCTTACGACCATTACCGCCACAATCCCCGCAAGGATCAGCAATATTCTGGCCCGCGCCCCGGCAATCAGGGCAAGTCGCCTGCTGAATGAAGATTCCACGTTGTTGACCCACTACACCACGTCCGCCGCATGTAGGACAGGTATTCGTGCCAGCGCTGCCCGACTTGGATCCTGAACCAGAACACTTCCCGCAACTCGCATACTTTTCAATTTCAAGCTCTTTCTCGACCCCCTCGGCTGCCTCCTCCAAGGTGATTTCAAGATCGTATCGCAAATCACTTCCACGTTTTTTCCCAGATCGATCTCGGCGACGACCTCCCCCACCACCAAAGAGATCATCAAACATACTTCCGCCACCCCCTCCACCGAAGACTTGGCTGAAAATATCCATCGGGTCGTGGAAACCACCACGTCCGCCGCCACCTCCGCCGCCACTCTTGAAGGCAGCATGACCATAGCGATCATAGGCTGCCCGCTTCTCCTCATCACTAATAACCTCGTAAGCCTCTCCAATCTCTTTAAATTTCTCTTCAGCCTTAGGATCATCCGGATTTTGATCCGGATGATGTTTCATTGCCAACTTGCGATAAGACTTTTTGATATCGCCTTGCGAGGCATCTCGAGAAACCCCCAGCACCTCGTAATAATCGCGCTCAGCCATTACTCAACTCCCCCCTCGTTTTCAGCATCCTCTTCGGGAGATTCCTCCCCACCCTTTGCCACGATAACCGCTGCTGCCCGTAACAACCGATCATGCAGAACATACCCCTTACGCTTTACAAAAAGAATCTCTCCCGCCTCGGTACCTTCTTTTTCCTCCTCAGCTACCGCTTCATGATAATTGGGATCAAAAACCCCCTCAGCAGCAACTTCTTTCACACCTTGCGCAGAAAGAAAATCATCAAGCTGTCCTTTCACCATAGCCATCCCTTTGTAAATCATTGAATCCTGTTCCTGCTCCGCCATTTGCAGGCCCATCGCAAAATTATCAAAAATCGGAAGCAACTCCTCGATTAAACCGGATCGTGCAAATCGCAAATCTTCGGAACGCTCGCGAGCCATCCGCTTTCGATAATTATCCAGATCGGCTGCCGAACGAATCGCCGCTTCCTTCCACTTCATCGCCTCAGCTTCCGGAGTCAAGGGAACCTCAGGAGCCTCCTCTTCAGGAACCTCCTCATTTTCATTCTCTTCAACAATTTCTTCGGTCGCTGCGGCGTCTTCCTCAACGACTTCAGTTTCCTGATCGTGATCTTGCATGGCGGGAACCAATACCGTCCCTCTCCCAATGTCAACCCGTCGCTTTACTACAAAATGAAACCCTCCTCGTCTAGGGGCCCAAATTCTCCTACCTCCAAACCTGGCAGTAACTTTCCGCGCGTGCCCTCGCGCCAGCCACTCTGATGAAGCATCGTCGTTGTTTCATAATCCGGATTAGGCCTCGCAAAGCTTGCAACCCGACCATTTTTAACCAAACAGCCGAAGTAATTTCCGTCGCTCAAACCGAGCTCATCAAAGCTCCACACAATCACTTTTTTTCTCCGCAAATGCCTCACCAAGTCATCCCGTCCCACCACTCCGCGCAGCGCCACAGAATCAAGTCCCTCCCGTGAAACTTTTGCCAAAATCGCGGCATCGCTCAAACCATCAGCAAGAGAAACCGTCGCCCCAACACTGAGCGGCCATAGCACACCCAAAACCCCACTCAAATCGTCCTCGGGTAACCATTCAACGAGCAAGCGTGTCCGGCGATGGGCCATATGCACTTGGCTCAACTGACTTGCATTAATTCTCATTCCACGCCCCACCTCGTCCTTTCCAAAGCAACGATCGCTCATCTCGGTCCAGCCCCGTGGCAAATCACCAGAAATCTCCGGTTCACAGTTCTTCTTAGCCAAAAGCCTGCCTTCTCGGTCTGCTGCAGTCTTGACCGACAAGCCACGCAGCGCATCTCCAACATCAACATTCCACGGGATTGGCGAACCAAAAGCGACAGTCACTCCATAGCGTAAAGTTTGAGGAGGCTTTCTAAGAAAATTACCTTCCGAAAATGACCACATCGAGCCCCAAAGCCCATCCATATATGCTGGCAAAACATCCACATTTCCTTTCTTTGCCATCATCTGATAGCCTCGTTTAATCTCACAAAGCGCCCCTGTTCGCGAAAGCTGCCCCTCCGCAAACACACAGACAACCGCACCTTCCTTAAGCGCATTTGCCGTGATCCGAATTCCATCTCGCGCTTTGCTTGGAGAAATTGCCACTGCATCAAAAAACCGCGCAAATCCACCGACCCACTTGCTCTCGAAACAATCCGCAAAAAGGACAAACCGGATTGGCCTGGGACAAGCCGCAGACAACACAAAAGCATCAATGTAACTCAGGTGATTTGGCACCATCAGGACCCCTCCTTCTTTTGGAATATGATCCACTCCAAGCGCCCGAATTTTGTAAACCGAACGAAAGATCCCTAAAAATACTAGGCGAATGAAATCTTTTGGTAGCAAGCGCATAATATGAACTGTCGCCCAACCGCAAATCCCAGATATTAGAATAAATTGAAGCCAAAATGGAACTCCCAGAAACGAAAGGAAGAACTGGACTCCCACCGCTAGAACCAAACCAAGATTGATGCACAAATTAGAAGCTGACAGCACCATCCCTCGGTGGTTTTCGGGAGCCCGATCTTGCAAAAAAACATTCAAAGGAACCAAATAAAGAGCCCCTCCAAAACCCGTCAAAACAAGTAACAAGAACGAAATCACCCCCATTTGAAAGATCGCCAGAAACCCTGTCGACAAACACATCAAAGCCCCGCCTATCACAATTAGCCCCAGTTCATTTCGACGATTACAAATCCAACTAGCAAGCAAACTTCCGACCACAATTCCCACTACGACAGGTATCCAAAGAATCGCAGCCCCTACGCCCAGCCCTTCAAGGCTACCCCACCGATCCTCGGCGATCTGAATCAATAACATTTGAAGAAAACCTCCAAAGCTCCAAAAAAAGGCAATACCCAAAGCGCACCGCCACAAAGCCTCATTTTTTCTTAGTTCCCGTAAATCCCCGAAATGCCTGACCGTCATTGCCCACGAAAACGTCTCATCTGATTGAGATTTCGTCTTCTGGATCAGATGGGAAAAACAAAGAGATAAAACAGCTCCAATCAAAATCCATAATACTGGGATTATCGCCGCAGTCCATGGAGTAAGCCCGTTTTGTAAACCCCAGGCATCATACCAAAATCCTCCGATTATTTGCCCTAAAAGAATCATCAAGACAACAGATCCTTCCATCACTCCATTGGCAAAGCCCAGCCTTTCACTTCCAACCAACTCTTTTACCACTCCCATTTTCGAAGGGCTTAAAAGAGCCGACTGCATCGCCAATAAAAAGAAAGCGAACATGACCACGTAAAGCGGCCACGAAGCTCCCTCCTGCCGCGACCCTAGCCACAACCCACAACCCATCAAAAGAAGCACCAAAAACTGAAACCAAGATGACAGCCTAATAATTAGACTCTTCGAAAAGCGATCGCCCAACCACCCAGCTATTGGAGCAAACAAAATAAAGGGAAGGATCGCTAAAAGCGCAAAGAGATGTTCCACTCTACTCGGTGCAAGGCCCATTGACGCCAACCCCATTCCAAGCGGGATTAAGATAAACTTGGTGAAGCTATCATTGAAGGCATTTGTCGATTGCATCCCGATTAAGGACCAGAATGACACCCATTCTCGCCTTCGGGGCTCCCTTAAATCATCGTCCACAAATGGACCATGACCCAACCTTCGCTGTTTTGAAAATTGATAATCCATCTTCGCACCATCATCTCAATCGATATTGCCAGGATTTAGGCTTTAGCCTTCCCCAGCTAACTTAAGACTCGATGAGATCACCTACCTTCTCAAACACTCCCCCACCCAGTAATCTTCCGCCCTCATAAAAGGCACATATTTGCCCCGGTGTCAGAGCTCGTTGATGTCTTGTGAACGACAGGGCTAATTTACCTCCCTCAATCTCTCTTACCTCAACCGCCTCGCTCTTCGCCCGATATCTAGGTTGAACTTCCGCCCTCCCCCTTGTCACCGCCTCGTTAATCCACGAAAGTGACCCAACGGTGCAAGTCCCAGCATAGAGCCCACTCGTTGCAGGCTCGTCCCAACCAACAATCAATTGGTTCTTCTCCGCGTTTTTACCAACGACGACATAAGCCATCCCAGACCTTGGGGACGCCACTCCATGCCCTTTACGTTGCCCCAAGGTATAAAGATGTAAACCATCATGTCGCCCCTTCACCTTACCATCTAGATCGACAATCTCCCCCGGGCAATCGGGAACGTGATGACGCAAAAAATCACTCATCTTGATGTTTCCTATAAAGCAAATCCCTTGGGAGTCCTTTTTTTCAGCCGTTGGTAAATCAAATCGCCGCGCCACTTCGCGCACTTCTGGCTTCAACATCTCGCCTGCTGGAAAAAGAGCATGCTTCGCCTGATACTGCGTCATCATCGCCAAAAAATATGACTGATCTTTGTTAGGATCTGCCCCTCGCAAAAGATCCACTGATCCGTCTTTACGGACACGCCTCCGAACATAGTGCCCGGTGCCGACAGCCTCAAATCCCTGCTCCAAGGCATAGTCTAAAAACACACCAAACTTCATTTCACGATTACACATGACATCCGGATTAGGCGTCACTCCGTCGCGATATCCCTCGAGCAAATAATTCACGATCCGCTCACGATACTGATCAATCAGGTCAATCACTCGAAACTCAATCCCCAGTTTTTTCGCAACTAGATGAGCATCTTCAAGATCACTTTCCCAGGGACAGTCGCCAGGCAAGCCTTCTTCATTGATCCAATTCTTCATATAGCCACCCACAACCTCGTGTCCTTGTTCTACCAACAAAGCAGCAGCTGCCGAGGAATCTACCCCACCTGAAAGTCCGACCATAATCCGTGCCACAGAAATGATTTAACCCGCCAGCGCATTTCCGGCAAGCCATCGAAAAATTAAACCAAAAGCCAAGTTAGCGGACCCCGCTGATCGATACGATCGACCAAAACAAGGTCGTGATCGCTAAACATTGCCGCGGTATTTAGGAGAAAATCTCCATTGCTGGCTTTCCGATTCCATCCTTGGTGGCGTAGAATGGACGGCCCTCGATATCAAAGGAAGTTTTCGGTGAGATCCCCATAGCTTGAAAAATTGTGGCGTGTAAATCCTCAACTGCGAGCGGATTCTCAACTGCCACGAATGGTCGTTCATCCGCAGTTTTGCCAAATTGAAATCCCTTTTTCACCCCACCACCAAACATCAACACACTAGTCCCACCAGTGAAGTGCCTATGCTGACCATAATGTTTTAGTTCTGAGATAACATCAACCTTGTGAGTCGTCTGATCGCGCGCATTTGATCCCGGCACACCCTCAATCATCATGTCGCGACTGAACTCGCTTGCAATCACGACCAAAGTCCGATCCAGCATTCCACGCTCCTCTAAATCACGAATCAATTGAGCGATAGGCTGATCAATCTCAGATTTTAACCGCTTTAAAGTGGTGTGTCCTTTTTCGTGAGTATCCCAATGTTTGAACGGCTGATATTCGGTAGTCACCTCGATAAATCGAGCTCCCGATTCCACGAGTCGCCTCGCCAACAAACATCCCTGTCCAAAGCGGGTTTTACCATATTTCCCAGCCGATTTTTCATCCTCCTTCGTAAGATCAAACGCCACTGCCTCCCTTGAACTTAACAGCCGATGGGCCTTTTCCATCGATTGCAACATCGACTCTTGTTGGAACTCACTCCCGCTTCTTCCAACCAAACCCTCTGACATCAATTTTTTATAAAGCTTATATCGATTGGTAAACCGACCCGGGGTCATTCCTTTCGGCGGCTGTACTGCCCCGATCGCCTGATCAGGATATGGTAGCAGGAAGGGGCCAAATTCACTCCCAAAAAATCCGCCGGTGTGGAAAGCTTTAAGCTCTTCTTTCTCACCCACTCCCTCGAGTCGCTGACCAATATCAATAAAGGCAGGCATCGCCTCATTTCTCTGCCCCAGCACCTTGGCCATCCACGCCCCAATGTGCGGGGCTGCAACCGTTTGCGGTGGCACGTATCCGGTGTGCCAATGATACTGATGCCGTGAATGGAGAATATGGCCGAGGTCGGGTTGCACCGCCGAGCGGATTAAAGTCCCCTTATCCATCACCTTCGCAACTTCCTCAAAACCTTCCGTGAAATTGATCCCACTTACCGAGGTTGGGATCGCAGGAAAGGTGCTACCAACATCAGATACTTTGAGGCCCTTTCGAAATGGTTCGTAGTGCTTCGGATCAAAAGTATCAGGGGCCGCCATCCCTCCACCCATCCAAAGTAAAATACAACAATCGGCCTTCGCCTCGGGCTGTTCAATTTCATCGCTAAACGAGCGAGGCGCGCCCATTGATAAAGTCGCCGCGGAAGCAGTTCCAAGCTTTTTGAGAAAGTCGCGCCGGTTTTCAAATTCAAGTGCTTTTGACATAGTTCCCTCTTAGTTAATAAATTGAAATTCGGGCAGCATAAGAATTGCCCACAAAAAGTCCGCCGCAGATTCCGGGGTAACTCGTGCTCCTAGAATCTCATGGCCCACTTGTTTTTCAAGTGAACTTGGTAGGCGAGACAAGGCTTCGAGATAGAGGGTTTCAACCCTCTCTTTCTTAGCGACAAATTTAGCGGCACCTCGATTTAGATAATTAACGAATTCTCTGCCATTATTGAGTTCAAGAGCCTGCAAGGTGGTTAAGTCAGCGGGCCGAGTCGTAACAACTTGCTCCCGATTTGGACGACCAAGCGCACGCATCAAGAGAGTCGACTTCACCAACGATGCCCTCACAGCCCGAGCTTTCTCACTTTCTCTTTCAACCTTCGCATCAATCTTTCCGGGCGCTGTCTCAGTAATTCCCCATACCGCATCGATAAATTGCTCAGCCGTCATCCGCTTAGCACTAGGGCCTTCAAAAACAAAAGATTCACCGCTCTTCGACGCAATCACTGTTGCGCTTTGATACGTTCGGGAGCTTACAATGATGGAAAGAGTCCTTTTAAGATCATAACCATTCTTAGCAAAGTCCCACGCGAGGTAATCGAGCATATCCTCACTCCATGGACGGTTGCTCATCATATCTACAGGCTCAACCAAACCCCGCCCCATCAAACGCGCCCAAAGACGATTCACAATAGTCCGAGCCAAGCGGCCATTTTCCTCCGTGGTCGCAAGTTCTGCAACCCTCTTCAATCTACCATCGCGAGATAATGATTTATCAATTGGGCCCAATTCATTAAAAAGGAACTTTGCGTCCATCTTTTCACCAGTCGGCTTATCGCAGCGATACATCTCAAGTGGTTTTCCCGCGATAATCGCTGCCATTCCATAAGCGTCTTCCAGCTTCCAATTATTAATGAAGCTATCGTGACACGAAGCACACTTCATATTCTCACCAAAGAAGATCTGAGAGACATTTTGAGCAAATTGAATCTCGGGGACTTGTGACGCATTGACGTTGCCCCGCCACTTAATTCCTTTGATAAAGCCTTCTGACTCAGCAGTGGGATTCAACAACTCTCTTACAAATTGATCATAAGGTTTGTTCTCTTTTAGCGAAAGGTAGAGCCACCCGGTAATCTGACGACGCCCCCCGTCAATAAAACCAGTTCCCGCGTAATCATTCCGTAAAAGATCATTCCAAAACGTCATCCAATGATCGGCATAATCGAGATCGCGTGAGAGGATTTGCTTGATCTTCGCCGCCCGCTTTACGCCTCGGTCCGAAGTTTCGAATTTTTCCAATTCACTTTTTGAAGGAAGGAGTCCTACCAGATCGAGACTCACTCTTCTCAAGAACCGGGCATCCGGAATTGGGGCAGGTGGTTGGACTCTATTTTTTTGAAAATAGGCTGCTGCTATTCGATCGATTGGATTTCCGCCTTCGGGCCCAGGAAGATCAACCTTTTTAAGACCCAGAGGAGCCCTCCATGTCTTTTTCTTAAAAGTAAATCCCTTCTCCCAAGCCAACCCTTCATTCACCCACTTTGCTAAAGTCGCAATACTATCGGCCGGCAGAGGATCAGCGTCATGTGGCATACGCTCATCTTCGTCCTGCGCTGTGAGCACCTGTATCAAAAGACTGTCCTGGGAATCACCGAGCTCAACCGTCTCAGACTCCAGCAGGGCCTCGCGAGTATCTAGCGAGAGCCCTCCTTTATATTTTCCGTTCGTATGACACTTTGCGCAATTCTCTTTTAGAATTGGCAACACCTCATGCGCAAAATCCACTTTTGCCGAAACAAATGAAGTTACAGCAATCAGAAACGCAATTTGAGCTTTTAGAATCATAGTTTTACGGTCTCGAGTTTAAGAATGTCAGAATTCCACAAATATTAACAGATTACTTCTGAAACGATTCGCGACGACTCCGAAAAATGCGATGATATTGGGCAGATACTTTGGTTAAGCTTAGGAATATGATCTCAGCGAAAGGCCTCCGGAGCCCCCATTTGAAACGTGCCAATGACCTACCCTTGCTTACGCAGAGCAATAGATTATTTTATCTTTGAGGGACATCTAATTCCTCGCTATCAGCCGTAGTCTGTAGCTACACAAAAAAGTAAGGCCACCGTTTCCCATGAAAAATACAACACGATTCTGGTCTTTCGCCGTTCCCTCGGTTCTGGCTCTTTTCCAGGCCCAATCGGCGATTCTTGACGAAGAGATAACACTCAAAATCGGTGAGGTTGTAATTAACGAGTTTATGGCATCGAACGATGGCGGCCAAACCAGTAATCCGAACGATTGGTATCCAATTACCAATCAAATTAATGGCACGACGCACGATTGGATCGAAATCTTCAATAACAGTCCATCCCCTCTCGATCTCGGTGGTTGGCATCTCACCGACGAGCCTTCGGCACTAGGAAAGTGGACCTTCCCCTCACCCACAAACATTCCCGCAGGAGGATTTCTCATCGTCTACGCTTCGGGGTCCGGTGTCCCCGATGCAAACGGAAATTTTAACACCAACTTCAAACTTTCATCAGGCGGCGAATACCTTGCGCTCGTAAATTCATCAGGCACGATTGAGAGCGAATTTTGCCCAGATAACACCAACTATCCAAAACAAGACGAAGACGTTTCTTATGGCTTAGATCCTACAAACGGTGCCCCAGTTTACTTCTCATCCCCCAGCCCAGGCTTTGCCAACAACACTTCCGGAATCGCCAAAGTGCTTGATACTAATTTTAGTCCGGATCGTGGCTACTACGACCAGGCCATCAATGTCACCATCACGAGCGACACCCCTGGAGCGACCATTTATTTCACTACGGATGGCACCCGCCCAATCAATCAGACTGGAGACCCAACAGCCAATGCTTCCATTTACTCCGGTCCCATTCCAGTCAGTAAAACCACCACACTCAAAGCATCCGCGACAAAATCCGGGTTCACCCCAACAAACATCGACTGTCAGACCTACCTCTTGTTTGATATTGAAAATGCCCGTCCTGATGGAACCGATCCCGCAGGATTAAACACCGCTTTTCTGGAGCAAAATCAGCCTCCTGGGTGGGGCAACCTATCTTCGGGAGACTACAGGATGGACACTCGCGTCTCTAAATCAACAAGCCTTGCCACCGGTCATCAGGATACTATTGCCCAAACGATGCTCAAAGGACTCCGAGACATCCCTACCATTTCGATTGCTATGGATCGTGCCGACTTTAGTGGGAGAAGTGGTATTTATACAAACTCGACAAATGGGGGCCTTGAGTATGAATGCTCCGCCGAATATATCCCATCCTCCACCGACCCTCGTAATGACTGGCAAATCAATTGCGGCATCAAAGTTCAGGGCGGAGCGAGCCGTAACCCAGACGCCAGTCCAAAACACTCGATGAATTTCCGGTTCCGAACTCAATACGGCTCCGGACGATTGCGCGAAAAACTCTTTCCAAATTCAGAAATCGAAGAGTTTAACTCCATAACCTTACGCGCCGGATATAACAATTCTTGGATCCATCGTGACAGTGGCCAGCGAAGCCGCGGCTCCATGATTCGCGATCAATGGATGCGCGAATCTATGCTCGATATGGGAAATCCCGCAGCCGGTCACGGATTTATGGTTCACGTTTTTGTAAACGGTCTTTATTGGGGAGTCCACAACCTCTGCGAACGCCCAGAGGCTTCCCACTACGCCGCCTACAACGGTGGTGATGACAGCCTCCTTGATGCCCGCAATGGTTCTTCTATCGTAGATGGATCTGCGACCGCTTGGAATACCATTCCAAGTGTGGTTTCCAATGGTAATTGGGATCGGATCCAGCAGGTCATCGATATCGATCACTATATCGACTACCAGATCATTAATCGATACGGCGGCAATTCAGACCTCAAGGCCGGTGGCAATTGGCGGGCCGCAGGAGGAGGACCATTTACGACTGGCCGGCCTGAGCAAATGGCACCTTGGCAACTCTATTCATGGGATGGCGAGCGCTCCCTCGAGAGCCCTTCACTCAACAACTCTCCACGCGACCCCATGGGAGTGCGAAGCCAACTCGAGGCGCTATCGGAATATCGGATTCGTTTTGCCGACAGACTTAAAAAACACTTCGGCTCAGGAGGCGCCCTTACGGCCGAAGCCACTGCCGCGCGTTGGATGAAATTCGCAGACAATCTCGACCGAGCGATCATCGCCGAGTCCGCCCGCTGGGGTGATCATCGCGGCAGGCTTTACACCCGCGACAATCAATGGCTTACCGAACAAAATCGCCTCATCAACAGCTACTTCCCCGCCCGTAGTAATATCGTTCAAGCTAATTACGGCTCCCTAGTCCCTTCTGTGAACGCGCCAGATTTTTTGGTAAGCGATTCTTTTCAAAGCGAAGGGATTATTCCTGTTGGAGGCAGTCTCAAGATCACCTCCACTACTGGCACCATCTACTACACAACTGATGGTGATGACCCCCGCCTACCCGGAGGTGGAATCAATCCCGATTCAACCTCAATCGGAGGGGGGAATAATCAGACTGACTTTATTCAACTTCAAGAAAATGGCTGGAAATTTCTCGATACCGGAACCGCGCAAAGTGACAGTGAAATTGTAGTCGGAAATGCCAATTACGACAGCAGCGACTGGAAGCATCCTTTTTTCAATGACACCAGCTGGGTAACAGGGCGAGCCTTATTAGGATACGGCACGATCAACGGGCGGACGATAAACACTGATCTCAACTTTCAAACTCCCCGCCTTCCAACAATTTACTTCCGTAAATCTTTTACCGTCACCGATGCCGACAGCTTTACCCAACTGAATCTTAATTTTGTCCGAGATGATGGAGCCATTGTTTACCTCAACGGCAAAGAAATTGGACGAAGTAATATGAGCGGGGGGAATCAGCGATATGAGGATTATGCCATTAGCGCCACCTCTAATGAAGGAGGCCTCGTTAATCTTGGGACTCTCACTCTCGCAGCCGGCGACCTCCTCGAGGGAACTAACGTTCTTGCCGTAGAAGTCCACCAAAACAGCTCCAGCAGTAGTGACACCGGACTCGATGTCCAACTCTCCGGTATCGCTCCGGCAGGCGGTGACGGTGGCAGCAACATCGTTCCATTAACAGGTGGTGCTAAGGTGTGTGCACGGGCCTTTGAAAATGGAGAATGGTCAGCGCTTACAAGAGGCGATTTTCTCGTTGCGCCAATTGCTAACACTTCAAACATCGTGATTTCAGAAATCATGTATAATCCACTTGGGACATCGGAGGACGGAGAATGGATTGAGCTCATGAATATCTCAGCCGCGACCGCCGACCTTTCTAATCTCACCTTTGCGGGCATTGACTACACTTTCCCTCTTGGGTTCACGCTCGCTCCCGATGCTCGGGTGGTTGTCGTCAAGAACCAGAACGAATTTGCATCACTCTACAACACTGCGGGAATCAACATAGCCCCCGGCGATTTTTCAACCTCTAGCCTAAGCAATTCCGGAGAGCAAATTGCTCTGATCGACGCTATCGGAACCGATGCCCGTAGATTTAAATACAACGACAAGGATCCTTGGCCGACTTCACCCGACGGCGACGGTTACTCAATCGTCCTAATTTCGCCGAAAACTATCCCCGATCATTCCTTACCGAACAATTGGAGAGCTAGTAGGCGTCCGGGAGGAAATCCAGGAAAGGGGGACAACGCCACCTTTACTGGTGATCCAAACGCCGATAATGACGGAGATGGGCTCACTGCACTTCTTGAATACGCCCTCGGTTCTATTCAAGGCGATGCGGGTTTCAGTCCAGAAGCTATCCCAAGCTCTGGCATCGACCTCTTCGACGATGGCACAGGGAACTTCAAAGAATATCTCACCTTAACTTACCGTCGAAACCTCGCCGCCGATGGCATTCTCTTCGAAGTCGAAGTTAGTTCGAATCTTGTGAGCTGGGACCCGCTCAGAACGACCGCGGTCTCTGCCATTTCCAATGAGGACGGAACCGAAACGGTGACTTGGCGAAGCCTCACTCCGATTGAAGACCAAGAGCGCAATTTTATACGTCTAAAGGTCGCTCAAAGACCGTAATATCGGTAGTAATATTATTAAAAATAGAGCCTAACCCATGGCTCTTCGACGTTAAGGAGGATTGAAAATAATAGCCAAGTCTCTCACAACAGAGCAGGATCTTGGTTATCCCTAGAACATTCTTCATTTCCCGAAGCAAACTATGAAAATCTTTATTATCGTTTCTCTTCTAATCACCCACGCAACCGCGCGTAAACCCAATATCATCCTCATCTACATGGATGATATGGGCTACGGCGACATCGGCTGCTTCGGCTCTACCAAAAACCGCACGCCCGTCCTCGACCAAATGGCTAGGGAAGGCAGGCGTTTCACTGACTTCTATGTCACCAGCGGAGTCTGTACCCCTTCCCGATCCAGCTTACTCACCGGCTGTTATCCCCGCCGCCTAAACATGCACATTGATCAAAACAATAAGTGGGTCCTCTTCCCAAATGCCCGTAAGGGCCTAAACCCCAAGGAAACAACGGTAGCCGAACTTCTTAAGAAACAAGGCTATGCCACCACTTGCATCGGTAAATGGCATCTCGGCGATCAACCCGAATTCCTCCCCACTAATCACGGCTTTGATTCCTACTTTGGCATCCCCTACTCCAACGACATGGGACGCAAAAATATTCCTCTCCCGCTTCTTCGTGATGACAAAGTCATTGAAGCCCCTGTCGCCCAATCTCCCGTGACCCGACGTTATACCGACGAAGCTGTTAAATTCATCAAGGCCAATCGCGAAAAACCCTTCTTCCTCTACCTCCCGCACACCTCCGTTCACCTCCCTCTCTTTCCAGGCGAAGATTTCAAAGGGAAATCTGCCAACGGAAAGTATGGGGACTGGATCGAGGAGGTTGACGCCTGCACTGGCGTCATCCTACAAACTCTTAAGGACGAAAAAATCGACCAAAACACCCTCGTCATCTTCACCTCCGATAACGGCTCCAATGGCGGAAGAGGAGGTAGCAACGCTCCTCTAAAAGGCGCGAAAGGATCTACTCATGAAGGTGGCATGCGTGTTGCCTGCGTGATGCGCTGGCCCGAAAAGATCCCCGCCAACTCCACTTGTTCGGAAGTTGCCTCCACTCTAGACATCCTCCCTACCTTCGCCGCTCTAGCCGGAACAACTCCTTCACCGGATCGAAAAATCGATGGACACAACATCAGCGATCTCATTCTTGGGACGCCCGGAGCCAAATCCCCTCACAAGGCTTTCTATTATTACCACACCACTCAGCTCCAGGCGGTTCGCAGCGGAAAGTGGAAACTCGTCCTTCCCCAGGACCAAAAGTTCGAGGGTTGGAGTGGGAAAAAGAAAGACACTCCTATCCAGCTCTACGACCTTTCCCTCGACTCCGGAGAGAAAAACAACCTTGCCACGAAATACCCTCATGTGCTGGAACAGCTCTCAGGGTTAGCCGAAGATGCCCGGGGGGATTTGGGAGATGGAGACAATGTAGGAAAAGGCCAGCGCAAGGCGGGCTGGGTTGAAGAGTCCAAGCCGCTCCTCCTCCAAAATTAAATTGTGTTCCCATGAAAACGGCGCTCCTCCTTGTGTCTCTCCAGTTGGTTGGCCACGGATCAGAGCCGTGGGTGCGCCACACTATTGATAGCAGCTCAGAGGGAGCGGATGGTATCCGACTGGCTGACATTAACAGGGACGACCTCATGGACATCACCACCGGTTGGGAAGAGGGAGGAGTCGTTCGTGCCTATCTCCACCCCGGATACAACAAAACGAAACAAGAATGGCCCGCCGTTACCGTGGGCAGAGTCCAATCGGCCGAAGACGCGGTATTCGCAGATTTGGATAGCGACGGGAACATCGACGTGGTGAGTTCCTGTGAAGGGAAAACCAAAAGCATGTTCGTTCACTGGGCTCCGAAATCCTCTGATGCTATTCTCGATTCATCAAAATGGAAAACCGAAGCCATTCCTATCACCACCGGAAAACAATCGTGGATGTATGCTCTCCCTAGGTCAATCGACGGGAAGAATGGCATCGATCTTGTTGTAAGCTCAAAAGGTAAGAATGGTAGCGTAGGCTGGCTTGAGATCCCGAAAGACGCTCGGAATGTTTCCTCGTGGAAGTATCACAAACTTCAGGATGCTGGCTGGATCATGTCCCTCATCTCTATCGACATGAACAAGGATGGCCACAAGGACATCCTCATCAGTGACCGACGTGGTCCAAAACGCGGTGTTTTTTGGCTGGAGTATCCTGGACCCAAAGCTGCGATTGATCCTTCACAATGGAAGCGTCATGAAATTGGCGGAAACGATCGCGAAATCAAATTCATCTCACAAGGTGACCTCGATAAGGACGGTCGCCTCGATGTCATCGCAATTGATACAACCTCTATCATTTGGTTTCGCTCCAACGAATCTAAGTGGGAGGAACATGTCATCCCACTTCCAGATGGAGTCGGGGGAGGCAAAAGCGCGGTGAGTTTCGACGTAAATCACGATGGTCAAAACGATCTCGTCTTCAGCTGCGAAAGTGCCAAGGCACCATTATCAGGAACCAGATGGCTTTCTTATAAAGACACCCCCTTTGACCCAGTCTGGCAAAGCCACGAAATCGCTGGAAAGGCGGGCATCAAGTATGACCGTATCGTCCCCTCCGACGTCGATGGCGATGGAGATCTCGACATTCTCTGCTGCGAAGAACGGGACCAACTCGGCGTCTTTTGGTACGAAAACCCTTTCGGCCAATAGATCATTTCACCTTTGGAATTCCCACCATCCCTATCGGCTCTCTTCCTAATGGAGCGCTACGGCCGCTCTCCTTGAGCCTTTTGAGAAGCTTCTGCATTTCCAGACGTATTGTTTCCTCCTTGAAGTAAAGATTGGCGGTTTCGCCGGGATCTGTTGTCAGATTGTAGAGTTGCCCTGGGGCTTTGGGTTCATTTTCGTTCAGTGAATACTTCTTTAAGTTGCCCTTTTCGTATCCATTCCCTCCCGACCCTTTGTGATCGAGATACTTCCAGTTTCCCTTTCGAATCTGAAACTCCCCCCGAAAACTCTGTGTGAGGAGATGGGGCCTCACTGGATTTTTCTCACCCTGTCTTCCGATCATCACTGGCAGCATATCAAAACTATCGGTCGCGGCATCATCAGGAAGTTTATAGCCAACTAGCGAGGCAATCGTTGCCATAATGTCAGTAGTATTGGTCATCTGCTTTGAAACCTGTCCTTTCGGAATACGACCCGGCCATCGGGCGATAAAAGGAACACGGTGCCCCCCTTCCCAACCATCGCGCTTCATACCCCGCCAGCCTCCGGAGGCGTCGTGATCATGATCCTGCCTCATCCAGTCAACGTGAACTGTCTCTGCCCCATTGTCGGCATTGAACAACACAAGTGTTTCATCATCAATTCTCAGTTCTTTGAGGAGGTCCATAACTCGGCCGGTCAGCGCATCTAATTCAAAAACAAAATCACCCCGCGGACCACCCTTCGTTGCTCCTCTGAATTCCTTCGCAGGCAAAACTGGGGCATGGGCAATCTGAGTGGAAAAAACCGTAAAGAACGGCTTCTCTGGAGTCTCTTTCCGATGCTTCATGATAAAGTTTTTTGTCTTCTCATAGAAAAGAAGATCCGCATTCACGAACTCATACCCTGGAGCCACCCACCCGGCATCATTATCCCAACGCCACTTCCCGCCGGGGTTAGGCGTGTTCGCGGGATTGTATCGCTGATTCGCCGGAACCGGCACCATTCCATTTTCAATGTAACAATAGAGCGGATCGGTCGTCGGACAGTTCGGCGTCACAAACGATTCATCAAATCCCCTTTCATTCGGGCCATCAATTAAAGGGGTGCTCTTTTCATAGTCGATCAGAAGAGAATTCTTAAAACCTCCTCCCAAGCGTTTCCCTTCCTTGTCCAACCAGGTTAGCCCAACATGCCATTTCCCAAAAACCCCCGTCCGATACCCTTTTTCCTGGAGCATCCCGCCCAGCGTCAAAGTTCCTGGCCTGAGATAGCTTGGACCTCCCGGTCCCTCAAAGGCTCCGCCCCCTCGTCCCGTGGAGCGATAGATCTGCTGTCCCGAAAACAAGCCATATCGCGATGGCGAGCAAATTGTCGAGGGGCTGTGCGCATCCGTAAACCGAATCCCCTCCGCCGCCATCTTGTCCAGACGCGGTGTCTTGTAAGCCGCCTTTGGATTGTAACAAGACAAGTCCCCAAATCCCAGATCATCGGTATAAATAATAACGATGTTTGGCAGCTTCGCCGAAGCCGCCCCAATCAATGAAATTGCCGCAAAGGCCAGAGATCGAATCATCGTTCCACCTCCCCTCTCCCTAAATCGATGAGGCGCGAGAACAAGTGCTCTCCACCCACCCTGAGCCCACAGTGCTCATACTCGCTGGTGTAAAAGGCCTTCATCTTTGGCACGGCATCGACCGTCTCCCGAGAGAACTTCATATTCACAAACATATCATCTGCATACACCGCACAAGCCACCGGAACGGTATTTCGACTCAAAACTTCTAAATCATAAAGCGGAGGCCAATCTGACTTTCCAGCCAGAATATTTGCAGCCTCTTTCATACCCCGCAGTTCTGAAATCTCATCGAACATCCACGGGAAAATCATCTCACCATAAAACAGAAATTCATCGTAATCGTCAAAGTGAGGATACTTTTCCTTCTGCACCGCATCGCATGCCCAGCCGCTTGCAGCTCCCTGTGCATAAATTGCCTCGTGCAAAATCGCGAAGATCGGATTGGTGTCGAATGGCACCGTCGCTTGCAAGCCCACTTTGAATGCCTGGCTGATGATCTCCTGATCACCCGCCTTCACAAAGGCTCCTTCGAGCAGGAAGTGAATCTCCTCCGCCGTGTAAGCAAACCCAAATTTAATCCCGAGAGTCTGCACCATGCGCGGTGTGATTCGATCGCCATTTGGAAAGAAGACCTCGTTCTCCTCAAGATGCCTCGCTAGCTTCGTTAGCCGCGCCTTATCCATTGGGAACTTCTCAAAATACTTCCGGTTCCTCTCTTCCACAAAAGGAAAAGTTCCTTCGTAAATCTCCCGCGCCGTCCGCTCGAGCCCGGGGACTCCACCAAAGATGAAGCACTCTTTCAAGCCTTCCGGATGAAGACTTAGATAGGTCATTGTACACCACCCTCCGAAGCTTTGGCCAATTGTTGACCAAGGTATTTCCGGACTCATGTGAGAGCGGATCAACTCGGCATCCCTTACAATGTTATCTTGCCGGAAATGTGTCAGATATTCCGCCTGTGCAGCAGCATCACCTTCAAGGCCCAAAGTCTGGTAATCCACCGGAGTGCTCAGACCATTTCCCCGCGTATCATACATCAGCACACGGTACTCGGTGAGAGCACGCTTCAACCAACCCGTCTTCTGAATCGGACTAGGAGCCCTAAATCCTGGGCCACCTTGCAGAAAAACAAGGAAAGGCTTCTCCAAGCTCTTTGGATCGAGATCACGAACTTCGCGAACAAAGAGACCGATCTGCCTTCCTCCAGGATTGCGATAATCAAGAGGAGCTTCAAAAGAATGGTCAATCAGCTCAAGGCCGGGAATCCGATAAGGGTCTGAGGAATTCATTAGTTTGATTTTTTGGCTGGAACAAAAGGCATCTTTGCACCGGACTCCTTGAGCCATTGCGTCAATTCTGCTTTTAAGTCGGCCGCTAACTTCTGCTTCGACTTGGTTAGATTCTTCTTTTCACCCTGATCCGCAACGACGTCGTAAAGCTCGATGGTATCATCATCGTAAAAATGGATGAGTTTGTAGTTCCCGCGTCGCACCACTCCCCCCAAACGATTCCTCTTGTGGAAGGCATAGTTGGGATAGTGGAAGAAAAGAGACTTCCTCTCCAGCCCCGCATTCCCTTTCAACATCGGAACCAAACTTACTCCATCAAGCGGAGTTCCCGCCTTTGGTTTCAATCCCGCTACCTCGAGCAAGGTCGGGAAGGTATCCGTCGTGATGATGGGCGTATTGGAACTCGAACCCGCCTTTACCTTTCCCGGCCAACGAATTGCCCACGGCACTCTGATTCCGCCCTCATAAAGATGCCCCTTGTTTGCCCTTAAAGGCCCATTTCCAAATAAAGAGCCATTATCAGATGTGAAAATCACAATCGTATCTTCCGCCAAACCCATGTCATCGAGCGCTTTCAACACCCGCCCAATCGAACGATCCATCCCCTCGATCATCGCTGCGTAAGGCGCATTTTCCACCGGGCGCTTTTTGTATTTTTCTATAAGATCCTCCGGTGCCTCGATCGGGTAGTGAACCGAATAATTCCAAAACGTCAGGAAGAACGGCCCATTCTTTTTCTTTTTAATAAAGTCGATACATTCCGTCGCCAATCGATCAGGGAGATATTCCCCTTTCGGCCCTTCTTTTAAAGTCGGAATCCTGTAGGGCGCAAAATACGTCGGGGGCCCTCCCCGGTCGTAGCCGCCGATATTAAGATCAAAGCCCTGCGACTTTGGACGTAATCCGAGTTCGTATTTCTCACCCGCTTTGTTCTCCCCTTTGCGGTGGGACAAGTGCCACTTCCCCACAAAGCCCGTCGCATATCCAACCTCGTTTTTCAAGCGCTCCGCCAAAGTCTCCGCTTCTAACGAAAGATAAGTCAATTTTTCCGCTCCAGCCTGTGTCCGACCCTCCGGAACCATGCCATCTTTAAATCCTGGTGCATGATTCGTGATTGCCAGTCTTGCTGGAGACATTCCGGTCATCATCGCTGCACGAGTTGGCGTACACACCGGAGCTGCCGCATAGCCGTGTGGAAAAACCATTCCCTGTTTCACGAAGCGATCGAGGTTTGGGGTATCCAAGTGCTCGTTCCCGTTAAAATGAACATCATACCACCCCAAGTCATCCGCCATAATTAAAAGGATGTTAGGTGGCTTCTCCGCTTTTAAAATAAGCGTAGTGCACAGCAGGCTTAATAAGATCAGTTTTAATTTCATCATCTCAAGCTCTCGCTAGTTTCTCTCAAACTTCAGCATCGCTTCAGCCAAGGCCTTTCCAAACCTCACAAAAGTTTTTCCACTTCCTAGGTAGTGATATTCGGCATTTGATGAACATCGATCCCAAGTCGCCTGTTCTTCGACGGTAATTTCGCCATCACCAAAGCCATACCTAGCACACTCCTTTTGATAGTCTTCCCGGATCATCTCACCTCTTGCAAGGCGACGTTTCCACTCCCCCGTCATCCGCCGCTTCCAATAAATATCACTAAGCCCTAACTCATAAAAAGGTCCGCTATCTACCGCGATGACATTCCCTCTATATCTGGATTTCACCTTTGCGTCATAGTTTTTCACCGCTTCAAATTGCGCTTTCCGAAAAGTCGTTACCGGTAATCCCTTATCAAAACGACGGCTATCGGGATCCGTCCCATAAACACCCAACACACCCACGATGAATGGGAGATTGGGCGACTCAAACTCCCGTCGCACATCCACAATAAAGTGAATCATATTGTCCGTGTATTGCGAGATGTGATGGCGATTGCACATGTCATTCCATCCCTGAAACCAAACAAAACCCGAAAGCTCGTATCCATCGCTCCCCTCGTATTCCGGCACCACTTTCCTGATACTTGTTTCATCCTCGAGTGTCTCTTTGACGAACGCGATCATCCGACGGTAGTAAGACCCCGTCTCTTCTTGTGTTGGAACCCTTCCATTCTCATTCTCCCGTTCACTTGGCAAATAGGGGCCGGCACTTGGCGGGCGAAAATCAACCGCTAACGACTTCCCCCCCCAAGCTGTCTTGATAATCAATACCGGTTCCTCCGTTGAACGATCCATATGCAGACCAAAGCCATACTCCGGACCGATCCTCTCATTATCAAATCCATAGCCGACCTTTACCTTCCCATACAGAGTCACTTGTTCCCCTCCACGATTTGTTCGACAAGTCACCCAGCTATTATGCGCCTCTATCGGTTCTCCATTAGCGCTCAAAATCTCGTTTAAGATCGGGGCCGTCTTGGGATCATCACCTATCGCTGCAAAAGTCTTTTTATGAGCCGAACCCTGCATATTCGACTGACCAGCTAGGACATAAACTTTAAGAGGCTTCCCCATCACATTCCATTGCAGGAAAAAGGCTACCAGCCCCACCAAACCCAAAAAACGCCGCTGATTCATCGTCACAGAACCCTGACTGATCTGACTAGGATGACCAGTAAATCCGATACCACCTCTCATTGAGTATTTTGAAAATCTCTAGATTTTCTCAAGGGAACTCACGAAAAATCAATCAATTCACGGTCTTCTTCTAAAAACCGAGGTGTAACTCTCTCCTCTCATCAGACAATTCCATTGACCCCTGCATCCGTCTCTCATACCTCTCGCTCCCTCATGGAAACCGAAAACGTCGCTGACCTTCTGGCGATCGACACCAGCTCGCTCGAGAGCCGCTTGTCGGAACTCAGGAGGTATCTTTGACATCCCACTTTTAACCCAAAAAATCGAAGAACTCGAAGCCAAAGCCGCCGATCCAGAATTCTGGAATCGACAGGAGCAGGCTCGCGAAGTCTTAGCCGAAACAAAACTCAACAAGGACAAACTCGAACCTTTCCTTAAATTTGAGGAAGAATTTCAAAATCTCACCTCGGGTATTGAGCTCGCCAAGGAATTTGATGACATCGATTCGGCGCGTGAGGCGCGATCCACTTTCGAGAAGCTTGGTAAAGATTTAGAGTCCTTCGAGCTCATTACCCTTCTCGATTCTCCCTCCGACTCAAAAAACGCCTACATGACTATCCAAGCCGGAGCAGGTGGAACCGAGGCCTGCGACTGGGCCGGTATGCTTTACCGAATGTATAATCGCTGGTCAGAGCAAAAAGACTTTAAGATTACCGTTACTGATTATCAGGACGGTGAGGAAGCCGGAATATCTTCTGCCTCTCTCAAAATTGAAGGCCCATACGCCTACGGTTACCTTAAAGCCGAACGTGGCGTTCATCGTCTCGTTCGTATTTCGCCTTTTGATTCGGCAGGAAAAAGACACACCTCTTTCGCCTCTATCGATGTCACACCTGAAATTGATGACACCATCGAGATCGACATTCCCGATTCCGATGTCGAAATATCTACAGCCCGCTCAGGCGGTAAAGGTGGGCAAAATGTGAACAAGGTCGAGACCGCTGTTATGATGAAGCATCTCCCGACAGGCATCGTGATTCGCTCAACCCAAGAACGGTCCCAACTCCGCAACCGCGAAGTCGCTTGGGAAACCCTTCGAGCCAAACTTTACCAAATTGAGGAAGACAAGCAGAAAGCCGAAGCGGACCGCGCTTATTCCGATAAAGGAGAGATCGGCTGGGGCAGCCAAATTCGTTCTTATGTATTCCAACCTTACCAGATGGTTAAGGACCTCCGCACAGGCGAAGAAACTGGTAACATCCAAAACGTCATGGACGGAGCCATTGACCCATTCATTGAAGCGATGCTCCGCGGCCAAAAACGCGCCTAAATTTCTGCAAAAAGGGCTTCTCTTTCTACCTTTCTATTAGGCCCTAACGTAAGCACCTATTCACCTGATTTTGAAAATTGAGTGCAATTCAACGAGCGAAATTAATGCACATCGCCTTCGGGACCTCCGCACTTTTGCCACTATAAGAAATCTTACCCGTTTCCCTATCAATCCGATGACTGGTCACTTCGTTGGACTTTTGCCCTGCCACAAGAAGCCAATCACCAGATGGCGAAAGATTAATATTGCGAGGAATCCACACCGCTGCCGGGGTCGTTTCCAGATGCTTTAATGACCCATCCTGTGCAACAGAGAGGACAGTTAAGGAATCTCGACCCTCTTTGGTTAAATCACGATTGGCGGTGTAAAGAAAATTCCCATCTTGCGAAACCCTAATCTCGGAACAGCTCATGTTCTCTGTTTTTGTTTTCGACGGGAAAACACTCACTGTATTCTTCATTGTCAAAACACCATTTTTCGTATCACGGGAGAACCCTGTCACAGTCAAAGTGAGCTCATTGAGAACATAGGCATGCGAACCATCTTTACCAAACTTCATATGACGGGGACCTGAACCTGGAATTAACTTGAATCCCCCCTTATCAGTTAATGTCCCCTTAGCATCGAAAGCATAAAATTTCACCTGATCGATTCCAAGATCTGGCGCATACGCGAATTTGTTATCAGGCCCAGCATAAATGGAGTGTGCGTGAGGCCCTTCTTGCCGTTGTTTGTTCACGCTCGAACCCTTGTGCTGCATCAGTGATGCCACGGCGCCAATCTCCCCACCTACTATAGGAAAAGACACTACCTTCCCACCACCGTAATCCGCTCCAAAAAGAACTTTTTCATTCGCGTCGATACTGACATGGCAAAGTCCTCGACCATCATAAGTCTGGCTCGAAATCTCAGTAAACTTGCCCCCAACGATCGAATAAGCCGAAACCGCTCCCTTCCCGCCTTTTTTATAAGTAGAAAAAATAACACTGCCTTCCTTGTTCACCTCTTGAAACCCCATGTTTTGGCCCTTCACCACATGCTTACGATTGGAAAGCGCACCCGTTTCTTCGTTTAATTCGAGAGTGTAAATTCCGTCTGCTCCGGTGCCAACGTAAACAGGAGTCGTTTGAGCCTGAAAGGCTCCAGTGAGAGCCACTGTCGCAAAAATCATCTTCTTCATGCCATTGATTAACAGAATGAATCGTGACCTGAAAGACAGATCCTTGCCAGCCCCTAAAAATCTGAGCATTCTTACCTCGGATGCCCGACAACATTAAGAACGACCGATATTTCGCGGAAGGTTTTCGCGAACTCGACGAAAGTCTAGCCGAAACCACAGCTATGCTTGCCGAGGCCCTCCCGCTTGATGCTGCCCTTCGGTCGCTCGTCCCCTGGCAAGAAGGAAAACCATTTCCTGGAACAATTCCTTCAGGGTCAGAGCGTGAAGGAGCTCAACTCCTCTCTATTTGCTTCGAACTACTCAACATCGTCGAAGAACGAGTCGCTTGGAAATTCCGTAGTGCCCGCCGAACCTCCCACGGAGCCGATGCCATTAAGGGCCTTTGGCCCTCCGTTATCAAACGCCTTTCCGAAGCCGGATTAACCGAGCAAGAGGTAATTACGACCCTCAAAAAAGTTCAGGTCGAACCAGTCCTAACTGCCCATCCAACCGAAGCAAAACGCCCCTCTGTGCGCGTCCGCCACAAAGCTATTTACGAGGAACTTCGTAGTTTTGAATCCGCGAAACATGATCCTCATTATGGACGCCGCGTCGCAGATTCTCTCCGCGCTGAGCTCCAAACCCTTTGGTATACTGGGGAAATTTTCGTCCAACGGCCCGCAGTTCAAGAGGAACTTCGGAATGCTCTGCCTTATCTCAGCGAAACCTTCCCCGAAGTCGTAATCCGCCTTGACCGTTCCCTCGAACTCGCGTGGGAAGATGCTGGTTGGAATATCGAAAACCTTCGCAAAGAGAACGCCTATCCAAAACTCCGCTTTTCTAACTGGATTGGCGGCGACCGCGACGGTCACCCCTTTGTCACACCAGAAGTAACCAAAAACACCCTCGCTGAACTTCATGAAAATGCAGTGCAAATGCACCAGCGGCATTTAATGAAAGTCGCCGACAAACTCACCCTGGCTCCTCCCTTCACCAAAGTTCCTTCCCGTCTTAACCAAGCCATTGCAACGTATGCCGAAGAACTCGGCGATGCGGGATTCCGAATTACAAAACGCTACCATCTAGAGCCATGGCAGACTTTTATTCGACTCGTCGTCGAAAGATTCGAGCAGAACAAATACCATACCACCGCCGAATATCTCTCCGATCTTAATCTTGCTCACAACACCCTCTGCGAAGCCAAAGCTTCAATGACCGCGCACGAGTGGATTTTCCCGCTGATTCGCCTTGCTGAAATTTTCGGACTTCATCTCGCTTCCCTCGATGTTCGCAACAACTCGGAAGCCCACGATGCCGCCGCCGCTCAGCTCTTCGCTAGAGTCGGGATTCCTGACGGCGAAAACTTCCCGACTTGGACCGAAGAAAAACGCCGCGAATTCCTTGTCGCAGAGCTTTCGAATCCAAGACCATTTCTTACTCGCTACGAGAAAGCTGGCGATGATGCAGATAATATTCTGGCCTACTTTCGCCTCCTAGCGACCCACCTGCGCAAGCGCGGGCCTGATTGCCTAGGACAACTCATCATCAGCATGACGCGTTCTGTGTCTGATATCCTTCTCGTACAGCTTCTCTGCCGTGAAGCCGGACTCGCCAAGCTACATTCAAACGGCAAATGGCGCTCCCGCCTACCAGTTAGTCCGCTCTTTGAAACCGGAGAAGACCTAGCCGCCGCTGACACCATTCTGGCGGAATATCTCGCCATCATGGGACCCCATCCATCCGGAATGCAGCCCGCTATGGTCGGATATTCCGATTCCAACAAAGATGCCGGAGTTTTTGCATCCCAATGGGGAATTTTTAAAGGCCAAGAAGCAATGACCGCGGCCTGTCGGGCAGAAGGTGTTGTCCCACAGTTTTTTCACGGTCGCGGCGGTACTATTGGTCGCGGAGCAGGTCCTACTCGTTGGTTCCTTAGGGCCCTTCCTGATGGAGCACTTGCCGGCCCCGTCCGCGTCACCGAACAAGGCGAGGTCCTCCCAAGAAAATACGGTCACGAAGGGAACGCTCACTTCCATCTTGAACTCCTCACCGCCGGTGTCACCCGTGTCGTTGGATTGCGAAATGAACGAGCTAATCCTGTTGAACAGTGCCGCCAAAGTCTCGACGCTCTTTCCGCCGAATCAGACAAAGCCTATCGCAAGCTGCTTGACGCCGATGACTTCATCAGCTTCTACCGTAGTGCGACTCCCATCGACGCTTTAGAAACCGGGGTCTTTGGATCTCGGCCCTCCCGCCGTACTGGCAAGAAGGCCTCCCTCAAGGATCTCCGTGCTATTCCATGGGTCTTTTCTTGGACACAAGCCCGTTTCTACCTACCTGGCTGGTATGGTGTTGGCTCCGGCCTCGAGGCTATCGGCGAAGAATCCTATCAGAATATCAAGGACAACCTCCCAAAATTCGACTTCCTCCGCTATGTCTTCACCAACATTGAATCTTCCCTCGCCTCGGCAAACCCCGAAATGATGAAGCAATATGCCGAGCTCTGCCCGAACGAGGATCTTCGAAAACGCCTTCTTGGCCAAATCCTTACCGAATACCAAAAAACACTTGGATTAGTTCACAAACTTTTTGGCCGCGAATTTGATTCCCGCCGCCCGCGCATGGAAAAAACCCTCGCAGTCCGGGAAGGCCCATTAAAGGTCCTTCACGAGCAACAAATCGCCCTCATCAAACGTTGGCGTGAGGCCGGAAGCCCAATCGAAGCAAAGGATGGTCGCTTCAATCGCGATTTTCTCGCCCTGCAATTGACGATCAACGCAATCTCATCTGGCCTACGCGAAACTGGTTAATCATTCTCGAATCATCTTAAATAAGGAATAAGTTCCGTCGGCATTTACCGTTCCAAGATGCCTGCCATCCCGCGAAAAAGAGAGCTGCAGGCATCCATGATTGACCTCCTTGCCAAACTTGCCCTTGAGATGAATTTCGTTATTCTACCCCCATGAGAAATTTAATTTCCGTTCTCTTTATTTTAAGTTCTCCCTTTGCCTCCGCTAAAGCTCCCGCAGATGAATACTTTAAGGTCGAAACCGTCGCTGGAAGTTTCGTTGACGCCATGGAAATGGCAGTCACTCCAGAAGGCCATGTATTCGTCACTGAACGCACTGGGGCGGTGAAACTGGTTGATCCAGAGAATGGTAAAGTTAAAGTAATCGCAACCATCCCAGTCGAAGTAAGAAAAAAAGAATTCGCGAGAGAGTGCGGGCTGCTAGGAATCACCCTTGATCCGAATTACGAAAAGAATAAGTGGGTATATCTCTACTACTCAGTCCAGGGGAAACCCGTCCATCATCTTGCTAGATTCACTTTTAAAGGGGGGCAACTCGGCAGCGAAAAGACCTTACTAGAGGTTCCACACGATCGCGAAAACTCAACATGCCATGAAGGTGGATCTCTAGCTTTTGGGCCCGACGGTTGCCTATACCTTTCCACCGGAGACAACACCTGCCCATTTCAATCGAATGGCTCCGCTCCTATCGACGAGGGTAAAAACCGAAAGTGGTATGACGCCCAACGCACTTCCGCCAACACCAACGACCTTCGCGGGAAAATTCTCCGTATTCAACCCACCAAAAATGGCGGCTATACTATTCCAAAAGGCAACCTTTTTCCGAAAGGCACCGCTAAGACTCGCCCAGAAATCTATGTTATGGGATGCCGTAACCCCTATCGAATTTCAATCGACCCAAAAACTAACTATCTCTACTGGGGAAAGGTTGGGCCCGACGCCGGTAGCGATTCAAGCCGAGGACCACGCGGCTATGATGAGATTAATCAAGCCCGCAAAGCCGGTAATTTTGGTTGGCCTTATTTCAGTGCCGACAACAAACCCTATGCTGATTATGACTTCGCAGAAAAAAAGACAGGGAAAAAATTTAATTTTAAGAAACCAATCAACAGTTCAATCAACAACACTGGACTAACCGAACTCCCTCCAGCCCAGCCAGCTTTTTGGCACTACCCCAGAGCATCTGCCTGTGCTGGACCGGTGTTTCACTCCGATCTCTACCCTAAGGGTCAGGGGGGCCTCCCAGCACAACTTGACGGCTGCCTCATAGCCTACGACTGGACCACCACTCGGATTCGTCTAATCAAGCTTAATGACAAAGGAAAAATCGAGTGGAACGAGCCATGGCTCGGAAAATATCGCTTTGTTCACCCCGGCGACATGGCCTTGGGCCCCAAGGGTGAGCTTTTTATTCTTGAATACGGATCAGCCTGGTATGACGGCAAGAACGGTAAGCTCAAACGAGTGACATACTCCAAAACTCCGCAAGCCATTGCAGTTTCACCATCCGATCCCCGAATGAAGGGCCTTCCAAAGGATCACCCTGGCACCAAGCTTATCGCCGAGACCACCTGTCTTGCCTGCCATAACACCACTCAAAAGTCGATCGGACCAACCTACCGCGACGTCGCAGGAAAATATGCCAAAGACCCGGATTCCATCGAAATGTTGGCAAATAAGGTTATTAAAGGAGGAGTTGGAGTTTGGGGTGAGCAACCCATGCCTCCCCATCCTCAACACAATATTGAAGAGACCCGACAAATGGTTGAAGCCATTCTTAAAGTCCGGAAAAAATGACCCTTATTTATCAGGACGAGCACATCGTGGTGGTCGATAAGCCAAGCGGATTTCTTTCAGTTCCTGGACGAGGGATTGAGAAAATCGATTCGGTTGCTCACCAAATTAGCACCAATATTCCCGGATGTATTGATCAACCCGCAGTCCACCGTCTTGACATGGACACCTCGGGCTTACTTGTTCTAGCTCTCACTAAAGCCGCTCATCGAAACCTCTCGAAACAATTTCAAGATAGACTTACCGAGAAGGAATACATTGCTCTCCTAGATGGAACACTCCCTGAGGAACTCGGGAATAGCGGCACGATCACGCTTCCATTCCGACTTGATATTGAGAATCGCCCTTATCAAATCTACGATGAAATTCACGGAAAAATGGGAACATCTCACTGGCGCCGTATCTCTGTTAAAAATGGAATATCACGAATACATTTTAAGCCGATCACGGGCAGAACCCACCAGCTTCGGATACACTCAGCCCATCCAAAAGGGCTCGGACTTCCAATTCTTGACGATCCGCTTTATGGCAACGGCACAGACCCCGGGAAAATGAAGCTCCACGCTAGCAAACTCTCCTTCGACCACCCCGACACGAGCGAGCGACTCACTTTCACTTCACCCGCTCCATTTTAAATCGATGACTCAGCCCGATCAGGAACCATTTAAATTTTCCCTCCAAGAGATTCAACAACGCACTGAATTTTCCCTCGAGCCCGAACTGCCTTAGGCCTTAATGAACCAGCCTGAGAAACTTTCTCTCCGCCTTATTTGCAACCATCGCAAAGATTTGATCACCAGCCTCAAGTGTGTCATCGGCCCCAGGAACAATAGCCTGTAAGCCCTTGAGTAACCCAACCAAGACACAACCATCGGGCCACTTAAGCTCCGCCACTGTTTTGCCATCTGCCTTTGACCCTCTTGCAACATGGGTTTGGAGAACAATGCCGTTCCCAAGTTTACGAACAACATGGAATTTTTCGGTCGTGACGTAACGCGAAATCTCTTTCCGCGAAGCTTCTCGCGGGCTCACCGCCGCGACGACCCCAAAGTGTCTTCCAGAAGAACTAATGGCTTTCGCGTAATCAGCCCGATGGATCAAAGTTAAACAGTTCTTAGCGCCAAGATTATGAGCCTGCAAACAAGTCATTACATTATCCTCATCACTGCTGCTAGTCGCTACGAAAAAATCAGCTTCCCCAACCTGTTCTTCCTCTAACTCTGCGACCGATGTCGCATCTGCATTGATCACGGTCGTGCTTGAAAGACGGTCTGTAAGCTCCTGAGAAAGTTCAGGGTTACCCTCAAAAATACGGACCCGGCAATTCCAACTTTCCAACATTTGCGCAAGTGAAAATCCATATTCCCCGCCTCCAAAAATGACGACCCGAGGTCCATCTTTAAGGTGAATCTCTTTTTGCAATCGCCCAACAAGCTGGCGTAACTTGTGAGGTGCTCCGAACACCGTCACAATATCACCTCCTTTCAAAACGGTGTCGGCATTGGCAACTTCGTGGGAATTGTCCCGACTAATCAATGCAACTCTCGTATTTGCCGGGAACTTGAGCGACTTCAATGGCTCACCGACGACCTCACTCTCAGAGCTAACTCGAACTTGCTGTAACTCAATTCGTCCACGCGCAATTTCTTCGACCACCAGTGAATCAGGGTTTCGAATAAACTTCGCTAACTCAATCGCAGCCAACCTCTCGGAACTAAAAATGTGATCAATTCCAAAGTGGCCCCTAAAGTCAAACAGCCACTCCTCACGCTGCAAGCCCGGATGCACCCGACTGATCACCCGCTCTACCCCCATTGACTTCACCATCGAAGCGCACATTAAATTCACCGAGTTCTCACTTGTAAGCGCAAGAAATAATTCGCAATCACCAATATTAGCTTCGGCAAGTGTATTCACACTGGAACCATCTCCAACGACTACCTTACCTTCGATTTCGCCCTGAAGCTCGGAGGCCTGAACTGCATCACTCTCGATTACTGAAACAGTATGCTCTTGACGCGACAATTCTATAGCAAGGTGGCGGCCAATTTCCCCGGCTCCAACGATAATAATATTCATGGATCAGTAATTATGAACGGAAGTCTTTGTATGCTGAAATAATTCTTCCAACCACAGGGTGACGGACAACATCGCTCGTGTCGAAGTGATTAAATGCTACGCCATCTACGTCCTTGAGTGCATTTTCCGCCTCCAGTAAGCCTGAAATCCCGTGATCCTTCAAATCAATCTGAGAAGAATCACCAGTAATGATACATCGAGAACCTTCCCCCAAGCGGGTAAGCGCCATAAACATTTGCTCCCGCGTTGTATTCTGTGCCTCATCAAGAATAACAAACGACCGCGACAAGGTCCGTCCACGCATATAAGCCAGCGGGGCAATCTCGATACTACCATCCTCCAAACGCTTTGCTCCTTCTTCAAAGCCAAGCATGTCATCAATCGCATCGTAAAGTGGCCGCAAATAAGGGGCAACCTTATCTCGCATATCCCCCGGCAAAAAACCAAGCGCTTCTCCTGCCTCCACTGCTGGACGAGTCAGAATTAAACGACTGATTTCCTTTTTTCGAAGAAGATCAAGCGCCATTGCCACCGCCAAATACGTCTTTCCCGTTCCCGCAGGCCCAAGTCCAAAAACGACCTCATTAGCCACCATCGCGTTTAAGTATGCCAACTGATTCGGACTACGAGCCACTACCGGCTTGCACCCGCGTGCGCCTACAAGTTGCAACCTTCCCAAGGCCGAAATCCCTTCAGCACCTTGCCTGACTAAATCGACCGCCGTTCGAAAATCCCTCGACGTTACTTCCCCACCATTTCTCCTCGCTTCCTCCAAGTCAGCGAAAATCTCTTTTACTAGATCACACCCTTCTTTCGGCCCTCGAACTTCCAGCCATCCATCCCGGGTCACCAAACGGACTTTTGCCTCCCCTTCAAGATACCTGAGCTCTTTTTCCTCGTGTCCAAAAAGCGACTGCAAAAAATGCGCACTTTCATATTCAAGTTTGATCTGGTGTTCCTCCGTCACGAGACAGGAACTAACTCAGACTCAGCCACCCCGCAATGTTCAAAAGCCCGTCTTCTTGACAAGTTGGCTACTCACCTCCAAGGTTCCTCGCATCAAGACAGGGGTGTTTCTTCGTCAATTCGGAGATTCTGAGATTATACCCTCACTACCGAATTAACCACCGGGAGTCAGACCAAAATCTTTCTCACGCCTGTCGCGCCTCAAATCCAGTGCCGACAGGCTTTTTCTTTCCCTACAACTTAAAAACTACACGACTATGATTTCTCCTGACGAAAACGGACTCACACCCGAAAACTCAAAGCAACGCTCAGACTACACTGGAAACTTTGTTGAGAATATTGACAACTCCGACGAGCTCGAGGCCATTGCTGAAGACCCGACCATTTTCCCAAACTCCACTCGAATTTACGTTGAAGGCCAAATTCATAAAGATCTTAAGGTGCCTATGCGTGAAATCCGCCTTTCCGACACCGAGCACGCCAATGGGGTGACTGAAAAAAACGCCTCTATCCGGGTCTACGATTGCTCTGGGCCTTGGGGCGACCCAGATTTTAAAGGTAATGTCCGTGAGGGCCTTCCTGCCCTCCGCCGTAACTGGATCCTAAAGCGTAAGGACGTTGAAGAATACGAAGGTCGTGAAATCAAAGCCATCGACAACGGTTATCTGTCTGAGGCCCACGCCGAAAAGTATAATGAAAACAAAGCCGCGAAAAATAAACTCAAAGAATATCCTGGCTTGAAGCGTCAGCCGCTTCGCTCAACCGGGAAGCCAGTAACCCAAAAGTGGTATGCCGATCAAGGCACTATCACCCCTGAAATGGAATATATCGCGATACGCGAAAACATGGGCCGCCTTGAGCAATTTAAAACGATCCACGATCGCTATCCCTCCATCGAGGAAATCCCTGATGACGCATCCGATCAAATTAAAGAGTTTATCCGTCAAAAAAATTCTACTCCGGAAGGGTATGAAATGCCCCGCCCAAGTGAGATTGACCCCATGCAGCAGGTCTCACGAAACGTCATGAACCACCAGCACCCTGGCCAAACTTATGGAGCTGAAATCCCAACTCTTATCACTGCCGAATTCGTTCGCTCAGAAGTCGCCCGCGGTCGGGCCATAATCCCAGCCAATATCAACCACCCAGAAAGCGAGCCCATGATCATCGGGCGAAACTTCCTCGTCAAAATCAATGCTAATATTGGCAACTCAGCCGTTGCGTCCACTATTGATGAGGAGGTTGAAAAAATGCGCTGGGCCACAAAGTGGGGCGCCGACACCGTGATGGATCTTTCCACTGGAAAAAATATTCACGCGACTCGCGAGTGGATTGTTCGCAACTCCCCTGTTCCCATCGGAACCGTCCCGATTTATCAAGCACTCGAAAAAGTCAACGGCCAAATCGAAAGCCTTACTTGGGAACTCTTCCGTGACACTCTCATAGAGCAAGCTGAGCAAGGGGTCGACTACTTCACCATTCACGCGGCCGTCTTAAAACGCTTCGTCCCCCACACCGCTCGCCGTATGACCGGGATCGTAAGCCGTGGGGGTTCAATCATGGCCAAGTGGGCTCTCGCTCACAACGCAGAAAACTTCCTCTACACTCACTGGGATGATATTTGTGACATCTGCGCGGCCTATGATGTTTCGTTTTCTATCGGCGATGGACTCCGTCCCGGCTCAATCGCTGACGCCAATGACTACGCCCAACTCGCAGAACTTGAGATACAAGGCGAACTCACGACCCGCGCTTGGGAGAAAGGTTGCCAGGTTATGAACGAAGGACCCGGTCACGTTCCCATGCAGCTCATCGAAGAGAACATGCAAAAGCAGATCGAGTGGTGCCACGAAGCTCCCTTCTACACGCTTGGACCACTCACAACCGACATTGCCCCTGGATATGATCACATCACTTCCGGTATCGGAGCAGCCAACATTGGGTGGTATGGTTGCGCTATGTTGTGTTATGTCACCCCAAAAGAGCATTTGGGCCTCCCAAACCGTGACGACGTCCGCGAAGGTGTTATCACCTACAAAATCGCCGCTCACGCCGCCGATCTGGCCAAAGGGCATCCTGCCGCTCAGGAACGGGATAACGCGATTTCAAAAGCCCGCTTTGAATTCCGTTGGCGAGATCAGTTTGCCCTCGGGCTCGATCCTGCCCGTGCGATCGATTTTCATGATGAAACCCTCCCGGCAGAAGGCGCTAAAACCGCGCACTTCTGCTCGATGTGCGGCCCTACTTTCTGCTCTATGAAGATCACCGCTGACGTCCGAAAATATGCCGAAGAAAACGGTTATACAGGCGACGATCTCAGCAGGCGAGAGCTCGCCGAAACCACCGCATCTGAGTAGCAGCCTGCACTGGCCGGCCCCATCAACGGCATCGATTCTCAAAGCTCCCCCGCATGGGGATCAGATAGAGCACTCGTAAACTGGTCCGATCAGCTTTTTTGTCTCAAAATCTTTACTTTAAAAGCGACTTTGCCATTTCTCGAGCCTGCTTTCCTCCCCCGCCCAGCATCCGCACCAGTTCGTCGACACGCGATCCACTCGTCACTTCGGTTAATGAGGAAAATGATCGACCACCTTCCACTCGTTTCTCAACCAGAAAATGTTGGTGTGCAACCGCCGCGACCTGCGGAAAGTGTGTAATCGCAACGACCTGATGGCGTTCTCCAAGGCTCGCCATCTTCTCGCCCACGGCTCGAGCAATTTCGCCACCCACGTTCGCATCAATCTCATCAAAAACCATCAGTGGGGTCGCATCCTGATCTGCAAGCGCGTTTTTAACAGCCAGCATAACCCGCGAAATTTCGCCACTTGATGCGACCTGCCTTAGCGGCTTTAGCGGTTCCCCAGGATTGGGTCCAAAAAGGTATTCGACATCCTCTAATCCAAACGCTCCCGGTTCATCACGAACGTTCAACTGCACTTCAAACTCCGCTTGTTTAAAGCCCAAATCCACTAAATGTCCGCGCACTTCTTCCGCTAAAGATGGCGCGTGCTTCTTCCGCTTTGAACTAATTTTTCGCGCAGCTGCACGCAATTTTTTTAAAGCTAGGTCAACATCTTGTTTCAATCGCGCCAGAAATTCCTCACGGTTATCAGAACCCTCTAATTTCAGTCGAGCATCCTCAGCATGATCCAATGCATCCTGCAGAGTTGGACCATATTTCCGCTTGAGAGATTCGACCAAATTAAAACGATCCTCAACCTCCTGCACTTCTGACGGATCAATCTCAAGATCATCGAGATAATCGACAACGCTCCGCTCAAGTTCCTGCATTTGCGCTACCGAGCACTCTACCTCCTCCGCTAAATCAACGATCGCCGGATCAATCTGGCACAATCCAGAAGTCACACGTTGAAGATCTTCTAACCCTGGACCAACCGTATTACTGATCAAATTTACAGCCTTGCCTGCCAGTTCGCCCAAACGATTTGCATTGCTGCTCCTCCGATAACGTTCCTCTAAATCCTTCTCTTCCCCTGTTTTAATTCCTGCCGAGTCAATTTCCTCGACTTGAAACCTCAGCAACTCTTTTTCCTGATCACTAATTTCGCGCTGAGCACGCGCAGTTTCATATTCTTCACTTGCCTCGCGCCAAGCAGCCCAGCGTTCACGATAACTCTTCACTTCTTCGCCGGCCGACCCATAAGCGTCCAGCAAGGCCAACTGCCTCTCCGTTGAAAGCAAAGACTGATGATCATGGGGGCCATGAAGATCGACCAAATGCTGCCCGATTCTTTTTAAGACACCTAAGGTCGCCGCACCATTATTTACAAATTGCTTATTCGACGAAACTCCAATCACACGACGGATAATCAACTCATCTTCCTCACAGCAATCTAAACCAACTTCTTCCAAAATTGCATCAATCACCGAAGATTGAGGAAGCTTAAAAATTGCCTCGACCATGCATTGGTCTTCGCCGGTGCGAATAAGCCCCTTGTCGGCTCGCTCACCCAAAATCAACTTAAGAGCACCCACAATTACGGATTTCCCCGCACCGGTTTCGCCCGTCACACCTACCAAGCCTCCACCAAGATCCCATTCCAGACGTTCGACTAGGGCCAAGTTGCGGATCTTTAGAAGGTTAAGCATTCGTTTTGCGGTGACTTGGGGATTATGCAATTCTCTTCCCACAACGCAACGATGACTCGCAACAGATCTCAACCTCGGTTCCTATTTCTTGGCACCTCCACCTCAGTGGGAGTCCCTGTGATTGGTTGCTCCTGCAAGGTTTGCCTCTCCGATCACCCTCACGACAATCGCTCCCGCAGTTCAATTTTTTTTGAAGGTCCTTGGGGTCGTCTCCTTATCGATAGCGGCCCCGATCTACGACAACAAGCCTTGCGTGAGCAGCTTACCACGGTCGATGCTGTCCTTTACACTCACGAGCACCTCGACCATGTGGCTGGTTTTGATGAGTTACGAGCTTTCTGCTGGAAGCGCGATTCTCCTCTCCCTCTTTATGGTTCAGCTGAAACCCTCGCTGCGCTTGCCCGCATGTATCCCTGGGCTTTCTCTGGTAACAGTCACCAAGCGGGATATGTTCACCCCGAACCACGCGAAATGGAGGGGCCCTTTGATTTCAATGGCCTCAAAATCACCCCCATTGAGGTGCAGCATGGCTGGGTTCGCACTCATGGGTTTCGCTTCGACCACCCTACGATTGGGTCCCTTGCCTACCTTCCCGACGTGAAAGTGATTCCAGAACAATCCTTGGAGCTCCTGCGGGGTCTTGATTATTTCGTGATCGACGCGCTCCGACATGAAGAACATCACACTCACATGAATGTCAGCGAAGCACTCAGCACAATAGATTTGGTCAGACCTACCCAATCCTACCTAACTCATCTTTCCCATGAACTCTCCTGGGAGGAAACGAATCGCTCTTTGCCACCACAAGTTTCTCTGGCTTACGATGGATTGACCCTTACCTTTTAGAATCATGACGCTTCGCCTTCTTGTATTTCTCACTCTTTGCTTGCCGATATTTTCCAAACCAACACCTCTCGTTCCTAATCAAGTCGTCGTTGTTTATAATTCCACTCTTCCCGAGTCAAAAGAACTGGCCGAATTTTACGCACTCAACCGCCTCATTCCTTCGTCGAATCTCATCGGACTCGAAGTTCCGCTAAAAACTACCATTGACCGCTCGACCTACGAAACGGCGATCCGACAACCGCTGGTGAAAAAATTCACGGAAAATGAATGGTGGGAACTAGGAAAAGACCAAAATGGAATCTCCGTTCCACTCAAGACGACGATTCGCTGTATCGTCTTAATAAAGGGAATACCACTTAGGATTAGCCGCGGGGCAGTCCCTAAAGCCGAAGAATCGACAACCCGTCAATTCAAGGAACAAAATGAAGCCTCCGTTGATTCCGAGCTTAGCCTGATGGGGGTCGTAAATCACCCCATCGGAGGAGCAATACCAAATCCCTGTTACAACAAAGAAATCTCTGCGGCGACTAACCCGGCGCAATTCATGGTCATGGTGGGTCGAATCGATGCCAACACCTATGACCATTGTAACCGCATGATTTTAGACGCCCTTGATATCGAAAAAGACGGTCTTTGGGGAATGACTTATTTGGACCTGTGGACCCGGGGAGGGAGCTATAAGTTGGGTGATGATTGGATCGAAAACATCACCAAGGCCTCTATCAAATCAGCGACGCCCACCATAGTTGACCGCATGAAAAACACCTTCGTCACCAACTACCCCATGCGTGATGCCGCGGTCTATTTTGGATGGTATACCCAACATCGCAACGGCCCTTTTCTCAACGATCAAATGAAATTTAAAAAGGGTGCCATCGCTGCCCATCTCCACTCTTTTAGTGGAGCCCAACTTTTGAATCCGGCAAAAAACTGGAGCGTCGGGCTGATTGATCGGGGAGCTGCTGCAACCCTTGGAAATGTATGGGAGCCTTACCTTGGTTTCACTCATCGTTTCGATATCTTTTATGATAGACTTCTTAAAAACTATAGCCTTGTAGAAGCTGCCTATATGTCGATCAACGTCCTCTCGTGGCAAAATATCGTGATTGGAGACCCTCTCTATAGGCCTTTCAAGACCACCACCGTTCGCACCGACGCCATGGTAAAAGATCGTGACTACAAACTCATTCGCTACGCGCAAACTAGATTCCCTGATCCTAAAATCCGCCTCACCGAATTGCTCAAAGCTGCCGAAAGAACAAAAAGTGGCACCGTCTATGAGATGGTTGCATTTCACACGCTGGAAGGAGGAAAAACTGAAGAGGCTGCAAAGGGCTTCAAGCGAGCCAAAGAGCTCTTCACCGACTCGGCTGACAAACTTCGCCAAGATCTTCATCTTGTAGAATTAGAACGCCGTCGTGATAAAATTCCAGACGCCATCAAAATCCTAAAGCAAGCCAAGAAAGCATACAAAGATATCCCCGAGGTGAAAGCGGTTGAAGGGTTGTTAACAATTCTTGATCCTCCCGCACCACCGGCCACCAAGCCAAAGAAGTAAGTATGACCTACCCAAGTCTACTTAAAGTTACGGCGAATAAAACCAACATACTTGCCGAGAACCAAGCCATCCCACGCTTTGATGAACTCGAAGTCCAGTCGCGTTGGTTTTCGGGGAATTTCTCGCGAGATCATCTTTCCAATCACGGCCAAAAAATCTCTATTATTTCGCCCGGCGAGTGGAATCACGGCGCTGGGCCCGATTTTATAAACGCAACCATCGAAGTCGATGGAGAACGCCACCACGGACCCATTGAACTCGATCTCGATTCGAGAAACTGGGAGCGACACGGGCACAATCGGTCAACAACCTTTAACGATATCATCCTCCACATCGTTATCAATGACTCAAGCCCTAGCTTCTTTACTCGTACTTCAAATCATCGTGATATTCCCCGCATTACTCTTTCACCGGCCGAAGTCAGCACCGCTCTCAGCCGCCCCCGACTGACCCAAGTCCTCGCCCGACCTGGTCATTGTCTTCGCCCCCTTGCTCACATGGCACTTCCCGACATCACGTCACTCCTCCGTGAATCCGCCAAGTATCGAGCCCAACTGAAGGCGAGGCGCTTTAAGGGAACCGTCGAACTCCATGGTTTTTCACAAGCGCTCTGGGAGGCACTAGCCGACGCCCTTGGCTTCTCCGCCAATCGATATCCGATGCGCCTCCTCGCACAACGACTTCCCATTAAAAAACTCCTAAAGCACACTCCCGAAGACCTTGAAGCAATAATCTTCGGCACTGCCGGATTCCTCTCACCCAATCTACACAAAACCGCACCCGACGACTCCCGTGAATGGCTCGAGGGTCTGTGGACACGTTGGTGGAAGCATCGCCCCAATTACGAATTTTCGATAGCTCGTAATCCCGCCTGGTCGACCCAAGCAATCCGTCCCGGCAACCATCCCCAGCGAAGACTTGCCGCCCTCGCCGCCGCCGCACGACAATGGCCCTGGCTTTCAAAGTCCGCCCGCCAAACCCCACCCTTCAAAAACTTTTCCAAATCCCTCTCTGCCTTAAGCGAACCATTTTGGGACCACCATCATACCCTGCTTTCAGCACGCACCAAAAAACCCATCAAACTGATTGGAAAATCACGCCTTGAGGAATTCCTTATAAACACCCTCTACCCCCTTCACCCCGAAAATTGGGCCGAGTTCCAACGAATACCTGCCAGCGCTCCGAATCAAAAAGTAAAGCGCTCTTGCGAAAGGCTCTTCGGGTCACTCGTAAACGCAAAGCCACATTTAAAATTCGCCTGGCAACAACAAGCACTCCTTCAAGTGTATCAAGATTTTTGCCTAGAGGATCTCAGTAATTGCAACAACTGTTCATTCCCGGAACAACTCGCACAATGGAAATCGAACGATGACTGAAACAGAAGCACTTATAGCCCTCAATCAACTTCCCGTAACTGGGCCGGTCAAAATCCGCCGCCTCCTCGAAACTTTTGGAAATGCCGTAAACACCTTAAAGGAAAGCAACTCTTCCTTGCAAAGAATTCAAGGAATCGGTCCAGAAGCCGCTAAACTCATCACCCAATGGCGAGATTACGCTGACCCTGCTGCAGAACTGCAACTCGCCAAAGAACGGAATATTAAAATACTGACCCAAGAAGATGAAGACTACCCTCTGGCACTCCGCGACGCCTACGATGCTCCAATCGTTATTTATGTCTGGGGAGACCTTCAGGAAAATGACCTCCACTCCGTCGGTGTCGTCGGCTCCCGAAAGCTCACACACTATGGTCGCGAAGCAGCCCGAAAGTTTGCCTTCCAACTCGCTGGTGCCGGGCTCACAGTGATCTCGGGGTTGGCACGTGGGATTGACACTGCTGCACACGAAGGCGCCGTCGCCGCGAATGGTCGCACGATCGGAGTTCTTGGATCTGGTCTAATGCAAATTTATCCACCGGAGAATCTTGCTCTTGCCGAAAAAATCGCCGATGGCCATGGTGCTATAATTTCCGAATTCCCTCTTCAAACCTCTCCGGACCGCAAAACTTTTCCTCAACGAAATCGTATCGTCGCTCACTGGTCGCGTGCGCTCCTAGTCGTCGAATGCCCTAGCCGCTCCGGTTCGCTCATCACCGCAAATTTTGCGCTCGAAGCCGGCCGCCAAATTTACGCTGTCCCCGGCCCCATCGATCGCCCAACATCAAGTGGTTGTCATGATTTAATCCGAGAAGGAGCCATCCTCGTTACCGACGGATCGCAGATCCTCGAGGATTTCTCCCATCTCAACTTTTCCACTACAAAAAGCGACGAACCTAGACCAATCGAAAACTTTGTAGACCTCAGCCCCGAGGAAAACGCTGTTTTGAAAGCACTTAGCGGAAGTGACCAATCGGTCGATGAGATCGTCGAAAAAACGCAGCTCCCTGCCCATCAAATCTCGGTCATTTTGATGAAAATGGAGCTTCGCAAGCTCGTAGCACCCCTCCCTGGCCAACGTTTCACTCGCAAAAACTAGCGAGATATTCTTCACAATCTTCCTTTGGAAAGATCCTTCTTCAAAAGAAATTCCTTTCCATCCCCCCCCTCCAAGCTCTAAGTCCGGCTCGTGTCAAAAACTCTCATCATTGCAGAGAAACCCTCTGTGGCCACAGATCTCTCCAAAGCCCTCGCCAAAACTCTTGGCAAGTTTACCAAGAAGGGAAAGTCCCGAGATGCCCAGTATTTCGAGAATGACAACGCTATGATCACCTCGGCGGTTGGTCACCTCATCGAGCTAAAAATGCCGACCGGCCCAAATGGTAAAAACCTTCCCTGGAAGTTTGATGTCCTCCCCGCCATCCCCTCTGACTTTGCGCTCCAACCCATTGAACAATCCGAAGGTCGTCTCAAACACGTACTCTCATTAGCCCGTAAAAAAGACGTCACCGAAATCGTAAATGCTTGTGATGCCGGACGCGAAGGTGAGCTCATCTTCCAATACATCATGGACTACGGGAAAATTAGCAAGCCCGTGAAACGACTCTGGATGCAGTCCATGACAACCGGAGCCATCCAAGAAGCGTGGTCAAGCCTTCGTAAGGGCGAAGAAATGTCGAATCTTTCAGATGCCGCCAAGTGCCGATCGGAATCGGACTGGCTCGTCGGCCTAAATTCCACTCGCGCTCTCACCTGCTTTCGCTCCCGCCATGGTGGCTTTAATATTACTGCTGCCGGACGAGTTCAAACCCCAACCCTCGCTATCCTCGCAAAACGTGAGAAGGAAATCCAAGTCTTTGAATCCACCCCTTACGCTGAAGTCCACGGTAGCTTCGGTGTCGCCGCCGGTGATTACGAAGGAAAATGGGTTGACCTAAACTTCAAAAAAGACGCAGCTCTTACTCACGGTCGTGCCGAACGGATCTGGGACAGGGAAAAAGCAATGCTCATCAAAGACCGCTGCAAGGACAAAACTGGCACCGTCACCGAAGAAAAAAAGCCGACCAAACAAATCGCCCCTCAACTCTACGATCTCACTACCCTACAGCGTGAAGCTCCCTTCACCGCGAAGAACACCCTCGGTCTTGCTCAGACGCTTTATGAGCGTCACAAGATGATAACCTACCCCCGAACCGATTCGCGTTACCTCCCCGAGGACTATATGGCGAACGTAAAACAGATCGTTACTGAACTCTCCGAGTCGTCGTCAGATCTAGCCGGTTGGGCTAAGGATGCCCTCAAGAACGATCGTCTTAAATTTCAAAAGCGTATCTTTAACAACGCAAAGGTCTCCGACCACTTTGCGATCATCCCGACCGGTCGCGTTGTCAAAATCGACGAACCAGCTGCCAAACTTTACGATATGATCGTGAAGCGCTTCCTCGCAGTCTTCTTCCCACACGCAGAATTCGAAGTGACCAAGCGCCTCACCACAATCGACCACGGATCTGAAAAAGACACCTTCCGCACCGATGGAAAAATCCTCGTTACTCCTGGATGGCTCTCCGTTTACGGTCGCAAGCCTGGCGTCGGAGCAGGAAAAGATGAACTCTGTGTCGTGCAGGATGGCGAAGACGCCCAGGCTGTCGCAATCGAAATGCTCGAAAAGGAGACTAACCCGCCTGCCCGCTACACTGAATCCACCCTCCTCTCTGCCATGGAAGGCGCCGGAAAACTTGTCGATGACGACGCCCTCCGCGAAGCAATGTCCGAGCGTGGCCTTGGAACTCCTGCCACCCGCGCCGCTACTATTGAAGGTCTCATCCGTCAAAAATATATTACTCGTGACGGCCGCGAACTCATTGCAACTGGCAAAGGTGTTCGCCTCATCGACCTCCTGCAGGAAATGGACGTCAAGCCACTCACGAGTCCTGAAATGACTGGCGACTGGGAGGCAAAACTCCATCAAATGGAAAAAGGAGAACTCGCTCGTGACGCCTTCATGAACGAGATCAAAAAATTCACCGAGAGTGTTGTCCAGAAAGCGCGTGGCCACTACGAGGAAATCATTTCCCGTCCTTTCGACGACCTCAAGTGCCCCTGCCCAAACTGTAATGCTCCCGAGCTCAAGCAAACCGACGCCACCTACGAGTGCCGCGAACCGGATTGTGGATTCCGAATTTCAAAATACATCGCCGGACGCCTCCTTACCGAAGAAGAAGCTACCACTCTTTTTACTACGAAATTCCTCGAACAACGCGAGGGTTTCGTTTCCCGTTTCAACCGTCCGTTTGAAGCTGCTCTCGAACTCACTCAAGCAGTCTCCAAAACCGGCAAGAAAGGAAAATGGAAAACCGGCTTTGTTTTCGACTCCGACTTGGAATCTGTTGATGACCTCACAGAGGATCAAATGATCAAAGAGGTCATTTTGACCAACGGGAAACAGGCCAAACTGTATGAAACCGATAAGGCATTTATGGTCCCCGCCATGGTAACAAAAGAAAATCCAGATGGCTTCCGTCTTGGCAAGACCATCTTACAGAAAGAGCTCACTGCCACTGATGTTGAAAAAATGCTCGTCAGCGGTAAGACTGATCTCCTACCTGGATTCATCTCGAAAAAAACTAAGCGCGCTTTCGCAGCACACCTGACTCTTGATCCCGACACCGCAAAAATCGGCTTCGAGTTCGCCCCTCGCAAAACGGCCAAGAAGGCTGCTAAGAAAAAGGAATAGCGGAGTTTTTCTTTGGATTGCAAAAGCTTGCTCCGGCAAGCCAAAGACTCCGCCTAGTGATCCTGTGCAGCGGTCTCCTTGCCTCCGGGAAAGCGAACATTATCGACCAACTCACTAACCTCCTGCGGTGGAGCAGGAGTGAATCGCGCGACAGTGAAGGCAACCGCGAAGTTGATGAGCATCCCAAGAAATCCAATTCCTTCCGGTGAAATTTGAAAGAGATACTGGTCCTTCGTCCCTCCCATGAATTGGAAATAAATGATGTAGGCCAGAGTAAATCCAATTCCTGCGACCATCCCGGCTATAGCGCCTTCCTTATTCATCCGGCGAGAGAAGATCCCCATCAACAAGGTCGGAAAGAACGAAGAAGCAGCCAGCCCGAAGGCAAAGGCCACTGTTTTCGCAATGAAAGTTGCAGGTGGATTTATCCCGAAGTAGATCGCCACCAACAGGGCTCCCAGGGAGGCCAAACGCGCGTATCTTATTTCCTCTTTATCACTCAAATCAGGCTTCACGACCTTCTTCATAAGATCATGCGAAATTGCGGTTGATAGCACTAGGAGCAACCCAGCGGCCGTCGAGAGTGCCGCGGCAATACATCCGGCCATGAGAAGCGCGATAACCCACTTTGGCAAACCTCCCATGTAAGGATTCGCCATCACCATGATATCAGGCTTAAAAGTAAGCTCATTTAAATCGCCACGCTTCTCACGTTCTGGTCCAAAATGCTGAATTTTTCCGTCTCCATTTTTATCCTGCCAGCTCATGTAACCCGTTTTTTCAAAATGCCCAAACCACTCAGGAGCTTCTTCACGAGGAGTATCCTGGAGCTTTTCGATCAAATTGACTCTGGAGAAACCTCCAATTGTTGGGGCTGTAAGATAAATCACCGCGATGAATACCAATGTCCAGCAAGCAGAAGTGCGAACAGCCTTCACATTTTTCACCGTGAAGAAGCGAACGATCACGTGTGGCAGCCCTGCTGTTCCACACATCAATGCAGCTGTGATGCAAAACATGTCGATTCGGGGTAATGAACCGCTCGTATATTTCGCGAAACCTAATTGGGTATTAATATTATCTAACTTATCTAGAAATGGCAACGACTCGCCATTCGCCGAATAATCTCCAATAAAACCAAACTGAGGGATGACATTCCCAGTAAGAGTCATCGCAATAAAAATTGCCGGAATAGTGTAAGCAAATGCCATCACACAATACTGAGCAACTTGCGTGTAAGTAATACCCTTCATCCCACCAAGTCCGGCGTAAAAGAAAACAATCGCTCCTCCAACCCAGACTCCAGTGGAAATTTCAATTTCAAAAAGAGTGGAAAAGACAACACCCACTCCTCTCATCTGCCCCATAATGTAGGTCAGACAGATGAAAATCGCGCAAACGACTGCCACCAAACGGGCCGTCTTGGAATAGTAGCGGTCACCGATAAAATCGGGCACCGTCGCCTTTCCAAATTTCCGCAAAAAAGGCACCATTAGGACTGTTAGGAGAACAAATCCGCCGGTCCATCCCATGAGAAGACGAGAGCCATCGTATCCACTCGTTGCCAGTAAACCCGCCATCGAAATAAACGTCGCTGCACTCATCCAGTCGGCTGCTGTTGCCATTCCGTTGGCAAATGGAGAAACACCACCACCAGCCGTATAATATTCCTTTGTTGATCCCGCCCGCTGGCGAACCGCAATACCGATGTAAAGAGCAAAGGACAGCCCGATAAAAATGAAATTCCAAGTATCTTGAGTCATTTCGTTTCCTCCTTATTCTGTTCAAGCTTCGACTCAATCTGCTCCATCCAAAATTTATAGCCCAATAAAATGAGCACAAAAGAAATGATCGACCCCTGCTGCGCCATCCAAAAACCAAACGGAGCCGATCCCACACTCGGAAAATTTCCATCAAGCCAATCACGCAGGAGAATTCCGCAACCAAATGAGGTCAGAAACCAAATCAAAAGGAGTGTCCCCACACATCGTAAGTGTGCCCTCCAATAACGCCCTTTCGCGGTCTTCGTTTTTTCCATATCAATTGTGTTTCGGAAGGCTTAACAACTCGACAGGGCTGCTGAAAGCCTGAAAGCGAGGCTTGGGCATTTTTCGTTTTGACCCAGAGTAATTCATGCTTTCCTCCTCCGGCGGCTACATCCGCACCAGATTCTCTCATGAGCACCCCCATCGAGGTCCGTTCTCTGGACCGTCTCCCAAGAGACGGATGCCTCATCGTGCCCGGTCGACTCAATGCAAATCAAGCGAATGAACTTGCTTCTAGCCTAGCTGGCCGAAACATCACTTGGTTGGTGGAAGAAACTGTGACTCTCACCGAGGAACTCCAGTCTTACCTCCAGCACAGTGGTCATCGTGGAGCGGCATTTTCTAAAACGGATGAATCTCTACCGGATGTCGGTAGAAATCTTGGGCCTAAAATTGAAGCTGATGGCGTTCTCATCTTCGTTCCTGGCGTCACCAACGTTCGTTCTGGATCCTCCTGCCATATTCCTTCCGATATCCTTCAAGCCCTCTGCCAACTTGAGGTCCCTATTATACCTCTTGATGTTTCGGTCCCCGCGGAAATGAAACTTGGGATCGAAAATTCGGCCAAGTTTCCAGCCGCCATTCTTAATTTTAGCAAAGCTATTCCTCGTGGTCAGGCCACCATTGCCCGCTACCGTGAAGCACTGCTAATGGCCTCCGAAGAAAGTTTTTCCAGCCGTGGTTTCCTTAAAGAATCTCTCGCGATAGCAATCCTTCAGGGGCTCAAAAAACACTCTAAAAAGAACAGTCTTTACGACGGCACCGACGATTCCGAACTCTCCTTCGACAAAATTCTCGGGGCGTCCCTCGCTCTTTCAAAAGAAATAAAACTAGCAACCAAAAAAAAGCGTGTCGGTGTAATACTTCCTCCTGGCCGTGGTGGAACGATTGCCAACATCGCCGTCCTTTTCGCCAATAAGATTCCGGTGAATCTCAACTTCACCGCTTCACATGAAGCCATCGGCTCCGCAATTCGCCAAGCGGACCTAGATCGTTTCATCACCGCCGACCCGTTTGTTCGAAAGGTCGCTGATTTTCCATGGCCACCCAACCGGGATCTCCTCTTTATCGAGAGAATTCTTCCGAGGATTAAGAAAAAAATCGTTAAGTGGGTCTTATTTGGAAAAATCTTCCCAGCACAAGTCATCGCCAAGCTTCACGGCATAGGCAAATCAAAAGGCGACGAAGAAGCACTCCTCCTTTTCACCTCTGGTTCATCGGGAGAACCCAAGGGAGTTCCACTCACCCACCGAAACTTGCTAGCCAATGTTTGTCAGTTCGGGCGTCAACTTGATCTTCCTAAAGAGACTAAACTCCTAGGGTGCCTTCCTCTTTTCCATTCCTTCGGCACTACGGCTACTCTTCTCTTCCCCATCATTGAAGGCCTTGACCTTGTCACTTACCCGTCACCTTTAGAGACGAAACGTCTCGCTGAATTGATCTCGCAACATCAAGTAAGCCTCCTCCTCACCACTCCCACTTTCCTCCGTGGATACATGCGCCGCGTAAAGCCCGAAATGCTCTCATCTTTGAAGATCGTAGTTACAGGAGCCGAAAAACTAGCCGAAAACCTTGCCAATTCCTTCGAAGAAAAATTTGGGATCCTCCCCATGGAAGGCTACGGCCTCACTGAGACATCTCCCGCCGCCACAATCAACCTGCCAGATCCCGCCGCTGAAAATGGTCTACCCGTTATCCCTTCCCAGCGCTTCACATCTGTCGGCCGCCCCCTACCCGGTCTTGCCATCCGCATCACCAACCCGGCCACCGACGAGAAAAACACGATTGATCAATCTGGCATCATCTGGATGAAGGGATCGAATATTTTCAACGGATATCTCGGCCGCCCAGAAATCACGGAAGAAGTGATTGATGAAAGCGGGTGGTTCAAATCAGGCGATGTCGGTCGCATCGATGATGAGGGTTTCCTCTTCATCGAAGGCAGACTCTCCCGTTTTTCCAAAATCGCCGGCGAAATGGTTCCACACGAAAACGTCGAAGCTGCTGTCAACCGTGTCTGGAATCTCGACAACGAAATCGAGCCGAAAGTTGCCATAGTTGGAATACCGGATGAAAAGAAGGGTGAAGCCATCGCACTTCTTTCAACGATTTCCGGCCCTGCGATTGAGCAAGAAAACCTCGATCTCCGTTACAAACTTCTCGACGAAGGCCTCCCCTCACTTTGGTGCCCTAAAACAATCATCCCAGTTGAAGAAATCCCTATCCTCGCCTCAGGCAAGCTCGACATCAAGGGCTGTGAAGAGCTCCTTGCCAACTCCTGAATCCGGACCCATTCGCTTCGACCATTTCATGGCTGATGCGCTTTACGGGCCTAAGGGATACTATACCAGTCCGCGCTCGATCATTGGCCCGCGGGGTGATTTTACCACCACCCCAAAGCTTACCAAACTTCTCGCTCGAACAATTGCCGAATGGATTGAATCCGCCTGGAAACGCCAAGGCCAAAAGCTTCCGGTCATCGAACTCGGCCCTGGCGATGGAACCCTTGCTAGGGATATCCGAAGCTCCCTCGGGTTTTTTTCCCGCCAGAAATTAGATTACCATTTCGTGGAAATTTCACCTCACCTCGCCAAGCAACAGCAGGAGAAAAACAAAGGGACCTGGCACACCACTCTCAGTGATACCCTAGTGGCCACTCGAGGCTCAGCCCTTATCATTTCAAATGAATTCTTTGATGCCTTTCCGGTGCGGATTTTCAATCAAGCACTAGAAGAGCTCTATCTCGGTCCAAAAAAGGAAGAAATCTGGCAACCGTGCCATGACATCCCCAATTCCTCGTTATTCAAAGAATTACCACTCCGCTTTGAAGTTGCGGATTCCATTGCGCAATGGTTTCGGAGTGATCTCAGCAAACTTAAAAAAGGTGAGGTCCTAAGCCTCGATTACGGCGGCGATTCGGAAGAAATCTACCATCGTCGTCCACTTGGAACACTCCGTGCCTATGCACACCACATGCGCCTCCTTCCTCCAGACGCCTACCAAAACCCTGGCAAGCAAGACCTCACCTTCGACGTTTATTTTCCCGATCTAATTGAATGGGGGGAGAAGATTGGATTGGAGACAGAAAGCCTGATCACTCAAGCTGAATTCCTCGGGACGAATGATCTCGAAGGAGCCGGTGGGGCATTCAAAGTGCTTCATCAAAAAATGATCGCTTCCCAAAATTCTTAGAGTTCTTTAAGTATGATTTTCCGGTAACTGACTTCGAATGGTGGACCGCTGTGAGCTTGCAGCGCGATATAGCCATCCAAGGGAATCGACTCATCCTCTTCAGTATAATCGCAAGTGAGGATCCCATTAATCCACATCCGGATTCTCTTGCCTTCACATCGAATCCTGTAGTTATTCCAGCCCTCCTTTGCCGCCTTGGCAGATCCCTCCGTTGCAAAAGGCGCCAGAAACCTCCTTCGACGTGATTCATCGTAAAGTTTCCCCCAATATCCTGGCCCCACATCAGCCTGATAACCGATCATTTCATGATGATCCTTAATCCGCTCACTACGGATCTGGATTCCTGCATTGGGCCTCTTTCCTTCAACCTTAACCTGCAAAGTAAGCTCAAAATTTTTATGGCGCTTCTCCGTTGTAATGAAGGTGTTGTGGGGAACGTTTTTATCGAGCGATCCCCCGACAATCGCACCATCCTTGATTGTCCACATCCAAGCTTCTTTTTCCTGAACCATCCACCCTTTTAAGGATTTGCCATCAAAAAGAGATTGCCCTCCAGCAAATGAGATGCTCAATATTATCCAAAAAAGTAATTTCATAATTAAATATTGATCATTACGGAAGCCGGGTCGATTACCAAAAGCCTTCCTTTTAGATGTTTTTTTCGTTAGTATTCGGCATTTAAGCGCGTAAATTTACTCCATGAGATATTGCGTTGCTGGAACCTTGATTGGTCTTATCGGCCTTTCCCCTGTCCTTGCCCAAAATGGCGATCGAAAAGGACATGATAAGATGGGTAAAATCGTCCCCGAAAACTTGATCCCCCCTGCTCCGGTTCTAACCGTCGACGAAGCACTCAAGACCTTTACAATCGAAAAAGGATTCGTGATCGAACCTGTTGCTGCAGAGCCACTAGTCGATAAGCCAGTCGCTTTGACCTTCGATCCTTCCGGGCGGATGTGGGTTTGCGAAATGCGCGGCTACATGCCGGATATTGACGGCAAACTTGAAAATAAAGCTACTGGGCGTATCGCTATTTTGGAGGATAGTAACGGGGACGGGCAGGTAGACAAAAGAACCACTTTTCTTGACAAAATTGTTCTTCCGCGCGCGATTTCTCTGGTCCCCGGCGGCATTCTTTATGGTGACCAAGATAATCTCTACTTCGTGGCCCGAGACGGCGACAAACCGAAAGGAAAGGCTGTGGTGGTAGACAACAAATTCGCCCCCGGCGGTAACGTAGAACACAAGACTAACGGCTTGATGGCTGGAATCGACAACTGGTTGTATAACGCCAAGTCAAACGCACGCTTCAAATTCATTCCCGGCGAAAACAAAGTCATCAAGGACGCTACTGCTTTTCGTGGCCAGTGGGGAATCAGCAGGGACAACTTCGGTCGCCTTTTCCACAACTCAAATAGTACTCTTTTAATCGGAGATCGAGTTCTTCCCAACCTCCTTAACGGAAATAAGTCGGCCAAAATGAAGGCCAAAACGACCGAGCGTATTGGCTCAAACGCTGTCTTCCCCGGGCGTGTCACCCCGGGTCTTAACCGTGCTTACATTTCCTCGCACAACGGTTACAGCTCAAACACCATTGACCCCAAAACATTCAAACTCACCAACGCCACGGGCGCTTGCGGCCCTGTCATCTATCGTGGCAACAACCTCCCCGCGTCAATCAACGGAAATGGCTTTGTCTGCGAATCGTCCGCTCAGCTCATCAAGATGATCGGGATTGAAAATAAGAATGGGACGCTCAAGGGATCGCACCCGCTTGAGAAGCGCGACTTCCTTACCTCTACCGACGAGCGGTTCCGCCCGGTCAATATGTATAATGCACCAGACGGCTCCCTCTATATTCTAGACATGTATCACGGTATCATCCAGCACAAGACCTACATGACCACCTACCTTCGTGGGCAAACTCTCAGTCGTGGACTAGAGGGCCCGGGCTATGGGCACGGCCGCATCTACCGCATTCGTTCCTCCAATAAGCCACTAGCAAAAGTCGAAGATCTTGCGAAAGCCTCCGATATCGAGCTCATCAAAAAACTAGATAGCCCCATCGGCGCGGTTCGTGACCTTGCACAGAAGGAACTGATCGACCGCAAGGCTGACCCCAAGCCTATTGTCGCAGCACTCTCAACCGGTTCAGCTGGTGACCTAACCAGCATTCACTTACTTTGGACTCTCGAAGGCCTGGGAGCACTGAAAGCAAAGCACCTCGTTGGAGCCCTCACTTCCAAGAACGAAGAGCTTATTTCGAGTGCGCTTTACGCTGCACTCTCGCTGACTGACAGCGAACTAATAAAGCTCGAGTCATCAGTGGCGGCCGTGAGGGCCACCACAATGACTGCTCCTTACATCGCCCGTATTCTTGCCACGACTCCAAGTCCAATTGCACAGGAAAGGCTCGTCGTCTTCCTCAAACGGCATCACAAAACATCACTTGTTCGAGAAGCCGCAATCTCAGGGTTAAGTGGAACAGCGATTCTTTTTGACAAAGTAAATAAGGGTCGCTTCAGCGAGAAAAGCTTCGACAAATGGCTCAAAGAATCCAAGCGCGGCCCGCAAAAGCAGATCGACCCGAAGACTCTTCTCAAGGGAGATCACCTCGCTTCATTTATCCGAGGCGAGAAGCTTTACAGCACCACGGCAGCCTGTATCGGTTGCCATGGTCAGGACGGGGCAGGACTACCTAACCTAGGTCCCCAGCTTGACGGATCCGATTGGGTCACTGGAAGCGAGAGCCGTCTCGTAAAGATCCTCATCCACGGCTTGACTGGCCCAATTCAGATCAATCAAAGGACCTTCACTCCACAGGCCTTCATGCCAGGTCTTGGAGTCAACCCCACAATCAAAGATGGAGACATCGCCGATGTCTCAACCTTTATTCGTGCAAACTGGACCAACCGTGCCCAAAAGGTTACCGAGGCCACCGTCGCCAAAATTCGCAAGGAAACCTCAGATCGCTCGGCCGGACAGATGTATTCTCAAAAGGACTTTCCGGCAAATAAGTAGGACAAGATCCTAGCTTCTTATCAAACCTCTTCAGCGACCTTGCCTAGCCGCAGGGTTGTTTTTTTGAGTCCCATCAAGTAAGTCCCCACCCCCATCTTCTTACTTGATGCTAGCTCACGCATCTTCACTTATGAGATTGGCTCAGCCGAACGTCCCTCTGAGCTTACCACACAATCATAATCATTCCGAGGGAAACAGCCCGGCGAAGAATTCAAATGAAATCCTCTTCAAAACCATTCATTTTCAAACACACTTAAACGGAAACTACTCGGTAGTATCTCTCATGAAGCTAAGCCCAAAAAACTCCGACTTAATTCAAACACTTCCTTAGGACAACCAAGTGCCGCTTTAAGCTTCACATCACGATCCCAAGAGTTTTTCGTCAGCACAATACCAACAATCTCCCTAATCGTAAGCCTCAGCGGAAACTGTAAAGCCGTCACAAGCGGAGTATTTGTAAGCGGGTAGTCAGTTCCATACATAAGGCGGCCTTTCAGCCTTTCGTCGTTGAGGACCTGATGCAAATACTTACTCCGATTCATCTGTGTCAGAGTGGAAATATCGGCATAAAGATTTGAGAAGTTTGGCATCATTTCAAGCAGGCGCTCGATATTTTCCACTCCTTCTCGCTCACCCGAGCTCGCAACATGAGCCGCAATAATCCGCACCCCACATTCCAAGGGAAGTTTAAGTAGCTTGGGATCCCCAAGAGTATTATCGGTTCGCGAAAAGGAATCTTCATCACCGACATGGGTCAAAAGCGGTAAATTTAATTCCACCATTTTAAGATAGTAGTCCCGAAATTTCTCATCCGACGGATCTATGCCTTGAATATTCGGCAACCACTTTACAAAAATTGCACCATTTTCCTTAGACCACTCCAATTCCTCCAGCGCATCCTTTCGGTTGGGATGTACACTCGCCCCAAAGTGAAGTCCTTTCTTCGTCTTTACAGCCTCACCAACGAATCTATTCGGCACATAAGCCTCAATTTGATCTTCGACAAGATTCCCTTCGCCATCATAAGGCGCATCCATTGCAAGAATGACCACATCGTCGATAAATCGAGATTTCTCAACCTGACGCACGATGACATCCATGACAATCTCGTCTCCCTTCTCATTTATCTCCTCTTCACTTGTCCCAAAGATCTTGAGATACAGCTTGAATTTCCAACTTTTACGCAAGGCCTGTGAAACCCTTGCTCCACTCCCTCCCGCACCAAACCCCGCAGTGTGACAGTGCATGTCGAGAATCCCTTCAGGTGGCGGAGAAGCTTGAGAATACGCTCCCTTAAAAAAAATACCGCGTAACACAAGCAGAACAATAAAAGAGAATAGGAAAAACCACGCGAGAGTCATCCCTCTATCTTTCACGGACTTGATCTCCAGTCAACATCCGTAGTTCGATCGTATCGGCTCTATCGACATCCAAAAAAACTGCAGAAGGGCGCGCCATCTGCAGTTGTGAAAATAGGTCCAATCGACTTTAAACCGTCATTACCTCTTTCTCTTTTGCATCAGTTAGAGAATCAATTTCGCCAACATACTTATTGGTTAAATCCTGAACATTCGCCTCATAGTCACGCTGACCATCTTCCGTAAGGTCATTGCCAGATTTCATCTTTTTACCAAGATCCATACCATCCTTGCGAGCTCCTCGAATTCGCACACGACCTTCCTCAGACATCGCCTTTACAGACTTTACAAGCTCCACACGGCGTTCCTCAGAAAGCTCAGGAATTGGAAGACGAATCCGCTGCCCTTCATTTACAGGATTTAAACCGAGCTTACTCTCACGAATCGCCTTTTCGATATCACCCGAGGTAGAAGGATCAAAGGGCTGAACAACAAGCATCCGGGGTTCTGGTGCAGTAATAACCGCAAGTCCATTCAACTTCATTACGCTACCATAAGCGGCAACCGAGACGTCAAGATTTTCTACCAAGGCCGGAGAGGCCTTGCCTGTCCGGATTGAGGTGAACTCCGAGCTTGTGTGCTCGACTGCTTTTTTCATGGCCTCTTCGACCTGTTTGATTGCTTCCGCTGCTTCCATGTTAGTGGTGTTTTTAATGATTAATGAACAATGGTGCCAATATTCTGGCGATTAAGAGCGAGCTCGATGTTCCCTTCCTTCTCAAGATCAAAAACGATGATTGGAATGTCATTATCCATACAGAGACTAAACGCAGTTGAGTCCATGACACCGAGTTCGCTACTGATACACTCGCGAAACGAGACAGTTTCATATCGGACAGCATCTGGATTTTTCTTGGGGTCCGAATCGTAAACACCATCCACCATCGTCGCTTTAAAGATAACATCTGCATTCATTTCATTAGCTCGTAGCGCGGCGGTGGTGTCTGTCGAAAAGAAGGGGCTCCCCGTGCCAGCAGCAAAAATAACGACCGCACCCCGGGACATTTGCCGAGATGCTTTGCGCCGAATAAACGGTTCGGCTACATTTTGCATGTGTATTGCAGAATGAACGATGCACTCTTCCCCCTCCTGCTCGAGCGCCGCTTGCAGGGCTAAAGCATTCATAACCGTTGCGAGCATTCCCACATAGTCAGCTGTTGCCCGATCCATTCCTCGCGCACTCGCAGAAGCACCTCTCCAGAAATTTCCACCACCAACTACGATGGCGAGTTCCACATCTGCCGCCTGTCTCGCTCCATGAATTTCGCGCGCAATTCGCTCAACGATTTCGGGGGAAATATTGTCGTGACTCCCAGAAGCCCGCAGAGCCTCACCGCTAAGCTTCAAGACCACTCTTTTAAAGTTTCGGATCGCTGCAAGGTCACTCATTTACTTGCGACGATAGTGGCAGGACAAGAACTAACCGAAAAGCGGAAAAGGCTCATCAAACCAATTTCTCTTAATTCGAAGAATTCAACATTATCCCGTGACCACAAAGCCTCCGTTTAAATCGCGGAGGGATCGATTTTTTTTGGTAGTGCCTTCAATAGTAATTTTCACTTTCAAAGGGTTATTCTCAGGATGATGGTAGTCCTCAAGAGTTTTCTTAAGAGCCTGAATCGAAAGACTCAAAACCGTCCGGATTGATAAATCAACACTCTCGGGGGCCTGCATCTTGGTAAGGTCAAAGGCTACTTCAAGCTCACCTGAATCGCCCATTATCCCGGAGATTTCAATTTGAAACAAAGTCAATAAATTGCATTCGTTTACATCATAATTAAAAATAGCAGGCATCCGGTGAGGAGTCGCAACCGCCAATACCAGATTCTCTGGCATCGCTCCACTCAGAACCATTGGACGAGCAAAAATATGAGCCTGCACAGCCTCACCTTTGAATTCGTGATCAACATCCGTCCCGTGAAGAGAGAGAGGCTGAAAAACCCTCAAAACCTCAAGAGTTGTCGCGGACGCAAAACACGCGGACACCGTCAAAAGGGTCAAAATTATCTGCATAAGTAAAATACTAATATCACCTGACTAAAAAGGCGAACTATTTCAACCCTACTCTCAGAAGTTCCAGATGCCCCCGCGCGAGCTCCCCACCATTCATTCGCCGGCCCCCATCCAGCTGAACTTCTCCAAGAATAAGACTTCCAGATCCACACGCTATTTCAATGGTCTCCTCACCAACCTCAAGCAATTCTCCAGGCTGACCTTGGCCTTCGCCAATTCCAGCAGGAGGGAAAATCTTCATTTTCTTCGATCCTAATCCAGCCGAAGTCCCTGGCCAGGGATGAAAGGCTCGCACAAGACATTCCAGCTCTCTAGCTGGCTTAGACCAGTTTAAGCAACCATCTTGCCGGCCCAATTTAGGAACATAAGTTTGTAACGATTCATCCTGAGCATCGCCCTCAACCGGGCCGTTCTCAAGTATTTGCAAAGCAGCCTGACAGACAGCCGGCCCAACCTGCGCAAGACGATCGTGAAGCTCCCCACCAGTTTCACCTTCTAAAATAGAAACCACCTTTTGCAAGATGAGATTCCCAGCATCGAGCCGTTTCACCACGTGAATAACACTCCAGCCAGTCTCAGTATCACCATTTTTTAAAGCAGCCTGAATGCATGAAGCCCCTCTATATTTTGGAAGTAATGATGCGTGCAGGTTGATGATAGCTTTCGATGGAATATCAAGCAGAGCTTGCGGCAGAATCTGCCCATACGCCATCACCACAATGATCTCTGGGTTCCATTGCCGGATCTGATCAAGAGCCCCTGCTTCGCCAACCGATTCCGGCTGGATCAAGGGAATCCCTGCCTCAAGAGCTATCTCTTTCACCCGTGGCGCAGTCATGACCTGCCTGCGCCCGACCGGTCGGTCAGGTTGGGTGACTAGCCCCACCACCTCGTGCTTCTTGGTGAGCGCGTCAGCAAAAGTAGCTTCGGAAATTTCCCCTGTGACCATAAAAACCAGGCGCATCACTAGATCGTTTGATTCTCAATCCGCTGGTAAGCATCTAGTGTTTGAAGCTTGGCAAGAATATCGTAAACCACCTTCGCTGGAGATTGCGTAGCGTCAATATCACATCGTAAATCCTCCCCATAGTAATCAAGAATCGGCTTGGTTTCATCTTCGTAAGTTTTAATCCGATGCTGAATGACGACCTCGGAGGCATCGTCAAGCCGCTGTTCCTTGAGCGCCCGCTTGCGGAGTCGTCTTGCAAGCTCATCACGATTCGGACAACTCAGGTGGAAAACCGCATGAATCTCAACATGATCTTCCAGCATTTTCGCCTGATCCTGATTCCTTGGAATTCCATCAAGCAATAGAATATCGATATCCGGCTTGTATCGATGGCTGGTTACAAGATCGTCCATATGACTTGCCCACAGCTGAACAGTCAGTTCATCCGGAACCAATTCGCCACGCTTTGAATACTCTACAAATTTACAACCAAGATCAGTCCGAGTGTCTAGCTGACGAAAAACATCCCCACTGGAATAGTGATAAAAACGTGGGATTTGAGCAAGAATTGCTCCCTGAGTCCCCTTTCCAGCTCCTGGCGCTCCGAGGATTAGAATTGCAGGTTTTTTAGGTAAGTTGGGGGTCTCGCTCATCACTTCACGTTTGAGTGTGCGTCAGGTTTCCAAATCGCTCAACCCCAAATCAAGTCCTCGGATCACCATCGAGGGCGATCATTACCCAAAACACAAAAACAGGAGCCGCCACCACCACATCGACTAGCACCCGATAGGCCTCAGCCTCAAATTTTCGGCGTGCCTGATTTAATAAAAAGAAGCCGGCCGAGCCCACTAACACCCCTACGGCAAAGGGCTTATAAAAAATCTGCTCATGATAGTAATCCTCGTTGAAGAAAAAGGCCTCTCGCTTCAAAGTACTAATATAAATATACATTGCGCACCCCGCGACGAGGAGCGTTCCTAGATTTAAGACTGCCGCCGCATCTTCATCGTCCTCACCCTTCAATCGCCAAAAATCAATCGCCGTCATATTAATTAGGCAAAGTGCCGCGAAGAGAAGGACCTCGGAAGAAAAGACCATATCTCCAAAAGGTAAAACTGGCGAGTAAGCGTGAATACCCGCCGAAGCACCATATGAAAATGTCAGACCCGCAACGAGATTCTTCCCAAGGCCAGACTGTTCTGATTTCGATTGTTTCAACGCGATCACGAAGTAAACGACAGCACATATTAGTACGAATAAACCATATTGTAGAACTGTCTGGGCAAGATTAAATAAGACCGAGTAGAGGCAAAATAATGTTCCAACCGTAACTACCCTCAAGAAAATTTTGGAATACCTCCGATGAAAATGATGCCTCGCATCAAGAAGTTTGGGATCACCCTCTCGGCGTGCATCAATAATTCGATCGAGAACATAAATAATCCACACCGAAATCCCTAGGGTAGCCCAAAGTTGCCAAGGAACGCTCACCACCCCCCACGCATTCGAAAACATCCAAGCCCAAGCCAAGGCAACCAACGGAGCATCGAGGCTCAGCAAGTTTGGCCATAACCACCACGGCGCTTTTTCCTTCTGCATCTTCTACCACGGAACCTCAACCGCACCTCCTCGAAATGCAAGTCTAGGACGAGTTAAATGTCCTCTTCAACAACCTCGCCCGGGAACGGAGGCAGCGGACATCCGATAGAATCGGCAATCGTGCGCAATAATTCCGCCTCTCGACTTGAGAGCTTTCCATCTCGGGCTGCCGCCGTGACACAAGCCACCAAAATCTGCCTTTTTACCAAGGGGGATGCCTGGGAAAATTTATCTAAAGCTTCATCTAATTCATCGTGTGACGAAACTCCTTTCCGGTCCAAGCGGTCTTTCCAGTCACTCGTTGCTTCCAAATAAGCAGCTTCAGCATCATCCGCACATCCTGCCCCAATTTCAGAAACTGTTGAGACTAGGATATTCGCTTCCGGCAACAAGCGATCAAATTGATGATAGGCAATATTTCGAAAAGCCTTCCGTTCAAAATAACTACCAAGGTGCCGCTCAATGACTCGCTGAATCATAAATTCAAAAAGCTCAACCTGCCCATCACTAGCGATCAACCAACGCATGATGTCCCGGAACCGTTCATACTCCAACGGACTTAAACTCCGCAAAGTGGGCAAGGCCATTTCCACCAATGCGATCTTCCGCGCGGAATGCAAGCCTCTTGCCTCAGCTTGCCATTTCAATGCGAGCTCCTTAGCCTCACCACCAGCTTCTTCCTCCAAAAAGGAGACTTCTTTGCTCAGAAATTTCTCATCTTTGTTAAGCAGCAAGCCAAAAATCACCGCCTGCGCTTCCTCCCGATCATGGATCGCCTCCCGCCAGCGTTGCGAGATCCCCTGATGTAATTGTTGCCCCGTCGAAATTCGTCTCCGCTCTCCCTGTCCAATTCCGCTTACCGCACCAAGAACTACCGCACCAGGCAGAGCGTCAAGCGGCCCATTCCTCTCCTCATTCTTTGTATTACGATCAGCCGTAATCGGCTTAATCTCTGAGGATTCGAACTTACCATCCCAATTTTTTTGCACCGCTCGAATACGCACATCCAAAGGCGGGTGGGTCATAAGGAAAAAATTAAACATCCCGCCGTTCGAGAAAAACATGTGACTTGCCTCGACCGCCTTCGGGGTCTTAATTTTCGAACCTATTTCCGATCCTCCAATTTTCTTTAAAGCACCCACAATTCCGTCCGGATTTCTTGTAAACTGGAC
>DCQM01000148.1:71263-71993 GCA_002323895.1 Akkermansiaceae bacterium UBA1518
GCTTCCAAGCCCTCCGATCACAAGGAGGCCAAGTCCCAACAAAAATAACACCAGCATGACATTTCCGCCCTCCTTGTTATTTCGCCGTGAAGACCCACCTTGGAAACGAAGCAACTGCACCATCCCACGCCCAATAATTGATATCACCACCAAGCCAAAGACCAAGCCCATCAACCGCATGTTAAGCCGCATATCACCATTAATTATGTGACTGAATTCATGGGCAATGACACCCGACAATTCCTCCCTTGAAAGCCGCTGAAGGCACCCACGCGTTACCCCGATCACCGCATTCGAAGGCTCAGTCCCAGCTGCGAAGGCATTGATCCCTTCTTCATGATCCAAAAGGTAAACCTGTGGCACTGGCATCCCTGAAGCCAAAGCCATTTCTGAAACAATGTTTAAAAGACGTTTCTCCTCAAAATCAGCCGACCCAGGCATCACTAACCGGCCGCCCAAGTCCTCAGCCACCACCGAGCCACCAGCGCTCAATTGCGTCGTCTTATATCCACTTGCAGCCAGCATAATTCCTCCCGTCAACACCGATGCCGTAATCACAATATAAATTTGATTCGGGCCCTCGTCCACCAGCGCAATGACCAAGAGGTCGACCGCCACTACAACCCCAATCACCGCCAAAACAAACCAAAGAACTAACCACTTTGTCTTCTTCCGTGCCTCGTCTTGTGCCTCAAAAAAATCCATTCGTCTAAAAGGTCAATTAGCTTGA
>DCQM01000017.1:0-4002 GCA_002323895.1 Akkermansiaceae bacterium UBA1518
TCGTGGCAGGGAAAACCCCTCAAAAACGGCCAAAAAGTCCATTGGAAAGTTCGTGTTTGGGACAAACAAGATCAGCCTAGCGACTGGAGTAGCATTGCGACCTTTGTGGTTGGGAAACAAGCGAAGCTTGTAAGACCCAGTCGGATATCAAGCTTCAAAAGCAGCTCCGAAAAAATTAACGAACTTTACACCCAGAGCATTACCAGTCTCGAAAAACGTCTTACCGCATTCACCGACGGTGATGTGACCGCCCTAGGGGATGGGAGTGCTGTCCATCGATCTGCCCGTGCATTTCTCTATCACTTCGATTCAGTTCCTCACCTCACCGAATGGCTTCGCTTGATGGATTCTGGAATCACCAAGGACAATTTTTTCCCGATCCATCCGGGAGCTCAAACTACCGCTCCAGTTTCATCCGACTCAGGAGTTCTTGTCACCCACCCGCTATGGTGGATGAGTGGAGACGCTCAACCGACTCGATCTCGTTGGAATGCTTATGAGGGTCATATCATTGCGCGCGAGGCACAGGACACCCTTCTGAAGGGAACAAGATGGGGCGGAATTGCTGACTCAGAAAACGTGTCAGCTGAATTTATTGATCTCTGCTACCTTGGATTCAGCTGCCGCTTGATTCTCGAACTCGCTTTGCCCGCCGTGCAGCCACAAAAAGCGATCCGCTTCCAAGTTTACGCATCTCGGATACGCAAGAGCTTTGAACGCCAATTCGTCAACACAGATGGCTCGCTAAAATCAACATCACAAACCGGCCATGTTCTGGCACTTCGGAGTGCCGTTCTAAACCCACAACAAAAAGCCAAAGTCCTCACCGATTTGCTCGCCTTGGTCGCAAAAAACGGATCCAAAGTCGGCCCCATCGGAGCTCATTTTCTTCCAGGTGTCCTTTCGTTAACGGGAAATCAAGATCTCGCACTTAAGACTCTGACCAATCTCAACGCAGAAGAACAAAAAACCTATGCTGAAAGTGGGGTCGCTGAATGGCTCATGACTTTCGTAGCAGGCATCGACACGATCGCGCCTGGATTTAATCAAGCAATCATAGCTCCCCGCATCCCTTCCGATAATTCTCTAACATGGGTGAAGGCCTACCATGATTCGCCGACTGGAAAAATTTCGGTTCACTGGAAAAAACTTTCTTCCGACTCAGCACTCACAGCCGAGATCATGATACCTCCTGGCACTCTCTCGCGGGTTATTTTACCAATTGGAGAGAATCAAAAAATCACTGAAAGCGGAGATACAATCGCTGACGCAGAAGGAGTTGAGATCATTGAGAGAAAAGATGGAAAAGTCTCTCTTATCACCCAATCAGGAAAATACTCCTTTTTGATAAAGTAGGGCAAAGACCCCTTGTTTCTTTTAACTCCACAAGCCGCTTCTCTAAAAAGCTATTGGTATTGCCACTCCATCGCCTTGAGCAAGCTACTACGTGGCTCACCCCAACGGCTATCGACTCCAAATGAACCGGAGAAACGCTGGTTGGTCTCCCTCCGACTACCCCAACGGGGATCAACAGCACAACCCATCAAGAAAAACGTCAAAAAAACAATAAGCAAAACAATTGCCTTCACGGCGCAAGTTTGCAAGTTGATGAACGATGTCAATCGATTTCACGGAGCTGCCTCAACCAATCGACCACACCTTCGAGAGCACGAGATCGGTGACTCAAGCCATTTTTGATCTCTTCCCCGAGCTCAGCGAAAGACCTTTCATAGCCTTCGGGAACAAACAAAGGATCATACCCAAAGCCACCCTCTCCCTGATTTCTTTGAAGAATATGCCCCTCCACCGCGCCTGAGAAATCAGCGAGAATATTTCCCCCTCGAGCTAGGACAATCACACATCGAAAGCGAGCGGTGCGTTCACTTTGCCCATCCATTTCACGAAGTAGTTTCTCATTATTCAGAGAATCATTCCCATCCTCCCCTGCATAGCGTGAGGAATAAACGCCCGGATCTCCACCCAACGAATCAACCTCTAATCCAGAATCGTCAGAAAGAACCAAGGCATCGGTCAATTCACTAATCGCTTGAGCCTTAAGAATAGCATTTTCAAGAAAAGTTGAACCCGTTTCCTCGACCTCCGGGGGATCGGTCAGAACAGACAAATCCAAAACTTCAAAAGCGGAGAGAATGGCTCGAATCTCCTCGACTTTATGGGCATTCCTTGTCGCCACAATCAATCGCTGTTTCACATCCCAAGAATAGCAGCCTCAAAAAATATTTCGACAAATTTGGAATAAAACCGAACATTGAAATGCCTAATACTATCATGAGCCCACTAAAAACGATTATTCTCGCCATCTTTTCAGTCGCCTTTACTGCCACCGCGCAGGCCGGAGACTTCCTCACTGACTTCGATGCTGGAAAGAAAAAAGCAACTGCAGAGAAAAAATGTATTCTTGTAAAGTTCACCGGATCCGACTGGTGCCCTCCTTGCATCAAGCTGGATAGAGAAGTCTTCTCGAAGAAAGCTTTCAAATCCGGTGTCGAAAAAGATTTTGTCGTGGTCATACTCGATTATCCAAGGACGAAAAAGCTTCCTGCAGCCCAGACCAAAACGAACAAGGAAGTGGCCAAGAAATATAATCTCCGGAGTTACCCCACCGTAATGTTGATGGATTCGCAGGGGAAAGTCTTCAAATCAATATCCGGATACAGCGGCGGTGGTGTCGAGCCCTACCTCAAAACGCTCAAAAGTTCATTGAAAGCACGTAACTTCCAGTAAGCTCTCCCAACTCCGGTCACCGGAGTGAAAGGTCTCGAGCTTCACTATGGTTTTTTGCTTCTACCACGGCGAGGCTCGCTCCTGCAAAACTTAGGACAGTGGACGAAGTCCAATGACTGTTTCAAGGGTGTGCGATCCATTTGGGCGCAGGGTAGGCTTGTCCGTTCCGGCATTCGCACACTCCACACAAACAAATTCTTTGTAGGCCTTATCCGGTAGATCGGCGAGGGTCTTTGATTTCTCTTTCCACGGATTCCAGATTACCGTGGATCGTGATCCGGCCTTGTCGACAAAGACTGATCGGTAGCGATCAAGATCGCGAATCAATACCGACGACATAGATTGATAAATTCGATCTACCTCACCTTTGATTTGGAGGTTCTTTTCCTGATAAACAGGCTCCTTGTCATCGATCGCCTGATCAATGTAGTGGGACCCCTTAACTCCCTCGAGTTGGATACGCTCAATATCACCGAGCGAAAGGTAGGTGTGGAGTGCAGAGCTCACTTTATAGATCTCCTCGCCAGTATTCTTCATGTTCAACTTCACCCGCAATTTATCTGCGACACGGATCGTTGCAGTTAGTTCGAAGTCGAAGGGAAAAAGAGCTTTGGTTTCCTCGTCAGAAACTAGTTTGAAAACAAGGGTGGCCATCTTGCCCACTATCTCGCCGGAGACGAGCTCCCAAAAGCGGGTCCGGGCAAAGCCATGCGCTGGCATCTCTGGATCGTCAGGGTGATTTCCAAACCATGGCCAACAAATGGGAATACCACCGCGGAGAGCTTTCCCCTCGTTCATCTTGGCTTTTGGACTCACATATAAAACCGGTGGGTGATCGGTCGGAGCCCAAGTGAGAACTTGCGCTCCGTGGAGAGCAATAGTGGCTGCTGAAACAGGAGTTTGAACTTCGATGACAGGGAAGCCAGATTCTGGTTCAGTGACAGTCAACTCGGGAGTTCCGCTCAAGATGGCGGTGAGATCTTCAATCGATTGGGACATGGCAAAGGTGACGGCCAGCACCATTGCCACAAGCATCGGAAAAAAGGAACAAAAGAATGATTCTTTTTTCCGTTTTTTATTCTCCCGACTCCTGCCAAACCTGCCCGACGATCTTCTTCCGTAAAGCCAACGGATCAATCACACCAGAATGGCGAAAGAGAACTTCGCCATTCTTACCAACGAGCAAAGTGAAGGGCAGAGCTCCATCCCACGTGGGATCAATGGCTTTTGCCAAATCCTCAGTATCTCCGTCGAAAA